>NZ_JAJPWR010000024.1:0-130956 GCF_046548995.1 Amycolatopsis sp. lyj-109
TCCGGCTTACCGTCCTGCCGTGGCTTGTCGTGAGTGGTATTTAGGGTTCTAACCCTAAATACCACTCACGACAAGCCACGGCAGACCACCCGGCTACCACATCCGACGACTTCGCCACAGCACCATCTGACGTACCCAACGCCACTGGGGCGCATCGGCCCGGGAGTCAAACATCGAGCGCGCCGCGGTCCGCTAGCCGACGCGCTCGGCCCGCTGCCGGGCCAGTTCCTCGACCGCGCTGGGCAGGGTGGTCTCGAAGTCGATCAGCTTGGCCCAGGTCGGGGTGATGATGATCCGGACCATGCCGTCGTAGAGCGAGCGCACCTCGCGTTCCCATTCGACCCGCTGTTCGGGGGTCATCTCGTAGCTGCCGTTCATCTGCAGGTACTCCTCCGGGATGCCGTCGACGACGTCCAGTTCCGCGCGGCCGCGGACGAGGAGGATCGTGGGCGGATGCACCTCGGTGTCGATGGTGAGGGCGACCGCGGGGTTGGCGCGCAGGGACGGCAGCTTCGGGGAGTTCTTCGCCGTGCACAGGACGATGTGCGTGCCGTTCCAGGTGAAGGCGATGGGGATCGAGCGCGGGGTGCCGTCCTTGGCGACGTAGGCCAGCCGGGTCACGTCGCGGGCCAGTAGTTCGCGGCTGAGCGGGCGGTTGAGCACCTCGGTGATCTCGTTCTGCTGCATGGTCGGTCTCCTTCTCCGTGCCGGGGCCTTCGTGGTTGCTTCTGCCCCTGGGACGGAGCCGGCGGAGCGTTCTCGACACACGCCGGGGAGATTCTCAGCGGCCGAGTGCGTCGAGGGCGCCGGCGACCGCGGCGGCCTTGAGGTCGGCGACGGGGACGTCGGGGAACTGCATGCAGACGTCCTGCAGGCCGCCGAGGGCCAGGATCGCCCTGGCCTGCTGTTCGAGGGTCGGCGACGGGCCGCTGATCAGCTCGGTGAGGCGGGTCCGCCAGCCCAGGACGCGGTCGACGAGCCCGAGGTCGGCCAGGGTCGGCAGCTCGGACAGCAGCATGACGACGTCGGCGCGGTGGCGGTAGTTGAAGTCGAAGAAGCCTTCGATCAGCTCGCGCACCGGCGCGTCGCCGCGGGCTTCCTGGTCGAGGAGGAACTTCTCGCCGTCGTCGAGCAGGGGTTGCACGATGCTGCGGACCAGGTCTTCGCGGGACTGGAAGTGGTAGTAGAGCGCGGGTTTGGTGATGCCGAGCCGGTCGGCGATGTCCTGGAGGCTGGTGCGCTGGACGCCTTGGCTGGTGAACAGGTCGCGGGCGACGTCGAGGATGCGCTGCTTGGTGTCGGAGGGCTTCGGCACCGCCCCAGCATAACTGACTTAACGATAGGTAAGGAACTGTGGTACAACTTACCTACCGTTAAGTCAGGGAGGTACTCGTGCGGATCCTCGTCTCCGGCGCCAGCATCGCCGGCCCGGTGCTGGCGTACTGGCTCACCCGCCACGGCTTCGCCGTCACCGTCGTGGAGCGCGCGCCGGCCCTGCGCAAGACCGGCGGCCATGCCGTCGACCTGTTCCGGCCGGCCATGGACATCACCGAACGGATGGGCGTCCTGCCGCGGGTGGCGGCCGTCGCCACCGGCACCACCCGGATGACGGTGCACCGCGAAGGCAGCGACAAGCCCATCCGGGTGGACCTGGCGAAGGTCTTCCAGGCCACCTCCGACCGGCACGTCGAGGTGATGCGCGACGACCTCAGCGAGATCTACTACGACGCCGGCCGCGACGCCGTCGAGTACCTCTTCGGCGACTCGATCACCGGCATCTCCCCCGACGGCGACGTCACCTTCGAGCACGCGCCGGCACGCCGCTTCGACCTCGTCGTCGGGGCCGACGGGCTGCACTCGAACGTCCGGCGCCTGGTGTTCGGGGACGAGGCCGGGCTGACGACGTTCATCGGCGCGTACCTTGCGGTGCTGTCCCTGCCGGACGCCCTCGGCCTCGACGGCGAAGCCGTCACCCACCTCGGTCCCGGCCGCACCGCCTCCCTCTACAGCGCCGGGCACCTGGACGACGCGCGCGCGGTGTTCCTGTTCCGCCGCGACGAGCCGCTCGACTACCACCACCGGGACGTCCCGCGGCAGCAGCAACTGCTCCGGGCAGCTTTCTCGGGGATGCACCCGCAGGTCGCCGGCTGGCTGGCCGGCCTCGACGGCCCGGGCCCGTTCTACTTCGACTCGATCACCCAGCTGCGGCTGGACACGTGGTCCCGCGGGAGGGTGACGCTCGTCGGCGACGCCGGATACTGCCCCGGCCCGGCGGTCGGGGGCAGCACGAGCCTCGCCGTTCTCGGCGCGTACGTCCTGGCCGGCGAGCTGGCCGAGGCGAACGGGGACCACGAGCGTGCCTTCGCCGCCTACGAGCGGGAGATGGGCGAACTGGTGCGCCGCAGCCGGGCGTTCGCGATGGGCGCCGCGCGAAGCCTGATCCCGGCGTCGCGCTCCGGGGTGTGGGCGCTGGCCCGCGGCGGGCAGCTGGTCTCGGCACTGCCTGCCGGGCTGACGCGGGCGATCGCGAAGCTCAACACCGGCGGCGTGCGCATGCACGACTCGATGCGGGTCAAGGACTACGCGGCGAAGGCGACGGCCTGACGCTGGAGGGGACCCGCGGGCCCCCTCCAGCCACGACGGCGGGATCTTCTCGAACTCTGTCGGTCACCGGCGGAAACCGGGCGGGCGCGCGGAAAGGAACCCGCGCGCCCGCACCCCCAGTGGCCCGGCGGAACCCGCCGTCAGGGGACAGGAGACAACGAGTACCGCGCTGGATACGGGGCAAAGTGACGGATTTCAGCCCACCAGCAACCCCGGATCGTTCTCCGGCGCCCCCGCCGGCCACCACTCGTCCCCCTCGCGCCGGTACGGGTGCCACCGGCCCCGGCGATCCAGCCTCAGCTGCACCTCGCCGACCGTGCACCGGTTCCGCTCGAACACCGGCTCCTCCTCGGCCTCCGCCAGTGCCGCCCGCGCGGCCGCCACCACGGCTTTCGGCGGCGTCCACGGCGTCTCCAGCACCTCCAGGCCGTCCTGCCCGCCGTACCGCCACGCCGCAACCGCCCGCGCCGACCCCGCACCCAGCCGCGCCGCCGCCGAGGGGAACTCCGCGGCCAAGCGGACCGCGTCGTGCCGCCGCCCCGGCCACGGCCGCCCCTCCGACAACGCCCGCGCCTGTCCGGCGGCGTTGGCCACCAGCAGCGCGAACGTCTCGGCCGGCACCCCGGGTGCCGCCGGGATCGACGGGGCTCCCGACGGCCGGAACGCGGCCAGGTCGGGCAGCTCGCCCGGCACCCGGTCCGCCGCCGGTTCCGCGACCGGCACCGGCGCCGTGCGGCTCTCCAGCTCGTCGCGGATCTCCCGCTCCCCCTTGCCGCGCATCAGCAGCAGCAGGAACGGGTCCGCGTCGAGCAGCCAGGAAGCCTGGAACGACAACGCCGCCGCGTGCCGGCACGGCAGCTCCCAGCCCGGGCAGTCGCACTCGGGATCGAGGTCACCGATGCCCGGCAGGAGGTCGACGCCGGCCGCCTCGACCAGGTCGGGGGGCAGGTCGCGGTCCAGCAGCGCCGCCAGGTGCCCCGCGCGGGAGGCGACGCGGTCGAGCAACCGCGTCCAGTCCGCCTCCGGCAGTTCCGCCAGCCGCAGCTGCGTGCGGTACGGGCCGCCGTCGGCGTCCTCGACCACCGCCGCGATCCGGCCCGGGCTGACCGTGATCGGGCCGACCAGGCCGGCCGCGGCGTATTTGCGGCCCTTCTTCAGCTGACGCAGGTCCAGCGCGGTGTCCTCCATCGCGTGCACCCACGCCCGGCCCCACCACGAACGGGCGAGGTGCCCGGCCGCGCCGAACGCGGGAAAGCCGCGTACCCGGTCGTCGCTCATCCGCGGCTCCTCAGCTCGACGAGCTCGGCCAGCTCGGTGTCCGACAGTTCCGTCAACGCGGCCTCGCCGCCGGCCAGCACGGCCTCGGCCAGTGCCCGCTTCTCCCGCAGCATCGCCGCGATCCGGTCTTCGACCGTGCCCTCGGCGACGAGCCGGTGCACCTGGACCGGCCGGGTCTGCCCGATCCGGTACGCCCGGTCGGTCGCCTGGTCCTCCACCGCCGGGTTCCACCAGCGGTCGAAGTGCACGACGTGGTCGGCGCGCGTGAGGTTCAGCCCGGTCCCGGCCGCCTTCAGCGACAGCAGGAACACCGGTACCGCACCGTCCTGGAACCGCGCCACGAGCTCCTCCCGACGCGCCACCGGCGTCCCGCCGTGCAGCAGCTGCGTCGCGATCCCGCGCCCGGCCAGGTGCTTCTCCAGCAGCCGCGCCATGGCGACGTACTGGGTGAACACCAGCACCGCGCCGCCGGTGGTGAGGATCGTGTCCAGCAGCTCGTCGAGCAGGTCCACCTTGCCCGACCGGCCACCGGGCTCTTTGAGGTACTGCGCCGGGTGGTTGCAGATCTGCTTGAGCGCGGTCAGCAGCTTGACGATCCGGCCGCGGCGGGCCATGCCGTCGCTGGCGGCGATGTCGGCCATCATCTCCCGCACGACCGCCTCGTACAGCGCCACCTGGTCCGTGCTGAGCGCCACCGGCCGGTCGGTCTCGGTCTTCGCCGGCAACTCGGGCGCGATCCCCGGATCGGATTTCCGGCGCCGCAGCAGGAACGGCCGCAGCAACCGCGAAAGCCGGTCCGCCGCCACCGGATCCCCGGCCTCGATCGGCTTCGCCCAGCGCGTCCGGAACTCGCTCAGCGACCCCAGCAGCCCGGGCGTGGTCCAGTCGAGGATCGCCCACAGTTCCGAGAGCGTGTTCTCCACCGGCGTGCCGGTCAGCGCCACCCGCGCCGCCGACGGCACCAGCCGCAGCGCCTTCGCCGTACCCGAGCGGTGGTTCTTGACGTGCTGGGCCTCGTCGGCGACCAGCAGCCCCCACCGCACCCCGGCCAGCGGCGCCGGATCGGTGCGCAGCGTGCCGTAGGTCGTGAGGACGAACCCGGCGGCATCCTCGACGTCGTCCAGGGACCGGGCGCTGCCGTGGAAGCGCCGCACCGGCACGCCGGGGGCGAACCGGCGGATCTCGCGTTCCCAGTTGCCCAGCAGCGAAGCCGGGCACACCACCAAGGTCGCCCCCGCAGCCCGGTGCAGGTGCAGCGCGATCAGGGTGACCGTCTTGCCCAGGCCCATGTCGTCGGCGAGGCACCCGCCGAGGCCGAGCCCGGTGACGGTGGCCAGCCACTGCAGCCCCCGCAGCTGGTAGTCCCGCAGCGTCGCGGCCAGCCCGGCCGGCGGCGCCGGTGGTTCCGGAGGCTCGGACAGCCGTTCCCGCAGCCGCGCCAGCCAGCCGTCGGTGACGACCTCGACCACCTCGCCGTCGACCTCGGTGCTCCCCGACAGCACCGCGCCCAGCGCGTCGACCGGGGTCAGCGGTTTGAGGGCCCGCTCCCGCGCCTTCGCCGCCAGCGCCGGGTCGACCAGCACCCACCCATCGCGCAGCCGCACCACCGGGCGGCGTGCCTCGGCGAGCGCGTCCAGCTCCGCCTCGGTCAGCACCGCACCGCCCAGGGCGAGCTGCCAGTCGAACGCCAGGGCGCGCCCGCCGCCGAAGAACGACGGCAGGTCACCCGGGGTGTCCCCGGCGCGGACGACGGCCCGCGCGGTCAGCGACCCCGCCAGCTCGGCGGGCCAGTGCACGTCGATCCCGGCCGCCGCCAGCCGTGGCGCCGCGGCCGCGACCAGCTCGGTGACGTCGTCCTCGGCCAGCTCCAGCTCGGCCGGCACGGCCGAGGTCAGCAGCGGTCCCAGCGCCGGCCACACCTGCGCGCCGCGGCGCAGGGCCAGCAGGACGTCGATGCGCGCCCGCGGCCCGAACCGCCCGGTCTCCCACAGCTCCGCCGCGTCGGCGACCTGCCCGGGGTCGGCCAGGCTGTGCACCTGGACCACGGCGTGGAAGCGGCCGGAGCCGAACCCGTCCGGGGCTTCGAGCCGCAGCGACACCCGGATTCCCGAGTCCAGGCCGGCGGCCAGATCGTCCGCCCAGACGCGCAGGGAATCCGCGCGCTGGGGCGCGACGGCGGCGAACAACCGCGTCCCGGCCGCCTTGGCCGCGGCGGGAGTGCGGGGCAGCGTGTCGGCGACGGCGTCGAGGAACGCCCGCAGCAGCGGCCCCGGCGCGCGGTCGTCCGGGGGCATCGCGGCCGCGAGGTCGCGCAGCCACGCGGCTTCCGCCGGTTCCAGCGGCCCGGCGCGCCAGGCGTCGTGCCCGGCCGCGGTGACCCCCGGCAGCAGCCGCCCCGCGGCGACCAGCCGCACCGCTGCCTGCGCCGCCGTCGCCCAGAAGGCGTCGGCGCCGGCCAGCAGTTCCGGCAGACCGTCCGCAATGGACAGCTCGCGGCCGTCGACCACCAGGCGTCCCGCCCGCGGTGGTTCGCCCGGTTCGAAGTGGACGTTCAGTTCCCCAGCCTCCCGTACCGGCGCACCGACAACGGCACGAACACCGCCAGCAGCACCAGCGGCCAGACCACGGCCATCGGCACCGCGTGCGAGCTCACCCAGGACGTGCCGGCCGCGCCCGGGTTGCCGAACAGCACCCGCGCCGCGGTCACCGTGGCGGACAACGGGTTCCACTCTGCCACGGCTCCCAGCCAGGCCGGCATCGTCGAGGTCGCCACGAACGCCCCGGAAAGGAACCCGAACGGGAATTCGAGGGTCTGCGCCAGCGACACCATCGACGGATCCGACGTCAGCAGGCCCAGGTAGATCCCGGCCCACACCAGCGCCATCCGCAACAGGAGCAGCAGGCCGAGCGCCGCGAGGGTCTCGCCCGGGCTGCCGTGCGGGCGCCAGCCGACGGCGAGCCCGCAGCCGACCAGCACCGCCAGCGCGAGCACCGCGTTCACCAGATCCGCCGCCACCCGCCCGGTGAACACCGCCGACGGCGCCATCGGCAGCGACCGGAACCGGTCGGTGACGCCCTTGCCGGTGTCGTCCAGCACCGCGATCATCGTCCCCGAGAGCCCGAAGGCCATGGTCATCGCGAACATCCCCGGCATCAGGAACTCGCGGTAGGAGCCGCCGCCGGGCACGCTCATCCCGCCGCCGAGCAGGTAGGCGAAGATCAGCACCATCAGGATCGGGAAGGCCACCACGCCGGCCAGGCGGGCCGGGCGCCGGCCCAGTTGCGCCAGATAGCGCTGGGTCAGCGTCCAGCCGTCTTCGAGCGCCCACCTCATCGCGACACCTTCCCCGTCAGCTCCAGGAACACTTCGTCGAGCGTCGGATGCCGCAGCGCGACATCGGCGAACGCCAGCTCGGTCGCGGCCAGTTCACGCACGACGTCGGTCAGCATCGACGGCTCGGCCGGCGCGCTCACCCGCAGTTCTTCGGTGACCGGCTCGGCGCCGGTGACCCGGGCGAGCAGCCCGGCCGCGGCGCCGAGGGCGTCGGGGTCGGTGAGCACCAGCTCGATCCGGGTCGCCCCCAGCGAGCCCTTCAGCTGCGCCGGGGAGCCTTCGGCGATCACCCGGCCGTGCTCGACGAGGGAAATCCGGTCGGCCAGCCGGTCGGCCTCCTCCAGGTACTGCGTCGTGAGCAGCACCGTCGTGCCGTCCGCGACCAGCGACCGCACCGCCCGCCAGACCTCGGCGCGGCTGCGCGGGTCCAGCCCGGTCGTCGGCTCGTCGAGGAACAGCACCCGCGGCGCCGCCAGGAGCGAGGCGGCCAGGTCGAGCCGCCGCCGCATCCCGCCCGAGTAGGCCGACACCGGCTTCGACCCGGTATCGGCGAGGTCGAACCGTTCGAGCAGGTCGTCGGCGCGGCGGGTGGCCTCGCGCCGGCCCAGGTGGTGCAGCCGGCCGAAGAGGATCAGGTTCTGCCGTCCGGACAGGATTTCGTCGACGGCGGCCTGCTGCCCGACCAGCCCGATCGAAGCACGCACTTTCGCCGGTTCGGTGGCGACGTCGAACCCGGCCACCCGGGCGACACCGCCGTCGTGGCGCAGCAGCGTCGAGAGGACGCGGACCGCGGTCGTCTTGCCCGCACCGTTGGGTCCCAGCAGGCCGCACAGGGTGCCGGCCGGGACGGAGAGATCGAACCCCTCGAGGGCGTACGCGTCGCCGTAGCGCTTGCGGAGTCCCTCGGCGTGAATGTGTGCGGTCATCGTCCCCCACTAACTCTGTACGCTGTACGAAGAAGAGGTTAGCACAACTCTGTACGTCGTACGGAAATCGGGTGGGCAGAATGACCGGCGTGAGCACGCAGGAGAACGGTGACGGCGACCCGCGGCGGGCGATCGAGCTGCTCTGGGGCGTCGCGGCACCCCCGCGCCGCGGCCCGAAACCCAAGCTGGCCACCGCCGACGTCGTGCACACGGCGGTGGCGCTGGCCGACGCCGACGGCATCGAGGCCGTCACCATCCGCCGGGTCGCCGAACAGCTCGGCGTCTCCCCCATGTCGCTCTACACCTATGTGCCGGGCCGGGCGGAGCTGCTGGACCTGATGATCGACCACGTCCACGGCGAACTGGCGGCTCCCGAAGAGGGGCTCGGCTGGCGGGCCGCGCTGACCGCCATCGCCGAAGACCAGTGGACGCTGTTCCACCGCCACCCCTGGCTGCTGCAGGTCACCACCAGCCGGTCGGCACTGGGCCCGCACAGCTTCGCCAAGTACGAGCGGGAGCTGCGCGCGATCGACGGCATCGGCCTCGGCGACGTCGAGATGGACGCCGTGGTCAGCCTCGTCACCGGCCTGGTCCGCGCCACCGCGCGCAGCTCCCTCGACAACGCCCGACTCGTCCGCGCCACCGGGCTGACCGACGCCCAGTGGTGGGAGCGCGCGTGGCCGGTGCTGGCCGGCATCCCGGCCGCCGACGCGGCGCACTACCCGATCTCCTCCCGCGTCGGCCAAGCTGCCGGTGAGGCCCACAACGCCGCCGAGAACCCGGCCTACACCTTCCGCTTCGGCCTGGCCCGGGTCCTCGACGGCATCGAAGCGCTGGTCAGCACCCGCCCCCGGCGTCTTGAATGACTCATTCCTGGCGTGCGACGCCAGGAATGAGTCATTCAAGACGTGCGGACCGGCGGTCGGAGCGCCAGCAATAGCCGCGCCGGGCGCCAGGTCCCGCCGTCGGGCGCCCGCGGAACGTCCTCGGTGAGCGCCAGGTCCGGGAAGCGCGCGAACAGCGACGACAGCGCCACCTCGGTCTGCACCCGCGAAATCGAAGCGCCCAGGCAGAAGTGCGGCCCGTGCGAGAAGCCCAGCTGCGCCGGCCCCGAGCGGGTGACGTCGAAGCGGTCCGGGTCGTCGAACGCCCGCGGGTCGCGGTCGGCGGCCACCATCGCCGCCGTCACCCGCTCGCCCTCGCGGATCAGCTCCCCGCCGATCTCGACGTCCTCGCGCGCGAACCGCGGCGTGGTCAGCAGCTGCGGGCTGCACCAGCGCATCAGCTCCTCGACCGCCCCCGGCCACCACCCGGCGTCCGCACGCAAGAGGGCCAGCTGGTCCGGGTGCCGCAGCAGCGCTTCGACGGCGTTGGCGATGAGGTTCACCGGTGTCTGCCCACCCAGGACCAGGTGCCAGACCAGGGTGACCAGCTCGGTGTCGGTGAGCCGGTCACCGTCCTCGGCCTGGATCCGCACCAGGTCGCCGATGAGGTCGTCGCCCGGCTCGGCCCGGCTGCGCGCCACGGCTTCCTTCGCGCCTTCGATGATCGCCGGGATCGCCGCGGCGAAGTCCGGCCCCACCCCGCTCGAGACCGCGGCGCCATAGCCGCGCCAGCGGGGCCGGTCGGCTTCGGGAATGCCGACCAGCTCGCAGATGACGTCGATCGGCAGCGGCCGCGCGAAGTGCGGAACCAGGTCGACGACGCCGTCCTCGGCGTGCCCCGGCAGTTCGTCGAGCAGCCGGGCGGTGATCGCCGCCAGCCGGGGCCGCAGCTGCGCGGCCCGCTTCGGCGTGAACGCCGGGGCGACCAGGCGCCGCAGCCGCAGGTGCTCTTGGCCGTCCTTCTCGGCCATCGTCTCCAGGTACGCGAGGCAGTGGTCGGGGATGCCCGGCGGCCGCATAAAACTGCCGGAGTTCACCTCGAACCGGGCGTCGCCCAGCATCGCGCGCGCTTCGGCGTAGCGGGTCACGGCCCAGAACGGGCCGAACCCGGGGATGACCAGCCTGGCCACCGCGCTCGCTTCCCGCGCGTGGTCGTAGGCGGTGAACGGGTCGGTCAGCACCTTCGGTTCGGTCAAGTCGATCTCGGGGGTCATCCACCACTCCAGATGTTGATATCAGATGTTCTAATCATCTCAGTGGTCACGGTATCTTGGCTCGCGATCCCACGGCAAGGAGGACCATGGTCAGGCTCAGCAGGGCGCAGACCCAGGAACGCAACCGCGCCAAGGTGCTCACCGCCGCCCGCGACGAGTTCGCCCGCCGCGGCTTCCGCGAGGCGAAGATCGACGTCATCGCCGAACGCGCCGAACTCACCCGCGGCGCGGTCTACTCCAACTTCCCCGGCAAACGCGCCCTGTACTTCGCGGTACTGGCCGACCTCGCCGAACGCGCGCCCCGGCCCGCCACCCCACCGCGGGACCCGTCCGCGGCCGACGTCCTGGCCGCGTTCGCCCGCGCCTGGATCGCCCGGCTCCCGCTGTCCACCGACAGCGACAGCGAAGAGGCCCGCCTCGCCCGCGACCTGCTGCCCGAGGTCCTCGCCGACGAGCACACCCGCCGGCCCTTCGCCGAGCTCATGCGCGTCGACGCGATCCTGCTCGGCCTCGCTCTCGAACGCGTCCGCCCGGGCCGCCGTCTCGTGCGGGTCGCCGAAGCCGCGCTCACCACGCTGCACGGCGCGAGCCAGCTCGCCTCCGCCGCACCGGGCTTCGGCGAGCCGTTCCACCTCGTCACCGCCTGCGCCGCCCTGCTCGACCTCGGCCTGAGCGACGACTGGCCGGCCGAGCCGCCGATCACCACCCAGGCCCGGCCCGCGAGCGCGCCGTGGCAGCCCCCGACGGCGACCGACTTGCTGACCGGCGAAGCCTTCCGGCCCGGCGACGGCGTCGTCACCGTCCTCGGCCTGCACCGCGCCGCCGCCTTCGAAGAGGCCCTCCGCACCGGCGCCGACGTCACCGCCGTGCTCGTCACCAGCGACCCCGGCGAACTCGCCCCGCTGGCCCGGCTCGCCGTCGCCGACCTGCGCGGCTGCCTCGACCAGGCGATCGCGCCACCGGCCCGGCCCCGCCTGCGCCTGGTCTGCGACGCCGGTGGCGAACTCGCGGCGGCCGCCGGCGTCACCGCCGTCAGCGACGCCACCGAGACCGCCGTCCGTGTCGAAGCCGGCCGGATCGTCGTGCGCGCCGACGGGTTCGGCGCGTGTCACGCCGCGGCTGTCGGTCCCGGACCGTCCCGTTCGTCGGGGAGCTGACCGGCCGGAAAGGAGCGGGTGGTGGATGTCGAGACCGCGGTCGCCGAGGCGTTCCGCGAGGAGTGGGGCCAGGTCGTGGCCACGCTCATCCGGATCACCGGCGACTGGGACCTGGCCGAGGAGTGCGCCCAGGAAGCCTTCGCCCTCGCCCTGCGCACGTGGCCCCGCGACGGCATCCCCGACCGGCCGGGCGCCTGGCTGACCACCGCCGCCCGCCACCGCGCCACCGACCGGCTCCGCCGCGACGCCGTCGGCGCCGCCAAGCTCAGGGAGGCCGGCCTCGTGCGAGTCCCCGACGAACCCGAACCCGACGACAGCGGCGTCACCGACGACCGGCTGCGGCTCATCTTCACCTGCTGCCACCCCGCGCTGGCCACCGAAGCCCAGGTCGCGCTCGCGCTGCGCACCCTCGCCGGCCTCTCCACCGCCGAAATCGCCCGCGCCTTCCTCGTCCCCGAAGCGACCATGTCCCAGCGGCTCGTGCGGGTGAAGCGCAAGATCCGCCACGCCCGCATCCCCTACCGCGTCCCGCCCCCGCACCTGCTGCCCGAACGCACCAGCGCCGTGCTCGGCGTCCTCTACCTGACGTTCAACGAGGGCTACTCCGCCAGCGCCGGGCCCGATCTGCTCCGCCCGGACCTCGCCGCCGAGGCGCTCCGGCTCGCCCGCGTACTCGCCGGGCTGATGCCCGACGAACCCGAAGCACTCGGCCTGCTCGCCCTGATGCTGCTCCAGCACGCCCGCCGCGCCACCCGCGTCGACGCCGGCGGCGTCCTCGTCCCCCTCGAAGAGCAGGACCGCACCCGCTGGGACACCGCCGCGATCGCCGAGGGCACCACCGTCCTGGAGACCGCGCTGCACCGCCGCAGGCCCGGGCCGTACCAGATCCAGGCCGCCATCGCCGCCTGCCACGCCACCGCCGCCCACGCCGCCGACACCGACTGGCCCCAGATCGCCGGCCTCTACGACCAGCTGCGCAAGCACGTCCCCAGCGCCGTCGTCGAACTCAACCGCGCCATCGCGATCGGCATGGCCGACGGACCGGCCGCCGGGCTCGCCCTCCTCGACGCGCTGCCGCTGGCGGGCTATCACCTGCTGGCGGCCACCCGTGCCGACTTCCTCCGCTGCCTCGGCCGCCACGCCGAAGCCGCCCACAGCTACGCCGAGGCCCGCGACCTCGCCGGCACCGAAGCCGAACGCACCTACCTCACGCGAAGAATTTCGGAACTGGTGTCGGTCCCGGGCGACGCCGTTCGTCGGGCGGGTGAAGCCCGACCACCGGAGGAACTCCCATGACGACCCTCGCCGTCCCCGGCGCCACCCTCACCTACGACATCCACGGCCCGGTGTTGCTGCTGGTCCCCGGCGGACCCGCCGACGCCCAGGTGTTCACGCACATCCGGCCACTGCTTGCCGACGACCACACCGTCGTCACCTACGACCCGCGCGGCCTGTCCCGCAGTCCCCTCGACGGCGCCCCCGGCCAGGACACCGTCCGCGACCACGCCGACGACGTGCACCGGCTGCTCGGCGAAGTCGGCCCCGCCGACGTCCTGGCCAGCAGCGGCGGCGCGATCACCCTGCTCGAGCTCCTGCGTCACCACCCCGCCGACGTCCGCACGGTCGTGCTGCACGAACCGCCGGTCACCCGTTACCTGCCCGCCGACGTCCGGAACGGACCCGACATCCCGGCCCTGTTCCGCGACCACGGCCTCGCCGCCGCCTTCGCCGCGTTCATGAAGGTCGTCGGCGTCGACCCCGCCCCGCCGCTCGACCCGCGCGCCGAAGCCAACTTCGCCTACTTCTTCGGCCACCTCATGCCCGCGACCGGCGCCTACGAACCCGACCTCGACACGCTCCGGGCGACACCGGCGCGGCTGGTGGTCGCCGTCGGCGAGGAGTCCGCCGCGCTGCCGGTCCACCAGGCCGCCGTCGGGCTGGCCGCGGCCCTCGGCGTCGGCACCGAGGTGTTCCCCGGGGGCCACGGCGGATTCGACACCGACGCGGAAGCCTTCGCCGCGCGCCTGCGCGAAGTCCTGAAAGGATGCTGACATGCAGTACCTGCTGATGATCTGCGGCGACGAAACCGCCGAAGAACATGCTCACGACGGCTGCGGCGGCTGGAGCGAGGACATGGAACGCCGCGGGAAGATCCGCGGTGGTGGCGGCCTGCGCCCGCCGTCGGAAGCCACCACGATCCGCGTCCGCGAAGGTGAGGTGCTGCTCACCGACGGGCCGTTCACCGAAGCCAAGGAACAGATCGGCGGCTTCGTCGTCCTCGACTGCGCCGACCTCGACGAAGCTCTCGAACTCGCGGCCCGCCACCCCGCCGCGACCTACGGCAGCATCGAGGTCCGCCCGATGCTCGGACCGGAGGACTTCGCCTGATGCCTGCCGTGGTCGAGCGGCCCGCCCAGCGCTACGTCGCCGAACGCGCCACCGTCGGCATCCCGGACTTCCCGCGGATCGCCGACCGGCTGCCACCCCTGATCGGCACCCTCGCCACCGGCGGCGTCGCCCTGGCCGGAGCCCCGTTCTTCCGCTACCGGGTGCTGCACCCCGGCCCGCGGTTCACCGTCGAAGCCGGCGTCCCCATCGACGGCGAGCACACCCCGGACGAGCCTGCCTTCCTCGGCGAACTCCCGGCGGGCCGGTACGTCCTGGACACCTACGTCGGCGCTCCCGGCGGCCTCGCCGCCGCCACCGAGGCCGTCCTCGCCTGGGGTGCCGCCGAAGGTCTCACCTGGGACCGCACCGACGGCTCCGACGGGGAGGTCTGGGGCTGCCGCCTGGAAGTGCTGCGCAGCAACCCCCGCGAGGTCCCGGACCCCACACAGTGGGTCACCGACCTGCTCTTCCGCATCGACGGCTAGTACTACAGGGACAGTTCTTCGGTCGGCGTGGCAGTGGTGGCTGGTCTGCCGGGACAGGAACGGCCAACTTACCGCTCGCAGCAGCCAACTCACGCACCGCAACGGCCAACTCGCCGGACACGCAGGTGAGTTGGCTGCTGCGGTTGCTGAGTTGGCCGTTGCGGTTGGTGAGTTGGCCGTTGCGGACTCCCCGCGCTGTCGGTAGTCACGTGACCGTTGGGCCTGACGCGCCGTACCGCTCACGACAGGTGCGGCAGGCCGGCCGGCCGGGTTTTGCCAGGTCGCGCGCACAAGTGTCCCTGAAGTACTAGCCGCGCCCGGTGAGCACGGCCGCGACCAGGCAGCCGAAGCCCGCCGTGCTCACCAGCGCGCGCAGGATGTTCCAGCGCACCCACGTCGTCTCGAACGCCGCCCGCACCGCCGCGTAGTCGTCGCCACCGCGGTCGAGGGCGTTGTTGAGCGGGATGTTGACCGCCCCGGTGATCAGCACCATCGCCACCAGCAACACGAACCCCGCGATCACCCACGGCCGCGGCCCCGGGTGCAGGAACACCGCCACGCCCGCCAGCAGCGGCGCGCCCAGGAACGTCAGCATGAACACCGGGTTCACGATCGCGAGGTTGATCCCGCGCATGCCCTCGACGAACGTCTTGTCGTCCGCGCGCGCCAGGCCCGGCAGCACCGAGCAGGCGTAGGCGTAGAACAACCCCGCGATCAGTCCCGCCGCGACCAGCGCGGCCACCAGTACCACCGTCGACATCGGTTTCCCCTTCTCCGTCACCGCGTCCAGACCCCGGTCGCCGCGGCGACCCGCGCGAAATCGGCGAAATCCGTCGCCGGACGGCCCAGCACCCGCGCCACGTCCGACGTCACCGACTCGTTGCGGCCGTCCAGCACGTGCGCGAACAGCTCGGTCAGCGCGCCGACCTCCGCCTCGGGCACCCCCTGACTCGCCGCCGCGGTCGCGAACTCCGCTGCCGAAACCGGAACATAGCGGACATCCTGCCCGGAGGCGGCGGCAATCTCCGCGGCCGCGTCGGCGAAACTCAGCAGCCGCGGCCCGGTCAGCTCGTACAGCTCGCCGGTGTGGCCGGGTTCGGTCAGCACCTTCACCGCGACGTCGGCGATGTCGCGGACGTCGACGAACGGCTCCGTCACCGTCCCCGCGGGCAGCACGATCTCCCCGGCGCGCACGGCGTCGAGGAGGAAGTGCTCGCTGAAGTTCTGCGCGAACCAGCTGCACCGCAGGATGGTCCAGCCGGTCCCGGCCGCCCGGACGATCCCTTCGCAGGCCTCGGCTTCCTCTTCGCCGCGGCCGGACAGCAGCACCAGGTGCCGTACCCCGGCGGCCACGGCGAGCTCGGTGAACGCCCGGATGTCGTCGGCGGCCTGCGGCACCACCAGATCGGGGTAGTAGGTCAGGTAGACCGCGTCGACGCCGGCGAGCACCGCCGCCCAGGTCCCGCGATCGCTCCAGTCGAACGGCGGCGCCCCGCGCCGCGACGTGATCCGCACGCCCACGCCGCGTTCACGCAGCCGGTCCGCCACCCGGCGCCCGGTCTTGCCGGTGCCACCCACCACCAGGAAGTTCGTTGTCATGCCGTTCAGTCAAGCGGCTACCGGTGAGACTCTCCATGGTTCAAAGCCTCGATCCCATGTTCCAGCGTCTACAGTTGGCAGTATGGACCCGCTCGCTGCGCTCCTCGACGGACCTCGCGCCCATGGCGCGTTCCTGCTGCGCTCGGTGCTGACCCCGCCGTGGTCGCTGCGCATCGAAGACCGGGCGCCGCTGACCGTGGTGTCGGTGGTGCGCGGCGACGCGTGGATCGTGCCCGACGGCGGCGAAGGCGTCGTGATGGGGGAAGGCGACGTCGCGATCACCCGCGGCCCGGATCCGTACCTCGTCGCCGACCACCCGTCCACCCCGCCGCAGGCGCTCATCCTGCCCGGCCAGGAATGCCGCACCCCCGACGGTGGTCACCTGACCGAACTCGCCGACGTCGGGGTCCGCACCTGGGGCCACGGCACCGACGGCCCGGTCGTGCTGCTCACCGGCACCTACGGCATGGAAGGCGAGCTGAGCAAACGGCTCCTCGCCGCGCTGCCGCCGGTGCTCGTGCTGCGCGCGGCCGACTGGCCGACCCCGCTCGTCGGACTGCTCGCCACCGAGATCGGCAAGGACGTCCCCGGTCAGGAAGCCGTCCTCGACCGGCTGCTGGACCTGTTGCTGATCGCCGCGCTGCGCGCCTGGTTCGACCGGGCGGACACCAGCGCCCCGGCGTGGTACCGAGCACACGAGGACCCGGTGGTCGGCCAGGCACTGCGGCTGCTGCAGCACCAGCCGGCCGAGCCGTGGACGGTTGCCAAGCTCGCGGCCGACGTCGGGGTGTCCCGGGCCGCGCTGGCTCGCCGCTTCGCGGCCACGGTGGGCGAGACCCCGATGGCGTACCTGACGGGGTGGCGGCTCGCGCTGGCCGCGGACCTGCTGCGCCAGCACCCGGAGACGACGATCGCCTCGATCGCCCGCCAGGTGGGCTACGGCAGCGCGTTCGCTCTCAGCGCGGCGTTCAAGCGCGAGTTCGGCGTCAGCCCGCAGCACTACCGGCTTCGGTGAATCACTTCAGTTCGTCGCCGAGCCGATCGAGCCAGTCGCCGGTGCCCTGTTCGCGCCACTCCGGCTTCTCGGCGCCGTCGAGGAAGGTGTCCTGCTCGGTGAGCACCAGCCGGGTGCCGTCACCTTCGGCGAACAGCTCCACGGTCGTGGTCGAGACGGTCGCGAGCGCGCCGTCGCCGGTGAGCGTGCCGGAGAAGACGATCCGCTGCTCGGGCACGATGTCGTGGTAGGTCGCGACGAAGGTCAGCACGCCGCCGGCGGGGGTACGGCCTTCGACGGCTTCCCGGCCACCGGCGCGGAAGTCCAGCTCGTGCTCGCCCGCGGAGACGAACCAGCGTTTCTTCGCCTCCGGGTCGGCCCAGGCGGCGAACACCCGCTCCGGCGGCACCGGGTAACTGCGCTCGAGGCTGAACGTGCTGTGCAAGACGGTCATGACGTGCTCCCTTCCGTGGTCTCCGGCCCGGCGAGGAAGTCGCCGAGCCGGTCGAGCCTGCTCTCCCACGTGGTGCGCTGAAGCCCCAGCCACTGCTCGCCGGCGCGCAGCATCTCCGGCTCGATCCGGCAGGTGCGGACGCGGCCGGTCTTCTCCGACCGCACGATCCCGGCGGTCTCCAGCACCTGCAGGTGCTGGACGACGGCGGCGAGCGACATGGTCAGCGGCTCGGCCAGCTCACTGACCGACGCCGGGCCGCGCACGAGCCGCTCCACCAGCGCCCGCCGGGTCCGATCACCCAAGGCACGAAACACCAGGTCCAGCGACTCCTCATGGTTAAGCACCTACTTAAGTTAACGCGGCCGCGGCGATCAGTCAAGTAACTGCTTAAGTGTTTCGGGGAGGTCAGGTGTCTTCCGCAGGACCGTGAGCACGCCTGCCAGCTCGCGTTCGGCGGCGTCGGCCCGGCCGGCCGCGATACGCAGTTCGGCGCCGAGGTTCGTCGTGGTGTCGTGCATCGACCGGACGGTCTGCTCGTGCGCCGCCTGCAGCTCGGCGAGCCGCTGGTCGAACCCGGCACGCAGGCGCTCCGCCTCCGCGCGGGCACGGTCGAGGGCCGCTTCGTGCGCCGCGGCCGCCTTGGCGTGGTCGCCGCGTACGGCGTCGAGAGCGGCCTCCTGCGCCGCGCTTGCTTTCGCGTGCTCGTCACGTGCGGCGTCGAGGCGTTCCTGGAGGGCGTCGGCGCGCGCGGCGGCGGCCTGACCTCGACCGCGTTCCTCTTCCAGCGTGGTTCGCGCGGCCGCCAGCTCGGCGGTCAGCGTGGCGATCACCGCCGCGCGTTCGCCGGCGAGTGCCGCGGACGCATCGGCCCGATCGGCGACCCGGGCGAGTTCGTCGCGGACCGCGGTCAGCTGCCCTTCGGCCCGCTGTTGCTCCTGGAGGGCGGCCCGCCGGGCGGCGCGCTCCTCGTCCCGCTCCCCGAGCGCGGCCGCCCGTTCCCGCTCCGCTTCGGCCGCCGCGGCGACGGCGGATTCGGCGATGTCCCGGGCCTGGGCGGCTTCGGCTTCCGCACGGCCACGCTGCAGGCGGTGTTCGTCCGCCTCGGCGAGCGCGGCGTCCCGTTCGGCCAGAGCGGTGGTGGTCGTCGCCTCGAGCTGGTGGCGCAGCGTCGTCAGGGTCTCGACGAGCCCGCGGGCCGGTTCGAGTATCCGGTCGACCTGGCCGGCGAGCGTCGTGACGGCGGTGTCGTCCAGCTCGGTGTCGCTCTCCCGCAGCGACTCGGCGTCCGAGAGCACAGCCTCGGCGTCACGGCAGCTGAGGTTGCGGCGGCCCCAGGTTTTGCCGTCCTGACAGAAGCGCGCCCGGCTCCCGCGTCCCACCGCCGGCGGCAGCGGTGCCCCGCACCTCCGGTACTCGCATACCCGCACCTGACCTGCATCTTCCGTCATGGTTGCCACCCTATCAAAGATTCTAATCAGAACTAAAAGCAACTGTTCTAAATCTAAAGATTAGATAGAGTGGTCTTGAGTTCGGATAAGGTCACATATCCCAACTCAGAACCAGACAGAAGATCGAGGGTGCACCGAGGTCAAATTCGGGCCCCGAAAAACTGGGACCCTCAGAACGTCAACCGCGAGTTGACGCGCGCTTCCGCTCCAGCAGCGCCCGCTCCGCGGCGTTGTGGGTGAGATCGATGGCCGCCGCGTAAGCCGCGGCCGCCTCCCCTGGCCGGCCGGCCCGGTCCAGGAGGTCCGCCCGGATCGCATGGAACAGCGGGAACCGCGGCAAGTCGAGGTCTTCGACCAGCTCCAGCGCCACGGCGGGGCCGTCGACCTCGGCGACCGCCACCGCCCGGTTCAGCGCCACCACCGGCGTCGGCGTGTGCGCCAGGAGCTGGTCGTAGAGCGCCTTGACCTGGAACCAGTCCGTGGGCGCGTCACTGTGGACGGCCTGGATCGCCGCCTGGATCTGGTACGGGCCCGGCTGGTTGCGGCGCAGGCAGCGGCGGACGATCTCCTGGCCCTCGGCGATCAGGTCCGCGTCCCAGCCTGACCGGTCCTGCTCGGCCAGCAGCACGACTTCGCCGGATGAGGTCGTGCGTGTCTCGCGGCGGGCGTCGATCAGCAGCATCAGCGCCAGCAGACCCCAGACCTCGGGCTCGTCCGGCATCAAGCCCGCCAGGACGCGGGTGAGCCGGATCGCTTCGCGGCACAGCTCGGCGCGGATCAGCTCCTCCCCCGCGCTGGCCGCGTAACCTTCGTTGAAGATCAGGTACAGCACGGCGAGCACCGCGGCCAGCCGCGCCGGCAGGTCCGCGTCCCGCGGGACGCGGTACGGGATGCCCGCGTCGCGGATCTTGTTCTTCGCCCGGACGATCCGCTGCGCCATCGTCGGCTCGGCGACCAGGAACGCGGCCGCGATCTGACCGGTGGTGAGCCCGCCGAGCAGCCGCAGCGTCAACGCGACCTGCGCCGGCCGGGCCAGCGCCGGGTGGCAGCAGGTGAAGATCAGCCGGAGCCGCTCGTCGGGCACGGCGCCCTCCTCCACGGACTCGGTTTCGGTGTGGAGCAACGCCCCCTGGGCGTGCTTGTCGGCCCGGGCCGCCTCGCGGCGCAGCCGGTCGATCGCGCGGTTGCGGGCGGTGGTGATGATCCACCCCGCCGGGCTCGGCGGGAGCCCGGCGGACGGCCACCGCCGGACCGCTTCGGCGAACGCGTCCTGCACCGCTTCTTCGGCGACGTCGATGTCGCCGAAGACCCGTACCAGGACCGACACCGCGCGGCCGTACTCCGCGGCGAAGACGTCCTCGACGCTCATCCTTGGAACGGCCGCACCTCGACCGGCAGCGGGGCGACGGCGTCGGCGAGCCGGCCGCCCCAGGTCAGCGCGGCGTCGAGGTCGGGCGCGGTGATGATCGTGAACCCCCCGAGGTGTTCCTTGCCCTCGGTGTAGGGGCCGTCGGTGACGAGGGTGTCGCCGTCGGCGGCGCGCAGCACGGTGGCACTCGACGGCGGGTGCAGCCCGCCCGCGAACACCCACGCCCCGGCGGCCTTGAGGTCGGCGTTCAGCGCGTCGAGCTTGCGCACGATGCCGTCCAGGACTTCCGGCGATGGGGTCGGGCCGTCGGGCTGGTAGATGCTGAGCAGGTACTGCTTCACGTCGTCCTCCTCGGATCGGGCTTCCGACGTTGATACGAACGGCACCCGCGTGGATCGACACGTGAACCTACCGAGATCCCGTAACCTCGGCGCGTGCCCGAGCTGGAACCGGTGACCGACGCCGCGCTGAGCGCCCACGAGCGGCTGGCGCTGCTGGACGAGGCCGCCGCCCGGCACGTCGACGAGCAGCGGCCGCCCAACACGCTCAAGGCCTACGCCCAGGACTGGCAGGTCTGGCAGGACTACACCACCGAGGCCGGGATCCCGCCGCTGTCGGCGACGATCGGCGCGCTGACCGGGTTCGTCGTGTGGCTGGAACGCGGCCGCACCCTGCGGCCGGACGAACGGGCCGTGCCCGAAGTACCCGAACGGGCGGCCCCGGCGGCGCCGTCGACGATCGAGCGGCGGCTCACCGGCGCACTCGCCGGGCTGCGCCACCACAAGGTGATCGTCGACCCCGAAGCCAGCCGCGCCGCGTGGCGGGCTCTGAAAGGATATCGGCAGCGGCTGGCACGGGAGGGCGTCCAGCGCGGCCGCGGCAAGGCCACCATGGTCACCCTCGCCGACCTGCGCGCGATGTCGCGAGCGTGTCCCGACACGCTCGCCGGCGCCCGCGACCGGGCGATGCTGCTGATCGGTTTCCCGATCGCCGCGCGCTGCTCCGATCTGGCGAACCTGCTGGTCACCGACGTGCAGCCGGTCGACGACCGGGGGCTGGCGGTGACCGTGCGGCACGGCAAGAGCACCGGCGACATGGTGGTCCCGCGACGCGAGAGCGCCGACACCGACCCGGTCCGGGCGTGGCACGCCTGGCGGTCGGGCGCGGGGATCGCCGAGGGGCCGGCCTTCCGCCGCGTGGATCGGCACGGCAACGTCGGCGAGCCCGCGTTGAGCACGACCGGCGTCAACCAGATCCTCACCCGGGCGGGGGTCCGCGCGGGGCTGCCGTACCCGGTGACCGGGCACTCGCTGCGATCCGGGTTCGCCACCGAGGCGCGCCGGGCCGGGGCCGACGACCTCGCGATCGCCGACCAGGGCCGCTGGGTTCGCGGCAGCCGGGCGCTGTACGAGTACATCCGACGGGTCGACCAGTGGAACGACAACGCGGCGGGCGCACTCGACCTCTGAGCTACGGCACCGATCGGGTCGCGCCGACGACTTCGCCGTCCCAGCGGGCGAGCCAGCTGCCGCAGACGCAGCGCACGTAGTCGAGCCGGGGAGTGACGGGCTGCGCCGCGGCCGCCGGGAGTTCGGCGAGCGGCCAGCCGCAGCGGGGGCAACGGTTCCGGTCCATGCCCCGATCGTGCTGTAATGGCTCAGTGCACTTCAACCCTTACGGCGGCCCGGCCGCGCTGGTGGCCGCCGACCTGGTGAACGCCGGTTCCGCGAGCGAGCTCCTCGACGGGATGGTCCGCAACGGCATGGCCATCCCGGCCCTCACCGACGGCGAAGCGATCGTGATCGGCGCCTGGAGCCGCCGCCTGCGGCCGGTGTTCGCCGCCGCCGTCGCCGACCGTCCGGAGCTGGTCAACGAGCTGCTGGCCGAAGCGGCGTGCCGCCCGTACATCACCACCCACGACGGCAAGCCGCCCCACCTGCACTACTCGGCGGAGGACGCCGGGCCGGTCGGTCGGGTCCGCGCGTACACCGCGGGCGGGCTGGCCCACCTGGTGTGCGAGGCCCCGGACCGCCTGGGCATCTGCAACCGCGAAGGGTGCGAAACGGCGTACGTCGATACCTCGCGCAACGGGCGTCGCCGGTTCTGCTCGACGCGCTGTGCCACGCGGGTGCACGTCGCCGAGCACCGGGCCCGGCAGGTCAGCGCCTAGGTCAGCTCGTGGACGGCCGCGGCGGAGCTGTCGTCGGACAAGCCGAGGACCAACGTCCGGTCCGGGAGCGCGACCGCGCTGAGGAGGTCGCCCCACAGCTCGAGCCGGTACGGCAGTTCGGAACCGTCCCGAAGGTCGCGCACCGTCGTGTTCCGCTCGTAGTCGCAGGCGACCGCGATCGGGGTGCCGTCCGGAAGGGACGTGCACACGACCGCTTCCTGGGCGTCGATCAGGCCGGTGATGGTGTGGCGCAGGGCGCGGCGCCGCAGGTCCCAGATGCGGATCGTCTTGTCCCGGCTCACGGACACGGCGATCGGCGTGCCGTCGGGCAGTGTCGTGGTGTCGATCGCCTGCACGGAATCGGTGTGGCCGCGCAGCTCGAACCGGGTCTTCCCGTTCTTCAGGTCCAGTGCCTTGATCGGACCGTCCCAGTCGGTGGCCAGGGCGACCGCCGTGCCGTCGGGCAGCACCACCGGGTACATCCCGTCGACGCACACGTCGTAGGAGCTGTTGGCGACCTTCCCGAGTGCCTGGTGGTCCCGCAGGTCCCACAGCCGGATCCCCTCGGACACGTTGTGGACGACCACGGCCGGCGTGCCGTCGGCCAGGGACAGGCAGCTCACCCCGTGCGGCTCGTAGCCCACTTTCAGGGGCGCGCTGCGTTGCGACCCGTCACGGAGGTCCCACACCCGGGCGGTCCGGTCCGGGCTGACCGTCACCGCGACCGGGACACCGTCCGGCAGGACCATGGTCGCGATGCCCACCACGTCGTGGGTGTGGCCGTCGAGCGTGTGCCGCCACGAGTCGTCGGACAGGTCCCACACCCTGGCCGTGTTGTCCCGGCCGCCGGTGATCGCCACCGGGGTGCCGTCGGGCAGGACCAGCGCCGTCATCGACTGGAGGTCGCCTTTGTGCCGGCCCAGCGTTCGCGTGCGCGGCGGCTCCTCCTCCTCGGGTGTCCACTCGGCCGGGTCGACGTCGGCCCACGTCGCCTGCTCCTGCTCCGGCTGCGGCGCGGCCGGCCGGCCCTGCGTTCGCGGGCGTCGCGGCTCCTCCTTCGGTGTCCACTCGGCCGGGTCCACGTCGACCCACGTCGTCTCGGCGAACACCGGCGGGAACCGGATGTCGGCGTTGGCAGCGCTTTCCGCGGCGATGGCCGCGGTCATGGTGCGCTTGGCCCACAGCAGGACCCCGACGAACACGATCGCCACCATCGACCCGACCACGATGGCGGCGGCGGTCAACCCCGCCATCCCCAAGACGATCACGATTCCGATCATGGGGAACAGCCCGAAGCCCGCGACCTTGGCCGCGGTCATCCCGGCCTCGAACGACGGCGGCTGCGGCGAGGGCAGGACGACCGGCGGCGCCGGTGGCAAGGCGGTCGGCGGCGCCGGTTCCGGAGCCGGTTCGGGCAGGTCCGCCACCAGCCTCGTCAGCTCGTCGCGCAGCCGCGCCGCGTACACCGCGCGCACCCGCTCGTCGAACTCCGGCAGGTCGAGCACCCCCGCCTCGACGGCCTCGTGCAGCTGCGCCACCACGGCTTCCCGATCCACATGGGACGCCCGCGGCGACCGGGCCGCGCCCGCACCGGCGGGCAGATCGGCCACCAGCGCGGCCAGCTGCGCGTCGCTCGTTGCCCGCCGGACCGCGGCCACCCGGTCGTGCTGCTCGGCCGGATCCAGCAGCCCACCGGCGACCGCGGCCTCGATGCGCGCGACGGCCTGATCGCGTTCGGTGTGACTGGCCTTGGCATCCAGCTTGCCGACCACGGCATCGACGTCGGCGTAGGTGACGGCCCGGTTCAGCAGTTCCTCGGCGCCGGCGTAGGCGCGTGCGTCGAGGCGTCCGTCGGTCAGGGCACCGGCCAGCCGGACCAACGCCTGTTCCCGGTCGGCGGCGGAGATCCGCAGTTTCGGCCCGGTCCGGCCGGAACCATCGGGCAGATCGACGACGGCCGGCGTCAGGTCCTTGCGCACCCGGGCGGCCTGGACGACCGTCAGCCGCCGTTCGTACTCGGCCAGATCGAGCCGGCCTTCGCGCAACGCCGCGTCCAGTGTGCGGGTGGCCGCCGCGCGGGCTTGATCACCGATTCGGACTTCCCCAGTCATCGCGGGAGAATAGCGACCCGTCCCGGATGGTCAGCGGTTGGTTCCTTCGGCGTAAGGCTTTCTCGCCCGCCACGCGAAGACCGTCGGCGTGGGCGCGCCGCCTTCGGCGAATCGCTCGAACACCAGGCCTGCCTCGAGGACCGCGTCCAGCAGCGCGGGCAGCGGCCGGTGGGTCGCGCCGACCTTGTCCCGCAGGCCCCGGTCGGTCCACGACTCCATGGTCCAGCCGGGCTCCCGGTAGCCGGGCCGGATGACGACCGCGCGGCCGTCGGCGCGGTCGGCGAACCCGCCGCAGAAACACGGGTGGACGCCGAGGTGCACGAACACCCCGCCGGGCGCCAGGACCCGGGCCGATTCGCGCAGCACGGCGGGGTATTCGGGCATGTCGGTGTGCACCATGATCGCGACGGCGGCGGGCAGCGCACCGGTGGCGATCGGCAATGCGGTGGCATCACATCGCAGGACCGGTAGTCGCGCAGCGGCGTGGCGCAGCATCCCGGCGGAGACGTCGACGCCGAGCGGGGTGCGACCGAGCTGCCGGATCCGGTCGGCGTGGGCGCCGGTGCCGCAGCCGAGCTCGAGGCACGGTCCCGTGCCCGGCCCCAGCAGGTCGCGCAGTATCGGCCCGAACTCGAGCGGGTCGTCGCGCCAGCTGGGGACGAGCGTGGTTTCGTACCAGTCGGCGATGGCGTCGTAGGAGGTCATCCTTCCCGTGTACCGGCCGGACGCGGGGAGGTCCACGGATTTCGCGCCGGGCGTTCTACAGCAACCGCAGCAGCCGTCCCGCCGCCGCTTCACGGTGCTGTTGCCGGTACATCGCCAGCGCCCGCGACCAGGTGTCCCGCGCCGCGCGCCGGTCACCGAGCGCTTCGTGGGCGCGGCCCTGCCGTTCCAGGGTGTCGGCGGCGAAGTACTCGCCGCCGCAGGCGAGGTACGCGGTCACGGCCTGCCGGTAGTAGCCGACGGCGGCCTGGTGCTCGCCGGTGTGGTCGGCGATGAAGCCGAGGCTGTCCAGCACGTCGGGTTCCAGCGTGGGGTGGCCGAGCCGGCGGATCAGCTGCAGGGAGGCCGCGCAGTGCGCCTGCGCGGGCTCGTACTGCCCGAGCCGGGCGTGGTACCAGCCGACCGAGTTCAGCGCGACGGCCTTGGCCTGCGGCAGATCCAGCTCGTCGTGCAGCCGCAGCGCGGTCCTCGCGTGCGCCAGCGCGGCGGCGGGATCGTCCTGCTGGCCGTAGGCCTGCGCGAGGATGACGTGCGTGCGGGCCTGCGCGGCGACGTCCCCGGACTGCTCGGCCAGGCGCAACGCTTCGGTCAGGTGCGTGCCGGCCTCCCCGTGGTTCCCGGCGTGCGCCGCGGCGTGCCCGAGACTCGCGTGGACGGCCATGCGCACCTGGCTCGGTTCCTCCGGGGCCACCGCGGCCAGCGCCGCCCGCCACGACTCGAGCCGGTCCCGCACCCGGCCCTGGCGTCGTTGCGCGACGTCGAGGCTCCACGCGAACCGCCACAGCACGTCGCCCCAGCCGCGGTCGGCCACGAGCCGGAACGCCGCGTGCAGGTTGGGCATCTCGACGGTGAACCACTCGACCGCTTCGGCCCGGCCGGCAAAGTGCCGCGGCTCGCACCCGGGGCGGGGTGGGTCCAGCGGGGGCACCGGGTACAACGGCTCGGCCAGCGCGCCGGCGGCGGCCGCGGTGTGCAGGGAGAACTCGACGAGCCGGGCCAGCGCGGCCTCCTGCTCCCCGGCCGGGACATCCCGCCGGGCGCACCGGATGGCGAAGAGCCGGATCAGGTCGTGCAGGCGCCAGCGGCCGGGTACGTGCTGCTCGACCAGGTGCAGCTGCTCCAACGCGCGCAGCACGGGTTGCGTCTCGGACACGGTGAGCCGGGCCAGCGCGGCGGCGGCGTGCCCCGCGATGTCGGGCCCGGGCGCGAGCCCCAGCAGAGCGAACAGCCGCGCGTGGGTGACGGGCAGGGTGTCGTAGGTCGACCGCAACACCGCCGGGAGGCTGGTGGCCACGCCGTCGTCGAGCGCGTCCAACCGGCTGTCGGTCTCTCGCAGCTCGGCCGCCAAGGCCGCGAGCGACAGCCGGGGCGCGACCGCCGCGCGTCCGGCGACGATACCCAGCGCCAGCGGATACCCCGAGCAGTACGCCAGCAGTTCGTCGACGGCACCGGGCTCCGCGGCCGGCCGGCCCGGCCCGAGCCTGGTCACCAGCAGCCGGCGTGCCTCCTGCGGGCTCAGCACGTCCAGCGGGAGCGGTCTTGCACCGTGCCCGATCACCAGCTCGGTCAGCGAACGCCGGGACGTCAGCACGACCACGCACGAGGAACCGGCCGGCAGCAGCGGCACGACCTGTGCCGAGTCGGCGGCGTTGTCCAGTACCACCAGCATCTTCCGGTCGGCCAGCACGCTGCGGTACAAGCCGGCCATGGCCTGTGTGGTCGACGGGATCGCCGTCCCGGCGATCCCCAGCGTCTCCAGGAAGCCCCGCAGCGCGGTCGCCGGCTCCATCGGCGGCGTCGACGGGCTGAAGCCGCACAGGTCGACGAACAGCTGCCCGTCGGGAAAGCGGTGTGCGTTGCGGCGAGCCCAGTTCAGCGCCAGCCACGTCTTGCCGATGCCGCCCGCGCCGGCGATCGAGGACAGGATCACGGCGCCACCGCGGGCGTCCGCGACCGCCGCGTCGAGAGCCGCCAGTTCGGCGTCGCGGCCGACGAACGCCGCCGGCGCCGCCGGAACCTGGCGCGGCGGCGGCAAATTCGCCGTGTCCCGCCGCGGCGCGGCCAGCGCCGGATCGGCGTTCAGGATGCGCGTGTGCAGTTCCTGGGTCCGCGGCGCGGGATCGGTGCCGAGCTGCTCGGCGAGCCGGTCACGCAGGGACCGGTAGTGCCCCAGCGCGTCGGCGCCGCGGCCGGCCCGGTAGAGCGCGAGCATGTATTGGGCGGAAACCCTTTCGTCCCAAGGGTGATCGGCCGCACGGGCGGCCAGTTCCGTGACCAGGCCCTGTTCCCGGCCGCTGCGCAGCCGGAGGTCGGCGTGGTCGCACACGGCGTCGAACAGCTCCCGGTCGAGTTGCTCCCGCTGCCTGGTGGCCCAGTCGCTGTCCAGGCCGCCGAGGGCGTGGCCGTGCCACAAGGCCATCGCCTGCTCGAACAATTCCGCCGCGACGTCGTCCTCGGCGGCCCGGGCTCGCGCGCAGAGCGCCCGGAAGCGGTGCACGTCGACCGCCGTCTCCGGGATCGCCAGCAGGTATCCGCCCGACCTCGCCACCACCTCCGCGGTCAGCAGCCGGCGCAGCCGGGACACGTAACTGGCCAGCGTTTCCCTGGCCCGCCGGGGCGGATCCGCGCCCCACACGCGTTCCGCCAGCTGCGCGGCCGGCAACACCCGGTTCGGCTCCATCGCCAGCGCCGCCAGCACGCACCTCTGTTTGGCCGGCCCGGCCGCCACCTGCCGCCCGGCCACGTACGTCGTCACATCGTCCAGAAGCACGACCTCGACCGTCATGGCGCTCCCCTCGCCAAGTCCAGGCATAGCCGACCCCGTGAGCGCGTCGCACCCGAACCGGGCGAAGTCCACACGAACGGCCGACACGGCGTTCGCAGCAGGCGATTGCAGGATTGCGCAACCCCGGCGCAATGCGGCGGCCGCATGCTCTGCGCCGAGGGGGAACAGATGAACCGAACGCCGATCGTCACAGTCTTCGTCACGCTGGCCGCCGTCGCCGCCGGCTGCGCCACCCCACCGGCCGCGCAGCCGGCGGCCCCGGTGCCCGACGCCCAGGTGCTGCACGATGCCGAACAGCTGGTGCTGCGCGACTGCATGGCCAGGGCCGGCTTCGAATACCGGATCACCCCGCCGTCGTCCGTGCCCGATCAGCGGGAGTTCCCATACGTCGTCGACGACGTCGAATGGGCCCGCAAGCACGGCTACGGCTCCGACATCCAGCAGCAGCTGGACGCTCTCCGTGCCGATGATCCCAACCAGCGTTACTTCCGGAGCCTGCCGGCGGATCGCCGTCCGGCGGCCGCGGCCGCCGCGAACGGCACGAAACCGCTCGGCCTCACCGCCAAGGACCCCGAGGGCGTCACCGTGACCCGCAGCGACCAGGGCTGCCGGACCGAGGTCTTCCGGGAGCTGTACGGCGACCCGCAGACGTGGTTCCAGGCCAGCACCACGGTCACCGGACTGAAGGCCCTTCGAGTACGACGCGTCATGGCCGACCCGAAGTTCGCCGCCGCGCTCGTCCCCTGGTCGGCGTGCATGCGCTCGGCCGGCTACGACTACTCGAGCCCCGCCGACCTGCGCGCCCGCCAGCCCGAGCAGCCGGTGCCGCTCGCCGACGAACAGCGCATGGCGGTCACCGAAGCAACCTGTGCCGGGCAGAGCGGGCTCGCCGCCACCGCCAAAGAACTCGACGCGCACTACGAAGCCGAACTGAACACGCAGTACCAGCCCGCGCTCGACACGCAGCACCGGCTGCAGCAAGCCGCCCTGCCGCATGCGCGGGAGCTGCTGCTCCGCCAGGACCGCCCGGGCTCGTAGGCCCGGGGGAAACGCACCATCAACGAGGGAGGACCACCATGCGCAAGTCCCGGATCGCCGCGGGGGCGGTCGCGATCGCCGCAACGGCACTGGTCGCCGGGGGCGTCACCGCCGAGGCGGCCACCGCGCCGCCCGCGTCACCGGCCACCGCCCAGGCCAACGGATACTTCTACACCTATAACGGCACCTGGTTCACCGATTTCTGCGCCGCTTGGAGCGGAAACTCCGGGGACTGGGGAGGCTGCGCCAACCAGGACGAGTCGCTGTGGAACAACGGCTACCCCGGCCGTCTCGACGACGTCCTCGTCTACTGGGGCACGGGCCCGTCCGGCGCATGGCGCGGGGTCTGCAACGGCGACGCACTGCCCGAGCTCTCCGGATTGACCTTCGACTGGAGCGGTGGCGCCAGGGGCAACGGCGAGTCGATCTGGCACAACATCGCCGCGCACAAGTGGGCGACGCTCGGCGGCGTCTGCGCCTAGCCGGACGTGGTGCGCGCCACCGCGAGGTGGCGCGCACCACACGGCTCGGCTCTGCCTACACTGGACACATGAGCAAGCGCTTAGTGACCCTGGGGGACTCGTTCACTGAAGGCGTCGGTGACGACGATCCCGCCGCCCCGAACGGCGTGCGCGGCTGGGCCGACCGCGTCGCCGAGCAGCTCGCCGCCCGCGAACCGGACTTTCGGTACGCCAACCTCGCCGTCCGCGGCAAGCTGATGCCGCAGATCCTGGGCGAGCAGCTCGAGCCCGCGCTGGCCATGGAACCCGACCTCGTCACCCTCTACGCCGGTGGCAACGACCTGATGCGGCCCAAGGTCGACATCGACGCGCTGATGGTCGGCTACGAGGCCGCGGCCGCGAAGATCCGCGCGACCGGCGCCCGGCTGGTGCTGTTCACCGGGGTCGACGGCGTCGAGGACCCGCTGTTCCGCGCGATCCGCGGCCGGGTGGCCATCTACAACGAGCTCGTGCGCGGCATCGCGGCCCGCCACGACGCGCTGCTGGTGGACCTGTGGTCGATGCGGCAGCTGTGCGACCGCCGGCTCTGGGCGCCGGACCGCCTGCACCTCAACGCGCTCGGGCACACCGAGGTCGCCATCGAGGTGCTGCGGGTCCTCGGTGTGGAGCATCCGCTGGTCAACCCGGAACCGGCGCCGCGTGCGGTGCTGAGCCCGGCCGAGCGCCGGAGCCAGAACCTGCAGTGGGCGCGGGAACACGCGCTGCCGTGGGTGCGGCGGCGGGTGAAGGGCGAATCTTCCGGGGACACCTTGGCCGCGAAACGCCCGACGCTGGCGCCGATGGACTCAGCGCCGGTCCCCCGCTGACGGGCGGAGGCCGTCGAAGAGGATGGCCACGGCTCGGTCGCGCACGGTTGCGTCCGGGCCCGCGTACTCGGCGGCCCGCGCGACGCCGATGATCACCGGGACCAGCTCGCCGACGACGAGGTCGGCCCGGACCGCGCCCGCCGCCTGCGCGCGCGACAGCAGCACGCCGAGGGCCGTCAGCAGCCGCGCGCCGATGTCGGACTTCGCCACCGGCACCGTGACCCCGGCCGCGGTGAGCGCCTCGAAGTAGGCGTTCTTCGCGCTCGACATCTCGACCCAGCTGGTGAGGAATGTGAAGAACGCGCGCCCCGGTTCGGCGGACTCCGCGGCCACCGCCGTCTCGGCCTCGTCGACGAACCGGCTCAGCCGCGCGAAGAGCACCGCTTCGAGCAGCGCCTCCTTCGTCGGGAAGTGCCGGAACACCGTGCCGATGCCGACGCCGGCGACGCGGGCGACCTCCTCGGTGGGCGCCCCGGTGCCCTTGGCGGCGAACACGCTCTCGGCCGCCTCCAGGACGCGCGCCCGGTTGCGCCGGGCGTCGGCGCGCAGCGGTTTCGACTCGGCGGGGTCAGCCGCGGCGGGGGTCACCAGCCGATGGTAACGGGGCCTGATCGGGCAGCGAGTCCAGCAACCGGGCCAAGGCCCGCGGCACGTGCGAGCGCCAGCCGCCACCCATGATCCGGCGGGAGACGCGCTGGAACTCGTCGTCCGGGTCGAACCCTTCGTGGCTGAGGAACAGCCGGGTGCCGGTGCCCTCCGGTACCAGCCGCCAGGTCACCGTCCACTGCGGACCCCAGCGGATGCTGAGCTTGCGCTCGGGCTCGACTTCCAGCACCTCGCACGCCACCGGGCCGCCGGCGAACCCGGCCGCGGGCACCGGCTCGGCCAGCAGCTCGAACCGGTGCCCCACCACGGGTTTGATGTCGTTGGGCATGCTGATCCAGCGTTCCAGCAGGGCCGGCTCGGTCAGTGCGCGCCACACCTTGCGGGCCGGGTGGGCGAGGAACTGGTCGACGTGGATCGCGGTGGGGTCGTCCTCGGTCACAGGTCTTCCTCTTCGTCCAGCAGGTCGCGCAGGTTGGCGAGCTTGGTGCGCCAGAAGCGCTCGTACGGGGTGAGCCAGTCCGCGACTTCTTCGAGCGGGGCCGCGTCGAGACGATAGAGACGGTTGCGGCCCTGGCGCTGTTCGGTGACCAGGCCCGCCTCGCGAAGCACCCGGAGGTGTTCCGAAAGGCTGGGCCGGGCCATCTCGAACCGTTCCGCGATCGCGCCGGCGGCCATCGGGCCGTCGAGCAGCAACCGCAGCACCTCGCGCCGCGCCGGGCTGGCGAGCGCGGCGAAGACGTCGTCGTTGACCGGCATCAGCGGGGCACGGCGCCGAAGCCCGACGGCTCGAGCAGGCCGATCGTGTGACCGTCGACGTCCTTGAACGACGTCGCCCGGCCCCACGGTTGCGCCTCCGGCTCGGCGACCTCGACCCCGGCCGCCCGCAGCGCGGCGACCTCGGCGTCGACGTCGGTGGTCTGCAGCTGGAAGTGCCGCGGTCCCGGTTCGACGCCGGTGACCTGCTGGTCGGTCAGCACCACCCCGGTCTTCGCCCCCTTCGGCGCGACCAGCACGAACCGGCCGCCTTCGGGCGTGCGGCGGTCGACGAGGGCGTCGAACCCGAGCTTGCCGACGTAGAAGTCCCGCGCGCGGGCGTGGTCGGCGACCGGCAGGGTCAGGAACTGCACGTGGGTGATCGTCATGCAGCCGACAATACGTAGGATATCTCCTACGCGTCAAGCGGGTGGCCGAACCATCGTTCGAGGGCCGCGCGCAGGGTCTTGCGTTCCGTGTCGTCCGGCTCCGCCGAGCCGGTCGCCCAGGCGACGTACCCGTCGGGCCGGATGAGCAGCGCGGTCGCGTCACCCTCCGCGTGGCCGGGGACGAGGTCGACCCGGTCGGTCCAGCCATTCAGCTCGTCGCCGAGCGTGCCGGTGAAGTCCAGCAACAGCGGCCGGGCCGTCGCGGTCAGCTCGGCGAGCCGGGTGCCGTCGGCCAGCACGAGGTCGGGGGCCCAGCGGCCGTCGAGCGGGTGGTCGGTGCCCGGCTCGTACCGGACGTCGGCGCCGGACAACAGGTCCGCGATGTGCTGCACGGTGCCGGGCAGCCGGAGGAGTTCGCCGAACAGTTCGCGCAGCGCGGTGACGTCCCGGCCCGGGTTGATGAGCGCGGACTGGGCCTGGGTGTGCATGACGACGCGCTCGGCGACCGGGCGGCGTTCGCTCTCGTAGGTGTCGAGCAGGCCGGCCGGCGCCCAGCCGCGCAGTGTGGCGGCGAGCTTCCAGCCGAGACCGGCGGCGTCCTGCAGGCCGAGGTTCAGGCCGGGGCCGCCGATCGCGGAGTGGACGTGGGCGGCGTCGCCGACCAGCAGGACCCGTCCGTCGCGGAATTTCTCGGCGAGCCGGGTGTTGCGCCCGCGCAGCCGTCGCAGCAGGTGCGGGCCGTCGCCCTCGGGCTCGCCGAGCGGCAGGTCGAAGCCGAGGACGCGCCGGACGCTCGCGCGCAGGTCGCCGAGGGTCATCGGCGGCTCGTCGACGTTCTGCTGCGGGTCGGTCCACTCAATGGTGCTGACTCCGGTGCCGGTGGGGAACGGGGCGTAGATGAACAGGCCGGTTTCGGTGCGGTAGTGGAAGAACGGCGGGATGACGCCGTGGCCCGGTACCCGCAGGCCGCCCGATTCCGGGTCGGCGAACTCCGCGGGCACAGTGGCGTTCGCGGTGTGGGACAGGGTGCGGTCCTCGGTGACGCCCGGGAAGCCGATCCCGGCGAGCTTGCGGGTGACGCTGCGGCCGCCGTCCGCGCCGACGAGGTATCGGGCATCGAGCCGGTACGGGCCATCGGGCCCGGCGACGTCGAGGGCGACCGCGTCGGCGTCCTGTGTCAGGCCGGTGAGCTCATGGCCGCGCCGGATCTGCACGCCCAGTTCGGTGGCGCGTTCCTCGAGCATCGCGGCGACGCGGCGCTGGGGTACGCCGAGGACGTTCATCGGATTGCGCTCGGCGAGGGTGAGGTCCAGGCGCATCGCGCCGAAGACGAACGCCGGCGCGGGCGGCGCGATCGGGCCGGCGAGCCGCTCGTGCAAGCCGCGGCGGTCGAGGAGGCGGACGACCTGCCCGACGAGGCCGTTGGCGCGATTCTCGGTGGTGGGTTCGGGCAGCTGTTCCAGGACCAGCGGCCGGACGCCGGCGAGGGCGAGTTCGCAAGCGAGCATGAGGCCGTTGGGGCCGGCTCCGGCGATGACGACGTCTTCCATGGCGGAACTCCTTGTTTTTGAGCATGGCGAAGCAGCCCGGCGTGCGGGCGCGTTTTCGGATGAGTGGTCTAGCGGGGTTCGGGCAGGCCGGCGGCGAGCCGGCCGAAGACGTCCCGCAGGACGTCTTCGAGGGACGGCCGCGGATCGGCGACCAGCCACTGCTGGGTGACGACGTTGACCGCGGCACCGACGACGCCCGCGACGAGCCGCGGGTAGACGTCCCGGTTTACATCGGTGCCGGTGCGTTCGGCGACGGCGAGCGCGAACTCGGCTTCGGCGGCCGCGCCGGCCTTCTGGAACTCGCCTTGCAGGGCAGGTTCGGCGACCATCAGCCGCAGCCCTTCGACCCAGCTCTCGTCGGCGGCCTGCCCGCTGGGCACGGGTTCGCCGAGCGCGAACCCGTCGAGCGCGGCATGGGTGATGGCCTCCCAGATCGGTTCACCGGCCGGCCGGTCCCGCAGCGCGGCGGCGATGGCGCAGGCCCGGTCGTGGTGCCGGGCGACGATGGCTTCGCCCTTGCTGCCGAAGTAGTTGCTGAAGGTCCGGGTGGACACCCCGGCTTCGGCGGCGATGTCTTCGATCCGGACGTGGTCGAAGCCGCGTTCGACGGTCAGCCGGATCGCCGCCCAGCTCAGCGCGATGCGCGTTTCCCGCTTCTTGCGCTCACGCAGGCCGGCGCGGTCGGTGTCCATGAGGCCACCATAGCGAAAGATGCCGAATCTGCAAAGTTGCTCAGTCGGCAAGTTTTTCGGCGGGCGGTTCGGGGCGGAGCACCCGGCGCACGGCGTCCCGCAGCCACCGGTGGCCGCCGTCGGCGGCGTGGCGCGGGTGCCAGGCCATGCCGATCTTCAGGGGTGGCAGTGGCAGCGGGATGTCCAGCAGGCGCAGGCCCAGCGCCTGCGCCACGTCGCCGAGTGGCGAGCGAGATTCACCCGGCAAGGCGGCCGGGACCAGGCAGACCACGTCACCGGCGGCGGCCAGCGCCATCGCCGCCAGGTGCCCGGGCAGGACGGCGCCGACCCGGCGGGTGAGCCCGTGTTCGGCCAAGGCCGCGTCCAACGGGCCGGTGAAGCGGCCTCGGCGGCTGACCGCCACGTGCTCCGCCGCGGCCAGCCTGGCGGGCGTCAGGGTGCCTTCGGTCAGCGGGTGCCCGGCGCGGACGCCGGCCGCCATCCGCAGCGTGATCAGCTCCTCGACCCGGGTCTCCGGGTCGACGTGGCCGATGTTCCCGATCTCCAGGTCGATCCGGCCTTCGCGCAGTGCGGGGCCCGCCTCCCACTCCTCGGCCAGCACCCGGAGCGAAACGCCCGGCGCTTGGCGGCGGGCCAGTTCGAGCAGCCCGGGCACGACCGCCGCGCCGACCACGTCCGCGGCCTGGACGGTGATGGTGCGCCGCAAGGCGGCCGGGTCGATCCCGCCGCCCGCGGTCAGCAGGGCTGCCAGCCCGCGGACCACCGCGGCGGCTTCGTCTCGCAACGCTTCGGCCCGGGGCGTCGGCACCATCACCTGCCCGGCCCGCACCAGCAACGGATCCTGGAGCACCCGGCGCAGCCGGGCCAGGGTGCGGCTCATCGCCGCGGGCGAAGTGCGCAGCCGCTCCGCGGCCCGGGTGACGCTCTGCTCGGTCAACAGGGCGTCGAGGGCGACGGCGAGGTTGGCGTCGAGGTTCGGCAGAGGACCGCTCACCAGCGTTGTTCCGTTTCGGGCAATGATTGCTTGCTGAAGTTCCCATTGTGGCAATGCGGTGCGGATCCGCACGATCGAGGGGTCATTCCGATCCGACTCAGACCGCGAGGTTTCCATGATCGTCATCACCGCGCCCACCGGCCAGATCGGCGGGCGCCTGCTGTCTTTGCTGCTCGAAGCCGGCGAGGAGCTCCGGGTCGTGGTCCGCGATCCGGCCCGGCTCCCCGAGTCCGTACGGGACCGGGTCGAGGTGGTCACCGGCTCCCACGGCGACGCCGCGACCGCCGAGCGCGCCTTCGCCGGGGCCGACGCCGTGTTCTGGCTGGTGCCGCCGGACGGCTCGGTCCCGCCCGAGCAGGCCTACCTCGGCTTCACCCGCCCCGCGGCGCGGGCGTTCGCCGAACTGGGTGTCGGCCACGTCGTCGGCGTCTCGGCGCTCGGCCGCGGTACCCCACTGGCCGCCCGGGCCGGGCTGGTCACCGCTTCACTGGCCGTGGACGACCTGATCGCCGGCTCCGGCGTCGCCTACCGCGCGCTGGCCTGCCCGTCCTTCTTCGAAAACCTGCTGGAGGAGGCCGGCTCGATCCGGGCGCACGGCGTCTTCACCGACACCGTCGCCGCGGACCGGAAGGCCCCGCTGGTGGCCGTCGCCGACATCGCCGCGACGGCCGCCGGGTTGCTGCTGGACCGCTCTTGGACCGGCGCCGCCAGCGTTCCGGTGCTCGGCCCGCAGGACCTGTCACCGGACGACCTGGCCCGCATCATGACCGAGGAGCTGGGCCGGCCGGTCCGCTACCACCGCGAGTCACTCGAGGAGCTGCGGGCCACGTTGCTCGGCTACGGCCTCGATGCCGCGTTCGTCGAGGGCATGGTCGCCATGAAACGCGCCAAGGACGAAGGCCTGGACGCCGGAGTCGCCCGCTCAGCGTCGGCGGGCACCGAATTCGCGCGGTGGTGCGCCACGACCCTCAAGCCCGCCGTTCTCGCCGTCCCGGAGGCAGCCGATGCCCGCTGAGCCGATCGTCACCGCGTTCATGCTGGTCAAGACCACGCCCGAGTGGCTGGCGTTGACCGTCGCCGAACGGATCCACGCGTTCGAGACCGAGATCGTTCCGGTGATCGAAGCCCGCTCCCAGGGCGTCCGCTCCCGCTTCTACGACACGGAGTTCTACTCGGCGCGGGTCACCGACGTCTGGGTCTGGGAGGCCGACGACCACGACGCCTACCGGCTGCTGATCGACGCGCTGCGGGAAACCCCGTTCTGGGACCGCTACTTCGAGGTCGTGGACCTGCTGGTGGGCCTCGAGAACGGCTACGCACAGACCTACGGCGTGGAGCCGGTGGCCACCATCGCCACTTGAGTCCCGCACCACCTCCGGTGCCCGGTCACCGACTGGACGAGAAACCGGTCATCCATCGCCGAAATCGTTCCCAAGCGTCACACTGTCGTGTGACATCGGTCACCGGAGGTGTTGCGAGATGGTTCTGGGAGACAGTGGCGTCACTCACCAGGTGGCGCCGGAGCGCAAAGTGCAAGTACGGCGGGCGGCGCTGGCGAGCGCCGTCGGCACGACCATCGAGTGGTACGACTTCTTCCTCTACAACACCGCGGCGGCCTTGGTCTTCCCGCACCTGTTCTTCCCCGCTTCGAGCGCCTACGCCGGCGCCATGCAGTCCTTCGCCACCTACGCGGTCGGGTTCGCCGCCCGGCCGGTCGGGGCCGCCATCTTCGGGCACTGGGGCGACCGGATCGGCCGGAAGGCGACGCTGATCGTCACGCTGCTGCTGATGGGCATCTCGTCCGGCGTGGTCGGGATGCTGCCCGGGACGTCGGCGATCGGTATCGCCGCCCCGGTGATCCTGGTGCTGCTGCGGCTGGTGCAGGGCATCGCGATCGGCGGCGAGTGGAGCGGCTCGGTGCTGCTCGCCATGGAATGGGGCGACCAGCGCAGACGCGGGCTGCTCGGCAGTTTCGCGCAGATCGGCGTCCCGGTCGGGCTGGTGCTGGGCACCGGCGGGATGACGCTGCTGTCGGCGACGCTCTCCCCCGAGGCCTTCGACTCGTGGGGCTGGCGGATCCCGTTCCTGCTCAGCCTGGTGCTCGTCGCGGTCGGGCTGGTGATCCGGCTGAAGATCCTCGAGACGCCGATGTTCGCGAAACTGGTCGAGAACCGGCAGACCGCGCGGACACCGGTGCTCGACGCGATCCGGCACCACTGGCGGGAGATCCTGCTCTCCGCCGGGGTCCGGTTCAGCGAGCAGATGCCGTTCTACCTGTTCACCAGCTACGTGCTGATCTACGTCGTGTCACGGCACGAGTTCAGCAAGACCTTCGTGCTCAACGCGGTCCTCGTCGGGGCGGCGTGCGAGCTGGCACTGATCCCGCTCTTCTCGGCGCTGTCGGACACCTTCGGCCGCAAACGGGTCTACCTGTGCGGGGCGGTGCTGACCGGGCTGATCGCCTTCCCGTACTTCACGATCCTGGCGCACGGCAGCCACGCGCTGGTGTTCGTCGCGGTCGTCGTCTCCTTCGTCCCGCACGCCCTCCAGTACGGCCCGCAGGCGGCGTTGATCGGCGAAAGCTTCCCGACGCACCTGCGCTACGGCGGCGCGGGCCTGGGCTACCAGCTGGCGTCGGTGTTCGCGGGCGGGCCGGCGCCGCTGCTGGCGACGTGGCTGCTGCACAAGACCGGGACGCCGTACGCGATCTCCGGCTACATCGTCCTGGCCGCGGTGGTCTCCATCTTGTGCGTGATCTTCCTGAAGGACCGCTCCAAGGCCGACATCGACGACGTCACCGTCTACCGCCGAGCCTGAAGCGCCCCAATGTGGCCTTGGTTGCGTCTGACGCACCCAAGGCGGCCTTCGGTGCGTCTCACGCACCGAAGGCCGCCTTGGGGCGCTCGGGTCAGCGGCGCGGGCCGCCCGGGGGGCCGCCGAACGGGGGCTGCTGCGGGAACGGGCCGGTGCCCGGGTTCTGCTGCTGCGGGCCGCCGAACTGGCCCGGCGGCGGAGCCTGCGGCGGCGGGCCCTGGTACTGGCCACCCGGTGGCGGACCGGCCGGCGCCTGCGGCTGCGGCAGTGCGGGCTGGCCGCTCTGCGGCGTCGGAGGCTGCTGCGGCGCGGGCGTGACCTCCGTGCCGCGTTCCTCGTCGGGCTCGGCCTGCTGCTGGGCCGGGCGCGGGATCGACGGCCGCGCGGGCGGCGACGCCGGCACCCCGATCGCCGGGACCTCCTTGCGCGCCACCGCTTCCGCGGCCGCGACGGCCTCGGCGACCTTCGGGTCGCTCTTGGTCTCGAACCAATCGGCGACCTCTTCGTCGTCGAGGTCGGGCCTGGCCGGGACGTCGTCGTCCTTCGGCGGCTCGTAGCGGAACACGCCGTCGTCGCCCGGGGCACCGAGCGCGCGGGCGAAGCCTTCGAGGGCCTTGCCGTAGTCGCTGGGGATCATCCAGACCTTGTTCGCGTCGCCCTGGGCCATCTGCGGCAGCGTCTGCAGGTACTGGTAGGCCAGCACCTCCGGGGTCGGGCGGCCGGCCTTGATCGCGGCGAACACCTTCTCGATCGCCTTCGCCTGGCCCTGCGCCTGCAGGTAGCGCGCGGCCCGCTCACCCTGGGCCCGCAGGATGCGGGACTGCCGCTCGGCCTCGGCGGCGAGGATGGTCGCCTGGCGCGCACCTTCGGCGGAGAGGATCTGGCTCTGCTTCTGGCCTTCCGCGGTCTTGATCGCGGACTCCCGCTGACCTTCCGCGGTGAGGATCATGGCGCGCTTCTCGCGGTCCGCGCGCATCTGCTTCTCCATCGAGTCCTGGATGGAGGGCGGCGGGTCGATCGCCTTCAGCTCGACGCGGCCCACGCGGATGCCCCACCGGCCGGTTGCCTCGTCGAGCACCCCGCGCAGCTGGGTGTTGATGGAGTCGCGGGAGGTCAGGGTCTGCTCGAGGCTCATGCCACCGACCACGTTGCGGAGCGTGGTGGTGGCCAGCTGCTCGACACCGACGATGTAGTTGGAGATCTCGTACACCGCGGCGCGCGAGTCGGTGACCTGGAAGTACACGACCGTGTCGATCGACACCGTCAGGTTGTCCTCGGTGATCACCGGCTGGGGTGGGAACGAGACGACCTGCTCGCGCAGGTCGATCCGGGCGCGCACCTTGTCCAGGAACGGCACGAGGATGTTGAGGCCGGGCGAGGCGACCGTGCGGAACCGGCCGAGCCGCTCGATCACGGCCGACTGCGCCTGCGGCACCACCATGACCGCCTTGGCGATCGTGATGATCACGAGCAAGGCCAAGGCGATGACCAGGCCGATCACAAATCCGGTCAAGAGAATTTCCCCTTACCTAGTACCATTCTTGCGCGGTTGACGGCGTTCCGGGTGCAGCGGGCGGGCTCACCGCGAGCTGCAGTTCCTTGGTGGTGATGCCCCAGCGGCCGGTGGTGTCGTGCAGGACCGTCCACACTGTACGGTGCAGGTCCCCGGGCGCGGTGACGGCGCGCTCGGCCGTGGTCAGGCCGGCTTCCTGCCGCAGCGCGGTGCGGGCCAGCTGCTCGATCGCGAGCGCCGGGGCGGAGATTTCGTAGGTGGCCAGGCGCGGGTCGGTGATCGCGAAGACGACCTCGAAGCCGATCAGGACTTCGTGCCCGTCGCCGGCTTCGACCGGGCGCGGCGGGGCCGAGAGGATCTGGTCACGGAGGTCGACGCGGGCGCGGACCCGGTCGGCGAACGGGAGCACGAAGTGGCGGCCGGGGCCGAGCACGGCGCGGAACTGCCCGCCACGTTCGAGCACCGCGGCGTGGCCCTCGCCGACGATGACGAGTCCGAGGCTCACGGTTCGTCCGACACGACGGCGGTGGCGCCGGAGATCTCGACGACCGTGACCGAGGTGCCGGGCGCGATGGGCGGGAGGTGCGCCGACATGCTGCGCGCCGACCAGACGTCGCCGGCCAGCTTCACCTGACCCGTCTCGGAGTCCACTGTGGACACGACAACCGCGCGGGCGCCGATCAGTGCGTCGATGCCGGTGTGGTGGGCCGGGCCGGAGAGCAGGCGCCGCTTGAGTGCGGGGCGGACCAGCAGGAGCATCCCGACAGAGGCGACGGCGAACACGGCGACGTCGATGACCAGGTTCCCGGTGAGGACCTCGGCACCGGCGCCGAACAGCGCGGCGACCCCCAGCATGACCAGCACGAAGTCGCCGGAGACGACTTCGGCGATCACCAGGGCGATCCCGACGATCAACCAGACCAGTGCCCAAGACATGGCTTCATGCTCTCAGATCGCGCCGGTTCGCACCGGCGCGGTGACGGGACGTGACCTTCGCGTAACCTTGGACAATTCGGACATTCAGCCCTCTTCCGTCGGCTCGGTGACGAAATCGATGAGCCGTTCCACGGCCCCGATGAGCGGGGTCTCGAGGTCACGGAAACTGCTCACCCCGCTCAGGACACGCTGCCAGCCTTCGAAAGGTTGCCCCCAGCCGAGCGCGTCGCAGATGCCCTGCTTCCACTCGGTCCCGCGGGGGATCTTCGGCCAGGCCTCGATCCCGACGGCTTCGGGCCGCACGGCTTCCCAGACGTCGATGTAGGGGTGGCCGGTGACCAGCACGTTCTCGTCGCGGACGGCCTCGACGAGCCGGGTTTCCTTGCTGCCGGGCACGAGGTGGTCGACCAGGACGCCCAGGCGGCGGCCGGGCCCGGTGCCGAACTCGGCGATCCGGTCGGCGAGCACGTCGACGCCGTCGAGCGGCTCGACGACGACGCCTTCGACGCGCAGGTCGTGGCCCCAGACGCGTTCGACGAGCTCGGCGTCGTGCTTGCCTTCGACCCAGATGCGCGAGTCGCGGGCGACGCGGGCCTTCAGGCCTTCGACGCGAACCGAACCGGACGCCGAGACCCGGCGGGCCGGCGCCGTCGCCGGGGCCCGGTACGGCACGAGCGTGACCAGCTTGCCTTCGAGGAGGAACCCGGCGGGGGTGAGCGGGAAGACGCGCCGGCGGCCCTTGGCGTCTTCGAGCACGACGTTCCCGTACTCGATCTTCACCACCGCGCCGCAGAAACCGCCGGCCGGGTCCTCGACCACGAGGCCGGGTTCGGCGGGCACCTCCGGCACCTTCTTGCGGCGCGGGCCGGCGAGCACGTCGTCATAGGAATGGGAGCGCACGACCTGGGAACCTAGTGGCCGCGAGCGCCCAGGCGGGTCATGCCACGCCGGTCAGCGCGCCAACTCCAGGACCGCATCGGTGAACGGCGTCCGCTCGCCGCGGCGCAACGACGGCAGCGCGATCAGCGGCGCCATCGCGACGCACCAGGCCCGGACGCGCTCGGCGTCGAAATCCGTCACGTGCGGAGCGAGCGCGGCGATGCCGTCGTCGAGGGTCCCGCCGGCCGCCATCGGGACGTAGACGAAGTCGATGGCGTCGAGGGACGGGTCACCGAGACCGGGGCGTGGGTCGATGGCCACCGCACCGCGTCCGGGGCCGGCGTCGAGGACGTTGGCCGGGTGCAGGTCGCCGTGGATGAGCGTGACCGGCCCGCCGGCGGCCAGCGCCAGCGCACGTTCCCGCCCCTTGGCCAGGACCTCGGCGCTCAGGTGCCCGGCGGCGGGGGATTCGCGGCGACGGCGTTCGGAGAGGGTGAAGATGAACTCGATGCCCTCGGCCAGCCGCCGGAACTCGCCGCGTGGTTCCACGGAGTGCAGCTGGTCGAGCAGCTCGCCGATCTCGGCCCACGGCACGTCGCGACCGGACAGCTCGGTACCCGGGACCAGTCCTTCCAGCAGGATGGCGTTGGCGTCGAGGTCGGCGTCGAGCACCTGGACGACGCGGGAGCAGCCGGCCCAGGCGCTCAGCCCGGTGAACTCCAGCCGGGCGACTTCCGGGTCCGGGGTCAGTTTGAGGACCCGCAGGCCGCCGCCGGGGCCGGTGCACAGCAGGGTGCGGCCGGTGTTGCCGGGCCGGGCTTCGCGGACGGTCAGCCGCCACTTCGCGGTCAGGCGGGCGACCAGGCCGGGGAGGGCGTCGCACCACGGCTCGGCCAGTTCCGCGCCGAACCGGTCGACGAGCCGCGCGCGGGCCGGGTCGTCGATCAGAACAGCGTCCATCAAACAGCGTCCGTCAGAACAGCGTCCGTCAGAACAGCGGCCGTCAGAACAGCGGCCACGGGATGGCCCGCCACTCGTCGCCCGGTGCCGGGAAGATGCCCTCGGCGAGCAGCACGTCGGCGCGGGCGGCCAGCGCCCGGATCTCGAACTTGGTGATGTGCTCGGCGAGGGTCTTGCCGAGGCCGCCGTCGATCTCCGAGCGCAGCTTCCGCAGCTTCTCGACGGTGTCCGGCGGCAGCGGCTCGCCGATCCAGCCCCACAGCACGGTCCGCAGCTTGGGGTCGGTGTGCAGGCAGATGCCGTGGTCGACGCCGTAGACGCGGCCGTCGACGCCGGGGAGGAGGTGGCCGCCCTTGCGGTCGGTGTTGTTGACGACGATGTCGAGCACGGCCAGATCGCGCAGGCCGGGGTGGTCGGCGTGGGCCAGCACCGCGGGCTCGCCGAGCCGGTCCTGGGCGTGCAGCACCGGGCGCCAGCCGTCGGGAACGTCGTCGGGCGGCAGGACTTCCACCAGATCGTCCTCGGTGGTTTCGATCCACAGCTGGACCATGCCGGGGCCGAACGGCCCGTCGCGCAGCACGGTCGGCGGGATCGCGCCGACACCGGCGGCGTCGGCGATGATCGCGGTCGCGACCTCGCGCCCGGCCAGGGTGCCGTCGGGGAAGTCCCACAGCGGCCGCTCCCCCGACACCGGCTTGTACACGACCCGGCCGGTGACGCCGTCGAGCTCGATGGCGCAGAAGAGCGTGACGTTGGAGGCGTCGACCAGCCGGCCTTCGACGTCGATGCGGCCGTGGGTGACGAGTTCGCGGGAGGCGGGATCGGCCGCGTCGGGCGTCATGGTCAGTCTTCGTCCGCGTCGGTCTCGCGCCGGTAGCCGTTCTGCCGTGGGCAGATGTGCCCGGTCGGGTCGAGCGGCTCCGCGCACAGCGGGCACGGCTTGCGGCCGGCGTTGACGACGCGGTCGGCCCGCTCGGCGAAGGCGCGGGCGGCGGCCGGGCTGAGGAAGACGCGGACGGCGTCCGGGCCCTCCTCGGTGTCGTCGAGCACGACCGTTTCGTCGACCTCGCCCTCGGTGATGGCGAGCAGCTCGATGACGACCGCGCTGCTGTCGGCGTCCCAGCCGAGGCCCATGGTGCCGACGCGGAACTCCTCCTCGACCGGCACGGTGAGGGGGTCGAGGTCGACGAGGTCCTCGGGAGCGTCGTCGGGGACGTCGGCACCGAACCGGCTGGCGACCTCCTCCAGCAGCGAGCTGAGGCGCTCCGCGAGGACGACGACCTGCTGTTTTTCGATGGTGACGCTGATGGTGCGCACGTCCTCCGAAGCTTGGAGGTAGAACGTGCGATCGCCGGGCTCGCCGACGGTGCCGGCGACGAACCGATCCGGCTGGCGGAAGACGTGGATTACGCGAGACATAGCACTGACGACCCTAGGCCACCGGCGCATGATCGGCATCCGCCGCCCCACCCTTCGCGGGCCGCTAGCCTCGGGGGGTGTCTCGGATCTCCCCGTACGGAACCTGGTCATCGCCCATCACCGCCGCCGAGGTGGCCGCCGCCGGTGGCGGCCCGCAGTGGCTCGACGTCGTCTCCGGCGAGGTGTGGTGGGCCGAGGCGAGACCCGGTGAGCAGGGCCGGGTCTCGCTGGTCCGGGCGGTGCCGGGCGGCACGGAGGACGTGCTGCCGGCGCCGTGGAACGTCCGCAACCGGCTGCACGAGTACGGCGGCCGGCCGTGGGCGGTGGCCGACGGGGTCGTGGTGTTCACGCACTGGGCGGATCAGCGCGTGTACGCGCAGAGCGAAATCGGCGTGGTGGCGCTCACGCCGTCCCCCGCGCAGCCGCAGAGCGTCCGCTACGGCGACCTGCGGGCCGGGCGGCCGGGCGAGGTGTGGGCCGTCCGGGAGCGCAGCACCGGGCCGCGTCCCACCGACATCGAGCGGGAACTCGTGGCGATCGCGGTGGACGGCGGCGGCGAGCGGGTGCTGGCCGCGAGCCACCGGTTCCTGACCGTGCCGAAGCTGTCGCCGGACGGCCGCCACGCGGCCTGGTTCGGCTGGGACCACCCGCTGATGCCGTGGGACGGCACCGAGCTGTGCGTGGCTCCCGTCGACGAGGATGGCGCGTTCGGGCCGCATCGGGTGCTGGCCGGCGGCGCCGACGTGTCGGTGTGCCAGGTCGAGTGGGAGACGCCGGCGACGCTGCTGGCGCTGGCGGACCCCGAGGGCTGGTGGAACCTGCACCGGGTCGGCCTGGACGGGTCGGTGGCGAACCTCGCGCCGGTCGAGCAGGAGCTCGGCGGGCCGCTGTGGAAGGTGGGGTCGCAGTGGTTCGCGCCGCTGGGCGGCGGGCGGCACGCGGTGCTGTCCTCGGGCCGGCTGGCGGTGCTCGACGAGGCCGACGGCACCGTGGCGCCGGTGGCCGGCGAGCTGACCGCCTGGTCTTCGACGGGCTTCGCGGTGTGCGGCGACACGGTCGCCGGCGTGGCGGGTGGGCCGGCCCGGGAGTCCGCCGTGGTGCGGGTTTCTTTCGAGGGCGTGGTGACGGACCTGACGCCGCAGCCGGAGCTGCCCTCGGCGTTCCTGCCGGTGCCGCAGGAGCGGGTGTTCAGCACGGCGGACGGCGAGACCGTGCCGGTGGTCTACTACCCGCCGCGGAACCCGGACTTCGCGGCGCCCGACGGTGAGCGGCCGCCGCTGCTGGTGCACGTCCACGGCGGCCCGACCGGGCAGCACTTCGCCGAGCTGGACCTGGACATCGCGTACTTCACCAGCCGCGGCATCGGCGTGGCGGCGGTGAACTACGGCGGGTCGACCGGGTTCGGGCGGGCCTACCGGGAACGGCTGCGGGAGCAGTGGGGCGTGGTGGACGTCGCCGACTGCGTCGCGGTGGCCGAGGCGCTGGTGGCGGCCGGGCTGGCCGACGGCGACCGGCTGGGGATCCGCGGCGGCAGCGCGGGCGGGTTCACCGCGGCCGCGTCGCTGACGACGACGAAGACCTACCGGGCCGGCACGGTGATGTACCCGGTGCTGGACCTGGCCGGGTGGACCGGGACCGAGGGCGACACGCACGACTTCGAGTCACGGTACCTCGACGGGCTGGTCGGGCCCCTGCCCCAGGCGCGGCAGCGGTACGTGGCGCGTTCGCCGCTGGCGAACGTCGGCGGGCTGGCCGGGCCGGTGCTGTTCCAGCAGGGCCTGGATGACCGGATCTGCCCGCCGGAGCAGGCCGACCGGTTCGTGGCGCGGCTGGCCGGGCGCGGGATCCCGTACGCCTACCAGCGGTTCGACGGCGAGCAGCACGGCTTCCGGCAGGCGGCGACGATCGTGGCGGCACTGGAGGCGGAATTGTCGTTCTACGGCCAGGTGTTCGGCTTCGAGACGCCGGGCGTCGCGCGGCTGGAGCTGTCCCGGTGAGGCCGCCGCGGCTGCGGGCCGGGGACACCCTCGCCCTGGTGGCGCCGGCCGGACCGGTGCCGGCGGACCTGCTGGAGAAGGCGCTGCCGGTGCTGCGCGGCTGGGGCGTCGAGGTGCGGGTCGGGCCGTGCGTGCGCGCGGAGCCGGGGTCGCCGCCGTACCTGTCGGCTCCGGACGCGGCGCGGGCGGCGGAGTTCACCGAGGCGTGGCTGGACCCCGGGGTGCGGTGCGTGCTGGCGGCGCGGGGCGGGTACGGCGTGCAGCGGATGCTGGACCTGGTGGACTGGGCGGCCCTGCGCGCGGCGGGCCCGAAGGTACTGGCCGGATCGTCGGACATCACGGCGTTGCACCGGGCGGTGGACGTCCACCTGGGACTGTCCACAATGTTCTCCCCGATGCCGGCGAGCGTGCTGTTCGACGACTTCGCTCATGAGCACCTGCGGCGGTCGCTGTTCGAGCCGGAGCGCACCGTGGTGGTCCGCGGCGGGTCGGCGCTGGTGCCCGGCCGGGCGTCGGGGACGTTGACGGGCGGGAACCTGTCGCTGCTGGCGGCCGGGATCGGGACGCCGGAGCACGGCTCGGCGCGGGACGCGATCGTGCTGCTGGAGGACGTGACGGAGAGCGTGTACCGGCTGGACCGGATGCTGACGCAGCTGCTGCGCAGCGGCTGGTTCGCCGGGGTCCGCGGGATCGTGCTGGGTTCGTGGGCGGCGTGCGGGCCCCTGCCGGAGGTGCGTGCGTTGCTGGTGGACCGGCTGGTGCCGCTCGGGGTGCCGCTGGTGGAGGAGTTCGGGTTCGGGCATGTGGCGTCGTCGCCGACGTTGCCGCTGGGGGTGCCGGTGACGCTCGACGCGGACCTGGGGACGTTGACGTTCGCCTCCCCCGCGCTGACGTGAAGCTCTCGTCGCCGGAGGCCCGCGCGCGGTTCGCCGCCGCGCGGGTGGCCCGGCTGGCGACGGTGTCGGCGGACGGCGTGCCGCACCTGGTACCGGTGACGTTCGCGGTGCACGACGACTCGGTGGTGTTCGCGGTGGACCACAAACCGAAGTCGACGACCGCGCTGCGCCGGCTCCGCAACATCGCGGAGAACCCGGCGGTGTGCTTCCTGGCCGACGGCTATTCCGAGGACTGGTCGGAGCTGTGGTGGGCCCGCGCGGATGGCGTCGCGCGGGTGCTGCCCGCGCACGCCGGACCGGCGGAGTGGCTGGTGGCGAAGTACGAGCAGTACGCGGCACGGCCGCCGGAGCACGCGGTGGTACTCACCGACGTGCACACGTGGAGCGGCTGGTCCGGCTCCGGCTAGCAGTTCGTGAAGGCCACCTTGAGGAACTTCAAGTTCCTCAAGGTGGCCTTCACGAACTGGGTCAGCCGCGGAGGAACTTCTCCGGGCGGCGCCAGGCGTCGATGATGCCCAGCGGGTCCGGGCGCAGCAGGGAGGCCGCGGAGTAGAGGCTGGCCAGCACGACCCCGGCGATGAACCACCAGTCGTACAGGGCCTGCTCGCCCGTCGGGTAGTACACGAGCGTCACGAACACCGATACCGCCACCACCAGCGCCAGGTGGCGAGGCTGCCACTTGAACGCCGACAGGAGCACGAAGCCCCAGGTCAAGTACCACGGCAGGGTCGGCGGCATGAGGATCGCCACGGCCAGGAGCGAGATGCCGGCGCGGTAGACCGCCTCGGTGCCGCCACCGCGGGCGAGCCACCACTGGCGGACGCCGATGGCGATCAGCAGGAGCATGCCCGCCGCGCGGGCGACCGTCACGAACGGTGAGACCTGGACGTCCACGATCAGGTGGACCAGGTTGTAGAACACCTCGCCGATGCCGGTCGGGATGTTGAGCCAGTTGGCGATGAGCTGGGGCGCTTTGAGGCCGGACCACCAGCCCAGGTTGAGCGAGCCCAGCGAAATCCACGTCCCCGCGACGAACACCGGCAGGAACAGGCCCACCGAGGCCGCGCCGGCGCGCAGGAAGTTGCGGACCTTCGACTCGCCCGTGAGGTGGTTGGCCCACATCCAGACGATGAACGGCAGCGCGATCGCCGCGGTGGGCTTGATCAGCATGCCGATCGTGACCAGGACGACCGCGAGCACGTGCTTGCGTTCCAGGGCGGCGAGGACGCCGATGGTGAGGAACGCGAGCATCATCAGGTCGTTGTGCGGGCCGCCGAAGAGGTGGATGACCATCATCGGGCTGGCCACCGCGAGCCACAGCGCGACCGGGAGCTTGCCGCCGAGGTGCTTGACCAGCCGCGGGAGCGCCCACAGCGTCCCGGCCAGGCCCACCAGCAGCACGACGCGCATCAGGATGACGCCGAGAATCATGTTGTCGCCGGTGGTGGCGACCACGCCCTTGGAGATCAGCAGGAACAGCGGCCCGTACGGGGCCGGGGTGGTCTGCCAGAGCGGGTGGACGTTCTGCACGACGTTCGGCAGCACGTCGAGCTCGGCCGGGCCGTTGGCGTACGGGTCGAGCCCGTAGAGCAGCTGGGCGCCCTGGCCGAGGTAGGAGAAGACGTCGCGGGTGAACAGCGGCGGCGAGATGAGCAGCGGCGCCATCCAGCACCCGGCAGCGACCAGGACGGGGCGGCTGCCGACGCGGCCGAGCAGCACGTAGCGGCCGAGCCGGACCCAGGCCCAGACGACGAGGCCGAAGCCGGTGTAGAGGACGGCGTTGGCGAGCATGCGCCCGTGGCCGTAGCGGATCCACGAGAGCGGGCCGTGGCCGAGCACGGGATCGTTGATCAGGATGCCGCCGGCGCCGAACGCCGCGAGCATCAGCAGGGTGCTGCCGACGGTGCCCATCGCGATCGTGCGGTACGGGAATCGGGAGGGCACGCGGAGCCGCTCGGCCAGTCCGGTCGAGGGCGTCTGTGCGGGGTCGGTGGTGGTCGCCATTTCCGTTCGGAGATTACACACTGCGCTCGTGCGGGGTTCCCGCAGTGCCGGTTTTCGGGCCCCGCCCCGCGGTCGTGAGTGGTAAGTAGGGTTCTAACCCTACTTACCACTCACGACCAGCCGCGGCAGACCGCTGTGGGCGAGGGTCAGGTTTCGACGGTGCGGCGCTGGGCGGTGCCGCCGGGCAGGGCGGCCAGCAGGGACTTCGTGTACTCGTGCTGCGGGTCGAGCAGGACCTGTTCGACGGTCCCGGTTTCGACGAGCTTGCCGCGGTACATCACGGCGACGCGGTCGGCGATGTTCCAGGCCAGGCCCAGGTCGTGGGTGATCACCAGGGCGGCGAGGCCGAGTTCGCGCCGCAGCCGCAGCAGCAGCGCGAGGATCTCGCCCCGCACCGAGGCGTCGAGCGAGGCGACCGGTTCGTCGGCGACCACCATCGACGGTTCGAGCGCCAGTGCCCCGGCGATGACGACGCGCTGGCGCTGGCCGCCGGAGAGCTGGTGCGGGAGCCGGTCGGCGTACTTCCCGGCGGGCCGTAGCTCGGCGGCCTCCAGCGCCCGGTGGACGACGGCGCGTTCGTCGGCGAGTTTGTGGATCCGCGGGCCCTCGGCCACGGCCTCGTACACGGTGTGGGCCGGGTTGAGCGCACTCGTCGGGTCCTGCAGGACGAGCTGGACCTGACGGCGGTAGGCCTTGAGCCCGGCGCCGCCGGCGGGCACCGGCTTTCCCGCGTAGCGGACCACGCCGGAGTCGGGTTTCTGCAGGCCGAGCAGCGTCCGGGCGAGGGTGGTCTTGCCGGAGCCGGACTGGCCGACCAGTGCGACGATCTCGTCGCGGGACACCGTGAGGTCGACCCCGGCGACGGCGTCGATGCGCCTGCCGGTGCGGTCGCGGAAGGACACACGCAGGTTCTCCGCGGCCAGCAGCGGCTCCCCCGCCACCCGCTCCGGGGGTTCGGGCGGCAGCGGATTGCTGGTGGCCGGGGCGAAGCGCGAGACCGGGTCGCCGACGGTGGGGAACGCCGCGGCCAGCGCTCGCGTGTGCTCGTGGCGAGGCGAGCCCATCACCTCGGCGCTGGGGCCTTCCTCGACGATCTGCCCGTCGTACATCACGGCGATGCGATCGCAGGTGGCGGCGAGCACGGACAGGTCGTGGCTGATCATGATCAGCCCGATGCGCTGGTCGGCGACCAGCTTGGTGAGCAGGGCGAGGACCTGGGCCTGGACGATGACGTCGAGGGCGGTGGTCGGCTCGTCGGCGATGATCAGCCGGGGTGAGCAGGCCAGGGCCATGGCGATCATGACGCGCTGCTTCTGTCCGCCGGACAGCTCGTGCGGGTAGGCGCCGGCGCGGCTCGGGGGCAGGTCGACCTGGGTGAGCAGGTCGGCGACGCGGGCGTCGACCTGCGCGTCGGTGAGGGCTTTCCCGGACGGCGGGTGCAGGCGCAGCGGTTCGGCGATCTGCTCGCCGATCTTGCGGACGGGGTTGAGCGCGTGCATGGCGCCCTGGAACACCACCGACGCCTCGGCCCAGCGGACCGCGCGCAGCCGTCCCCACTTCATGGTGGTGACGTCCTGGCCGTCGAGGAGGATCTCGCCGGTGATCTTCGCCGTGCGGGGCAGGAGCCGCAGCACGCTCATCGCGACGGTGGACTTGCCCGAGCCGGATTCGCCGGCGACGCCGAGGGTGCCGCCGGGGTCGAGGGTGAGGCCGACGCCGCGGACGGCGGGGACGGCGGTGTCCCCCACCGCGTAGGTGACGTTCAGGTCCTGGAGCTGCAGCAGCGGGGTGGTCACTTCTTCAACCTCGGGTTGAACACGGTCTCCAGCCCCCGGCCGACCAGGGTGAAGAAGAGGACGACGAGGACGATGGCGATGCCCGGCGGGAGCACGTTCCACCAGGCGCCGCGGCTGATGGCGCCGTTGTTGAGCGCGTTCTCCAGCACCAGGCCCCAGGTGATGGAGTTGGGGTCGCCGACGCCGAGGAACGACAGGGTCGCGTCGGCGATGACGGCGTTGCCGACGACGAGGGTGGTGTTGGCCAGCACCAGCGGCATCACGCCGGGCAGGACGTGCCGGCCGATGATGTGCAGGTGGCCGCCGCCGAGGGCGTGGGCGCGCTCGATGTAGGGGCGGCTTTCGATGGTCAGCGTCTGGGCGCGGACGAGCCGGGCGGTGCTGGGCCAGGCGGTGAGGCCGATGGCGATGATGATCGTGCCGACGCCCTTGGGCAGCACCGCCGAGAGCGCGATCGCGAGGATCAGCGAGGGCAGGACCAGGAAGAAGTCGGTGAACCGCAGCAGCGTCGCCGACACCCAGCCGCCGAAGTGGGCGGCCGTGATGCCGATCAAGGTGCCGATGACCACCGACAGCAGCGCGGCGGAGAACCCGACGAGCAGGGAGATCCGGGTGCCCCAGACGGTCATCAGCAGCACCGAGCGGCCGAAGTTGTCGGTACCGAGCCAGAAGTCGGCGTTCGGCGGGGACAGCGGTGCCCCGGTGGCCTTGGTGACGTCGAGGCCGCTCTCGTCGCTGATCAGCGGCAGCAGCAGGGCGACGAACACGGTGGCGCCGAGCAGGACGAGCCCGGCGAGCGCGGCGCGCTGGCCGGCGAACTCGCGCCAGGTCCTGGCCAGCGACGCGCGGCGGCGGCTCCAGGCGATCTGCCGCGGTGTCTCGGCGGTGGTCATGAGGTACGCACCCTCGGGTCGAGCACGCGGTAGAGCAGTTCCGCGAGCAGGTTCATCAGCACCACCGCGCCCGCCAGCACGGTGAACACGCCTTGGAGCACCGGCAGGTCCGGCCCGTGCAGGGCGTCGTAGGTCAGCTGGCCGAGGCCGGGCCAGCTGAACACGGCCTCGACGGTGACCGCGCCGGCCAGCACCGAGCCGAACTGCATGAACACCAGCGTGGTGGTCGGCAGCAGGGCATTGGGGACGGCGTGGCGGCGGCGGACGAGGTCGTCGCGCAGCCCCTTGGCGCGGGCGGTGGTGAGGTAGTCGGCGTTCATCTCCCCCAGCAGCGACGACCGCATGATCAGCATGTACTGGGCGTAGAACACCGCCAGCAGCGTCACGCACGGCAGCACCAGGTGGTGCAGGACGTCGAGGGTCTGGGACAGGACGTCGGGGGCGGCGTCCGGGGAGTGCATGCCGCGGCTGGGGAACAGGCCGCCCGTCGCCACGAGCAGCATCAGGCCGAGCCAGAACTGCGGGACCGACCAGAGGGTCAGGGCGAGCCCGGTCTGGGAGCGGTCGAAGAAGCTGTCGCGGCGCCAGGCGGCGCGGATGCCCAGCCAGAGCCCGAGGACGACGGCGAGCAGGGTGGCGCTGCCGACGAGCAGGATGGTCGGCCAGAGGCGTTCGCCGATCATGTCGGCGACCGGGCGGCCGTTGTTGAGCAGCCGGGACTCGCCGAGGTCGCCGTGCAGCAGGTTCCAGAAGTAGTTCCCGAACTGGACGAAGACGGGCTTGTCGACGCCCATCTTCTCGCGCAGCTCGGCGATCATCTGGGGGCTGGTGGGGTGGTCGCGGGTCATGGCGGCGACCGGGTCGCCGGGCAGCATCCGGAAGAGGAAGAAGAACAGCACGATCACCAGCGCGATGCTGATCAGCGCTTCGACGATCTTCGTGAGCACGAACCGGGCCGTGCCGGTACCGCCGTGGTGCTCGTCAGGGTCGACGAGCACCACGGCCTGGTCGGGGGTGGTCATCTCTTACTCGCGGTCCTCTGCGGTCTTGCCGCGACGGCCGAGCATGATGCCGCCGCCGACGAGGACGACCACGACGACCGCGCCGATGACGATCCACAGCACGGTGTTGCCGCTGCCGGAGTCGGCGGCGTTCGTGGTGCCCGCCGGGGTGGCGCCGTAGACGCCCCAGTAGCCGGTCTGCTCGAGGATGGCGCCCTTGGGCTGCGGCTGGGTGGTGAACGCGGAGAACTTGTCGGAGCGGTAAGCCTCGAGGGCGTTCTGGTAGTCGAGCACGATCGTCGGGAACTGGCTGTAGAGCCGGGCCTGTGCCTGCTTGACGTACTCGGCGCGCTTGGCGTCGTCGGTTTCGGTGAGCTGCTTCTTGTAGATTTCGTCGTACTGGGTGTCGCAGAAGAAGGTGTCGGTGCTGCCGCCCTTGCCGTCCGGGGCGGGCCGCGCGCCGCAGGTGTGCAGCGAGAGGGCGTAGTCCGGGTCGGGGTTGGTGCCGTAGCCGCCGATGGCGAGGTCGTACTTGCCGGCCTGGGTGCGGTCGGACAGCTCGTCGTCGGAGACGAGGTCCTGCTTGACGGTGATGCCGATGTCCTTGAGCCAGCCGGTGACGTACTGGGCGACGCCCTGGTCGTAGCTGCGGTTGGCGTGGCCGGTCAGGCGCAGTTCCAGCTTGGCGCCGCCGGGGGCGGTGCGGGCGCCGTCGGGGCCCTTCTTGTACCCGGCCTGCTCGAGGGTGGTGTTGGCGGCGGCGAGGTCGAACTTGACCTTCTCACTGTCGCTGGGGTCCCAGTGGTAGTCGGCGTAGATGGCCGGCACGACGCCGCCGCCGACCTGGCCGAGGCCCTTGAGGACCTTGTCGACGATGGCCTGGGTGTCCACCGCCTGGGTGATGGCCTTGCGGACGTTGAGGTCCTTGAGGACCGGGTTGCCGTCCCCGATCGGGTTGTTGGCGTTGTCGGTGACGCCGAAGTTGATCGACAGCTCGTCGTAGCGGCGGCCGGGGGCGGCGTTGGTGGTGATGCCCTGCTGGCCCTTCAGCGCTTCGAACTGGTTGGGGTTGAGCCGGTTGATGACGTCGACTTCGCCCTGCTTGAGCGCGTTGACCGCGGCCTCGGTGTCCTTGAACACCAGCAGCTGCAGTTCGTCGACCTTGGGGGCGCCGCGCCAGTAGTCCTTGTTGGCCTTGAACTTGACGTACTCGTTCGGCTTGTACTCGGTGAGCTGGTAGGGGCCGTCGGAGACGCCGGCGACGGCGAGGGTGTCGGTCGAGGGGGCGTTGAGGTCCTTGATCGGTTCCCAGATGTGCTGGGGCACGATCGGCACGTCGAGCAGGTTCATGTTGACCTGGACGGCCTTGGTCTTGACGACGAGCGTGGTGTCGTCGGGTGCGGTGACCGTCTCGAAGTTGGCCACGTAGTTGCCGTTGGCGGTGCGGGCGTTCTCGTCGGTGAGCATGCGGTTGAAGGTGAACGCCGCGTCCTTGGCGGTCACCGGCTGCCCGTCGCTCCACTTGACGCCGCTGCGGATCTTGAACGTCCAGGTCAGCTTGTCCGGCGACGGGGTCCAGGACTCGGCGAGCGCGGGCGAGGCTTCGGCCTTCTCCGCGTTCGGGATGGTCAGGAACTCGAAGGTGAACCGGCCGATCTGCGTCGAAGCCGAGAGCGCCGCGGTGAAGGGGTTCAGGTGGTCGATGCCGGTGGTGAGCGCGACCCGCAGCACCTTGCCCTGCTGGGCCTGTGCGGGAACGGCGAGCGGGATCGCCGCCAGTGTCGCGGCCGCGAAGACCGCGCCCACGCGGGCGAATCGCCCGGATCTGCGTTGGAACTGCACCGAAAACCACCCCATCGTTCGCTTGTGAACCTCCCCAAGGACGAGAAGTAACCACATATCGGGACAACCGCGCAATATGTTGCCGCCTCGGCAGGTGCCCGATCGTTATCGACCCGCTGATCGTCACGCTGAGTGACATTCGGCGATGGTGGCGTTTCGCGTCCGGGGGCCGGGCGCGCTGGCTAGAGTGCCCGGCATGCGCATCCTGATCTCGGCGGACATGGAGGGCGCCACCGGTGTCACCTGGACCGACGACGTCGTGCCCGGTTCGCCGCAGTGGGACCGCTTCCGGCGGCTGTTCACCGGCGACGTCAACGCCGTGCTGGCCGGGCTGTACGAGGCCGGGGCGAGCGACGTGCTGGTCAACGAAGCGCATTCGTCGCAACGGAATCTGCTGCTGGAGGACCTCGACCCGCGGGCGCGGATGCTCACCGGGCGGCACAAGCCGCTGTCGATGATGCAGGGCATCGATTCCGGTGTGGACGGTGTGGTGTTCCTCGGCTACCACGCCGGCGCGGGCTTCGACGGGGTGCTTTCCCACACCTACCTGGAGAACCAGATCACCGGGGTGTGGCTGGACGACGTCCCGGCGAGCGAGGGGCGGCTGAACGCGGGCATGGCCGCGGAGTACGGCGCCCCTGTCCTGCTCGTTTCGGGTGACGACAAAACGTGTGACGACGCCCGTGATTACGCTCCGGAGGCGGAGCTGGTCCAGGTGAAGGAGTGCGTGAGCCGGTACGCGGCGATCTGCCTGCCGCCGGCGCGCACCGCGGAGCTGCTGACCGGCGCGGCCGCCGACGCGATGGCCCGGGCAGGCCGGGAGGAACGGCGGGTGAGTGCGCACCGGATCGAGGTGGAGTTCGACGCGAGCCACCTGGCGCAGGCGACGGCGGTGATCCCGACGGTGGAGCAGATCGGGACGCGGCGGGTCGGGTTCGACGCGCCGACCATGACCGAGGCGATGAAGGCGTTCAAGGTCGTCACGGCGATCGCGGCGGGGGCGGTGCAGGGTATTTATGGCTGATGTCGTCGAGCTGTGCGCGGACCTGATCCGGTTCGACACGACCAACCGCGGTGGCAACGACGCCGAGCCGGAGCGGCCGGCGGCGGAGTACGTGGCCGCGTTCCTGGACGGCCTGGGCATCCCCTCGCGGATCCTGGAGGCCGCGCCCGGGCGGGCCAGCGTGATCGCGCGGGTGCCGGGGACCGATCCGGCGCTGCCGGCGCTGCTGGTGCAGGGGCACCTGGACGTCGTCCCGGCGGACGCCGCGGACTGGTCGGTGCCGCCGTTCGCCGGCGAGGTGCGCGACGGCTACCTGTGGGGCCGCGGCGCGACCGACATGAAGGACTTCGTCGCGATGGTGCTGGCCGCCCTCGCCGGCGGGGCGCGGCCGCGGCGTGAGCTGGTGCTGGCGTTCGTCGCCGACGAGGAGGACCGCGGGGACTGGGGCGCGCACTGGCTGGTGGCCGAGCACCCGGAGCTGTTCGAAGGGTGTGCCGCGGCGATCAGCGAGTCGGGTGGCTACACCTACCACGTGCCCGCTGCCGACGGCCGGAATGTGCACCTGTACCCGGTCGGGACGGCCGAGCGCGGGACGGCGCACCTGCGGCTGACCGCCCGCGGCCGGGCCGGGCACGGTTCTCGCCCGAACGAGGAGAACGCCGTCACCCGGTTGGTGGGTGCGCTGCACCGGATCGCCGCGCACCGGTGGCCGGTGTCGCTGACCCCGGCGGTGCGGGCGTTCCTGGAGCGGACCGGCGCGGCGCTGGGCGTCCCGGTCGACCTGTCGTCGCCGGGCGGGGTGGACGCGGCGGTGGCGGCCCTGGGCCCGGCCGGCTCGCTGGTGGTGCCGACGGTGCGCAACAGCACGACCCCGACGATGCTGGACGCGGGCTACAAGGTGAACGTGATCCCGTCGACGGCGACCGCGCAGGTCGACGTCCGGGTGCTGCCGGGCACCGAGGAGTCGTTGTTCGCCGCGCTGGACGAGCTGCTCGGCGAAGGCGTGACGCGCGAGTTCGTCGCGCACCAGCCGCCGGTGCAGGCGCCGGTGGATTCCCCGTGGTTCGCCGCGATGGCTCGTGCGTTGCAGGAAGAGGATCCCGAAGCCGTGGTGGTCCCGTACTGCCTGGGCGGCGGGACGGACGCGAAGGCGTTCACCCGGCTGGGGATCGACTGCTACGGCTTCGCGCCGCTGTGGCTGCCGAAGGGGTTCCCGTACCGGGCGATGGCGCACGGGGTGGACGAGCGGGTGCCGGTGGCCGGCCTGCACTTCGGCACCCGCGTCCTGAACCGGTTCCTCGAGAGCTGCTAGCTCGGCCCGTCGGCGAAGGCACGGCCGAGGAGCGCGAGCAGGCGCTCCCAGTGGAGCTGCCGGCCGGCGGGGGCGAAGGCGTCGGTGTCGGCCATGGTGAAGCCGTGGACGGTGCCGGGGTAGATCTCCGAGGTGTACTCGACCCCCGCGGCGTCCAGAGTCCGGTTGAGTTCGGCGAGCGCCTCGGGCGTCAGGTCGGTTTCGGCGTGGCCGAAGTGGACCCGGGCGGTGAGCCGGTGCAGGGTGTCAGGCCCGGCGGCGCCCACCGGGGCGTGGAATCCGGCGAGGGCGGCCACCCGGTCGGGGTGGGCGGCGGCGGTGTGCGTCGCCAGGAGGCCGCCGATGCAGTACCCGGTCACCGCGACCGGGCCGGGACCGACCTCGGGCCGGGTGGTGAGGAACTGCAGGTAGGCGTCGGCGTCACGCAGGATCCGTTCGGTGGTGTGCGCTTGGATCATCGGCATCAGCTCGGCGAAGATCGCGGGCCGGGCTTCTTCGCCGATGTGCTCGGGAAGGTCGAGCACCGGCGCCGGGCCGTGGCGGTAGAGGAAATTGGGGACGAGCACGTAATACCCGTGACCGGCCAGTTCTTCGGCCAGTTCCCGCAGCACGGGCCGGATGCCGAAACCGTCCGGGTACATCAGCACCCCGGCGTGCGGCCCGCCGTGGCCGGGGAATGCAGCGAAAGCGTCGGCCTGACCGTCCGCGGTGGGGATCTGCAGTGAGGTGGTGGGCATGATGACCGAGCCTAGATGAGTGCTGCGCAAGCCCGGGCTGGTGATCGACGACCCTGAACTGCGCTCTCAGGGTGCAGGCACGGCACCGATCTGCTGCAGCACGCCGAGGAGGTCGGGCTGCCCCCGCTCCTTGATGATCTTTCCGCCTGCCAGGTAGTAGAAGTTCATGGCCTGGACCGAGATCGTCCTTCCGCTGGCCGGGATTCCGAAGAACTCGCCCTGGTGCGTTCCACGCATGGTGAACCGGGCAGCCACCGTGTCGCCCTCGGTGACGGTCTCTTCCAGCGTCCACCGGACATCCGGGAAGCCCGCGCGCATCATCGCGATCAGCTCCAGGTAGCCCTCGGGCCCCCGCAGCGGTTCCGGGTGGCTTGGCGCATGAAACTCGGCGTCCGGGGCGACGACCTCGCGGGCAAGATCCTCGTCGGCTGTGTTGATGAACTCGACGAAGCGACTCATCACGGATTCGGTGGATTGCGGCGACATGTCCGTCCGCCTCTCTTCTTGCACTTCCTCGCCACGAGCGAGCGGAACTCCTACCGTACATCGATTCGATGTGTGCATCGAATCGATGTACGGTAGGACCATGGCCATGCTTGACCTGGCGATCCTGGGCTTCCTGGCCGAGCGGCCGTTGCCCGGACATGAACTGCGCCGCCGCGTCTCGGAGCTGATGGGCTACACCCGGCCGGTGAGCGACGGCAGCCTGTACCCGGCGATCAAGCGTCTTGCCGCGGCGGGCCTGCTGAACCGGCGCGCGGACCCCGCGGGAGGTGGGGCCCGCTACCTACTGACGGTCACCGCCGCCGGACGTGCCGACCTGCTCAGGCGGCTTCGCACGCCGGCTGAGCACGAGATCAGCGACTTCACGCGGTTCTTCACGATCTTGGCGTTCCTGTCCCTCCTACCGGACGTCGACGAGCAGCATGCGGTGCTGCGGCGGCGATTGGAGTTTCTGGAGGCACCGGCGAGCTTCTTCTACGAGGGCGGCCGGCCGCTGCGCGCCGAGGACAGCGCCGATCCCTACCGGCGCGGCATGCTGCTGACCGCCCGCGCCATCAGCAGCGCCGAACGCGCCTGGTTGCACCAGGTGCTGGACGGTGACCAGCCGGCCGCCGCGCGCGCCGAGACCGATCCTCCGACGCCTGAAAACCCGTCAGCCGATCAAACCCGAAAGTAGCCGCTCATGCTTGCCTCCTGGTACGACCGCCAAGGGCCCGCCGCCGACGTGCTGCGCGTCGGCGAACTGCCCGACCCCACCCCCGGCCCGGGCGAGGTCCGCGTTCGCGTCACCGTCTCCGGGGTCAATCCCGGCGACACCAAGAAGCGGCGCGGTTGGCTCGGCTCGTCGATGCCCTTCCCGCGGGTGATCCCACACAGCGACGCCGCCGGGGTCATCGACGCCGTGGGCGATGGGGTGGACGAGCGCCGCGTGGGACAGCGGGTGTGGACCTACGGCGCCCAGTCGTACCGGCCCTTCGGCACGGCCGCCCAGTACACCGTCGTACCCGCCGGTCTGGCTGTCCCGCTGCCCGGCCACCTCGGCGACGAGCTCGGCGCGGCCCTGGGCATCCCCGGCATCACCGCCCACCGCGCCGTGTTCGCCGACGGCCCGGTGGACGGCAAGCTCGTGCTGGTGCACGGCGTCCTGGGCGGGGTCGGTTCCCTGGCCGCTCAGCTCGCTCGCTGGGGTGGGGCGAGGGTGCTCGGCACGGTCCGGCGCGGCGCGGACCTCGCACAGGTCGACCCGGCTGTCGTGTCCCACGCCGTGGCGCTGGACCAGCAGGACCCGGCGGCGGCCATCCGCGCGTACGCGCCCGAGGGCGTGCACCGGGTCGTCGAGGTCTCCCTGTCCGACAACGCCGACCTGGACAACGCCGTCGTCGCGAACGGCGCGGTCATCGCCGCCTACGCGACGCGCGTGGATCGGACCGAGATCCCCTTCTGGAACCTGCTGTTCACCAACGTCGTCCTGCGCTTGGTCGGCAGCGACGACGTCCCCGAAGAGGCGAAACGCCAGGCAGCGCGCGATCTGACCGCCGCGGCCGCCGTGGGCGCCCTGACCGTCGAGGTCGGCGACCGCTATGAACTGGCGGACATCGCCAAGGCCCACGACCGCGTCGACGCCGGTGGCCGCGGCCGCGTCCTGGTCACCCTGCCCCGATGACCCCACCCCGTCCTCCGCTTCGGCGCCGGCTGAAGGGCGGCGGACGACTGCCACCGGATCACGGCACCACGACGAGTTTTCCGGCGGCGCGGTCGTCCTCCATGTACCGGTGGGCGGCGGCGATGTCGGCCAGTGGGAAGACCCGGTCGACGTGCGGGCGGTAGGTGCCGGCCTCGACGTCGCCGACGATCCGCTGCAGCAGTTCCGTGCTGCCTTTGAGGTCGTCGCTGTGGAAGGCGGTCAGCTTGGTACCGGAGGGGATCGTGGCGATGGGCTCGAAGTCCGGGACGATCCAGCCGCTGAGCGAGCCCGCCACGCACACGGTGCCACCGCGGCGGACCAGGCGCAGCGAGTCCACGGCCGTGCGGGCGCCGACGAGGTCGAGGACCCAGTCCGGGCCGTCGGGCCACAGCTCGGCCAGGCCGGTCAGCGGGCCGCCGTCGTCGATGAGGACGTGGCCGGTCAGCGCGGCGGCCTTGTCCGGCCGCCGGGTGGTGGCGGCGACGTCGAGGCCGTGGCCGGTCGCGATGGCGGCGGCGGCCAGCCCGACCGACGACGTGCCGCCGCGGATCAGCAGCCGCCCGGTGCTGCTCGGTCCGATCCCGAGTGCGTCGAGTGCACCGTGGGCGGTCAGGTACGTCTCGGGGAGGGCGGCGAGGACGTCCCAGGGCAGGGTGGTGGTGACCGGCATCAGCAGCGGGTTCGGCAGCAGGGCGTATTCGGCGTAGCCGCCGTCGAAGGCGCGGCCCATCTCCCCCATCATCGCCGCGACCGTGGTGCGGCCGGGGAGCCGCGGGTCGGTCGAGGCGGCGACCGTGCCCACGCATTCGATCCCGAGCACCCGCGGGAAGACGACGCCCGGGGAATGCCCTTGCCGGGTCCGCAGCTCCGACCGGTTCAGGCCGGCGCCCTTCACCTGTACCAGGCTCCAGCCGTCCCGGACCGCCGGGACCGGCAGCTCCCGGATCTCCAGTACGTCCGGGTCACCGGCCCGGACGCACACCGCAGCTCGCATCGTGTTCATGGGTCCCACTCTCACCGGCGGGCGCGGTGGCCGACCACCGGTAGAATGCCAAGTCATGCCCATTGGCCGCCAACCCGCGCCGGCCTCGCGGATCTGGCCGTCCGGCGGGGTGCACCTGTGGCCGCCGGGCGGCACCAGCGAGGCGGACGTCCACGAGCGGGGACACCTGGTCTACGCGGCCCGGGGCGTGCTGTCGGTGCACACCGAGCGGGGGACGTCGATCGTGCCGGCCAACCGGGTGGCCTGGACCCCGGCCGGGTTCGTCCACCGGCACCGCGCGCACGGCCACACCGACATGCGGATCGTGTTCCTGCCCGCGCCACTGGCCCGGCTGATTCCGGGTCACCCGGCCGTGTTCACCGCTTCGGGGCTCGCCCGCGAGGTGCTGCTCGCCCTCACCGGCCCGCGCGAGTACGACCGGGCGGCGAGTGCCCGCCTGCGCCGGGTTTTGGTCGACGAACTGCGCGAAGCGCCCGAGCAGCCGCTGCACCTGCCCGAGCCGCGCGACGACCGGCTGCGGGCCATCGCGCGGCGGCTGTACGAGGAGCCCGGGGACACCACCTCGCTGGCGGAACTCGGGCAGCGGATCGGCGCCAGCGCCCGCACCCTCAGCCGGTTGTTCCGCGACGAGCTCGGGATGACGTTCCACGAGTGGCGCACGCAGGTGCGCGTCGGCCACGCGCTGGTCCTGCTCGCCGACGGCCACGACACCGCCTACACGGCACGGGCGTGCGGCTGGGCGAACCCGAGCCACTTCATCGCGGCGTTCACGGCGGTGGTGGGGACGACCCCCGGGCGGCACCGGGCCAGCGGGTGAAGGTGGCCCAGTAGCGGGCGCCCTCGCGGATGGTCTCCAGGCTCACCAGCCGGACGCCGTCCTGGGCGACGGATTCGATCTCGGCGCGGCTGAACGGCCACGGCGGCCCCTCCCCCGTCGCGATGCCGGTGCTTTCCTCCGCGACTTCGCTGACCAGCGCCGTGCCGCCCGGGGCCAGGAATCCGGCCAGGGACGCCACCGCCGCGGGCCGGAACTCGCGCGGCATGGCCTGGATGTTGATGATCTCCACGACCAGGTCGAACGCGTACGCCCACTCCCCCGGCGGGTTCAGCAGGTCGGCCACGACGTAGTCCACTTCGGACCGCGGGAACCGGGCACGGGCGGCCTCGACCGCGGCCGGTGCGACGTCGAAGGCGGTGACGGCCCAGCCGGCCGCGGACAGCAGTTCCGCGTCGTCGCCCAGCGCGCTGCCCACCACCAGGGCCCGGCGACCCTCGCCCGGGTGGACCCACGCGGCCAGGTCGGCGTTCGGTTCGCCGCGGGTCCACGGGACCTCGGCTTCGCCGCGGGCGGCGGCGGTGTAGAGCCGGTCGAACCAGGCGGTCGGGTCTCCTTCGGCGAGGGAGGCGCGGGCGAGGACGCGGTCGGCGGGTTCCGATGTCGTCATGGTCGTGACGATAGCGACGACACCGGAACCCGCGGCGGCGTTTACGGCGCGACCGGTCCCGGGATGGCGTGCAGCTTCTCCCCGGCCCAGTGGACGACGTCCCGGACCGGCGAGGCCGGCGGCGCGGGCCGGAAGTTGGCGGCGTCGTCGATGCTGCCGGTGCCGTCGTAGACCGCCCGCTGCGGGTAGGCGAACACCGGCCGGGTGCGGGTGACGGTGCCGTCGGCGTCGCGGCCGGTCGTGGTGACCACGGTGGGCGTGGTGCCGCGTTCGACCCAGGCGACCAGCTGCTTGAGCGGGTCGAATTCGGTGAGCGTGGTGCCGCCGCCGCAGTGGTAGAGGGACGGGACCATGAACAGCCGCGCCCAGTCCTGCGGGCGGCCCTGGGTGAGCCGCTGGTAGTAGTCGAGGGTGCCGGCCGGCGGGATGGCTTCGTCGGCCCAGCCGTGCCAGAGCAGCAGCTTGCCGCCGCGGCGCTGGAACGCCGAGAGGTCGAGGCTCATCGCGTCGTAGCGGACGCCGACCGGGGTGAGCCGGTCGAACTCCGCCTTGGTGAAGCCGAACGTGTCGACCGTCGAGGCCGGGGCGCCGATCGGGTAGCCGAGGTAGCGCAGGTAGTTGTCGGCGAGGTTGCGGGCGAAGGCGGTCCCGTCGGTTTCGGGGGTGGCGATGATCCACCCGGCCCAGGACAGCTCGGATCCGGGCAGCTGGCCGCCGGGGTAGAGCCGGGTGCCGCGGGCGTCGGTGGGCGGCGAGTACAGCTTGCGGACCACGGCGGCCTGGGCCGGGGTGAGGCAGGACGGCGTCTCGGCGCCGGTGCAGGTCAGCGTCGCCGGGTCGAAGCGGCAGGCGCGCGGGTCGTCGAGCTGGCCGTCGGCGAGCCCGTCGAGGCGGTCACAGGCGGCGAGCACGGCGTCGTGCAGGGCGGGCAGCTTGGCGGCGGTGAGGATCGGGCTGCCGTCGGCGGCGCTGTTCACCCGCGCGAGCCAGGTCTGGTAGACCCCGAGCAGCGGGCCCCAGTAGTTCGCGGGCGCGCCGGCGTCGATGCCGTCGAAGTCCGCCGGGTAGCGCTGGGCGAGCAGCAGGCCTTCGCGGCCGCCGTCGGAGCAGCCGGAGAAGTAGGACTTGCGCGGCGGAGCGCCGTAGAAGGCCTGGATGATCCCTTTCGAGGCGCGCGAGACGACGTGGGGTGCGCGGAACTCGAAGTCGTTGCGGGCGGCCTGATCGGTGGCGCCCCAGCGGCCGTCGTCGACGACGGCGGGGGTCGTGCCGACGTGGCCGTCGTCGGTGGTGGCGACCGCGACGTCGCCGCCGTGGGGCAGGCCGCAGTCGGCGAAGGCGGGCGGGTTGACCAGGCCGCAGAAGCCGCCGCAGCCGTACTGCAGGTAGCGCCCGGCGTAGGTCTTGGTGGGCAGGCGCAGCTCGAACCGGACGGCGGGTTCGACGTAGCCCTTGACGCCGCAGTATTCGGGATCGGTTCCGGTGGCTGCGACGACGGCCGCCGAGGTGACGTGGGTGGCCGCGCCCGGGAGGGTGAATCCGCGGACCAGGTCGGCGCAGGCGGTCACCGGCCGGACGGTCGATTCCGGCGCGGCGGGGGCCGCAGCCGGGGTGAACGTGGTGGTGGCGAGCGTGAGTGTGGCAATGGCGGTGAAGATCCTGAACGTTCTCATCGGGCCCCCGTTTTCCGCGTTGTCTGATTCCGGTCAGGTTTGGCGAGCGGTCTTGACATCGATGTCACCCGCGCGTTTCCCTTCGTTGGCGCCGCCGGTCCCCGCCCGCGCGGCGCTGCTGAATCCGCCCTCCGAGCTTGGAGCAACGATGCCCCGAAGCGCCAGACCGCCGGTCGCATTCCTGGTGACCGCCGCCGTGGTCGCCGCCGGCCTGGTCGCCCTCCCCGCGGCCTCGTCCGCCGCCGAAGACGCCCTTCCCGCCGACTTCTCGTCCTCCTTCGAGCCCGGCGATGTCCAGCCGACGTGGACCGACACGGTCGACACCGACGCGGCGGGCAAGCCGCGCGCGTCCGGGATCAACGGCGCGAACGGCACCGCGATCCCCGGCGACATCCGCGGCAAGGTGACCGAGACCGGCGCCAGCAGCGAGAACAGCGGCGGCGGCGAGGTCGTGTCGAACCTCGTCGACGGCACCACCGACACCAAGTGGCTGTCCTGGGACCCGACGGCGTGGGCGCAGATCACGCTGTCGGAGCCGACGTCGATCACGCACTACGCGATCTCCTCGGCCAACGACTTCGCCGAGCGCGACCCGAAGGACTGGACGCTGCAGGGCTCGAACGACGCGAGCGCCTGGGCCGACCTGGACAAGCAGTCCGGCCAGGCGTTCGCCGAGCGGTTCCAGCAGAAGGACTACAAGCTGGCCGCGCCGACCCCGGCGTACAAGTACTTCCGGCTGACCATCACCGCCAACAACGGCGGCCCGATCCTGCAGCTGTCGGAGCTGCTGCTGGCCAACGACGAGCCGGCCCCGCCGCCGCTGCCGAACATGCGCAGCTTCACCGACTCCGGCCCGACCAGCGGGTACACGAACAAGAACCGCGTCGGCTTCACCGGGCTCAAGGCGTTCCGCTACTCCGGCAGCCAGACCGCGCAGGGCCACGGCTGGTCCTACAACAAGGTCTTCGACGTCGACGTCCCCGTCGTGCCCTCGACCGAGCTGTCGTACAAGGTCCAGCCGCAGTTCATCACCGGCGACCTGAAGTACCAGAGCACGAACGTGGCGATCGACCTCGTCTTCACCGACGGCACCCGGCTGCGCGACCTCGGCGCGACCGACCAGTACGGGTTCCCGCTGACGCCGGAGGGCCAGGGCAAGAGCAAGGTCCTCTACACCAACCAGTGGAACCTGGTGCGCTCGGCGATCGGCACGGTCGCCAAGGGCAAGACGATCGACCGGATCCTGGTCGGCTTCGACAACCCGGACGGCCCCGGCTCGCTGCAGGGCTGGCTCGACGACGTCAAGATCTCCGCGACGCCGACCCCGCCGGCCAGCACCCGCCCGACCGACAACGTCCTCACCACGCGCGGCACGATGGCCAACGGCACCTTCTCCCGCGGCAACAACTTCCCGGCCACGGCGGTGCCGCACGGGTTCAACTTCTGGACCCCGGTGACCGACGCCGGGTCGAACAGCTGGCTGTACAACTACAGCACCCAGAACAACGCCGACAATCTGCCGGCGCTGCAGGCGTTCAGCGTGAGCCACGAGCCGAGCCCGTGGATGGGTGACCGGCAGAGCTTCCAGGTGATGCCGTCCGCGGCGGCCGGGGTGCCGGACGCCAACCGCGACAAGCGGGCGCTGGCGTTCAAGCACAGCGACGAGACCGCGCGGGCGCACTACTACGGCGTGCAGTTCCAGAACGGGATCAAGACCGAGATCGCCCCGACCGACCACGCGGCGGTCATGCGGTTCGCCTTCCCGGGTGCGGACTCGAGCCTGATCTTCGACAACGTCAACAACTCCGGCGGCCTGACCCTCGACCCGGCGACGGGCACGCTGAGCGGGTTCACCGACGCCAAGAGCGGCCTGTCGGCCGGCGCGGGCCGGATGTTCGTCTACGCCACCTTCGACAAGCCGGTCTCCGCGGGCGGCAAGCTCACCGGGCAGGGCCGCGACAACGTCACCGGCTACCTGCGGTTCGCCGCCGGCGCCGACAAGACGGTGACCATGCGGATCGCGACGTCGCTGATCAGCGTGGACCAGGCGAAGGCGAACCTGGCGCAGGAGATCGCGCCGGAAGCGACCTTCGACTCCGTCCGCGACGCCGCGCAGCGCACCTGGGACGACCAGCTGAAGGTGATCGAGGTCGAGGGCGCGTCGAAGGACCAGCTCACGACGCTCTACTCGAACCTCTACCGGCTGTTCCTCTACCCGAACTCCGCGTTCGAGAACACCGGCACGAAGGAGAAGCCGAAGTACCAGTACGCCAGCTTCGTCTCGCCGAAGACCGGGGCGGACACCCCGACGCAGACCGGGTCGAAGATCGTCGACGGCCAGACCTACGTCAACAACGGGTTCTGGGACACCTACCGCACGACGTGGCCGGCGTATTCGCTGCTCACGCCGGAGATGGCCGGGAAGATGGTCGACGGGTTCGTGCAGCAGTACCGCGACGGCGGCTGGATCTCGCGGTGGTCCTCGCCGGGCTACGCCGACCTGATGACCGGCACCAGCGCCGACGTCGCGTTCGCCGACGCCTACCTCAAGGGCGTCAAGAACTTCGACGTCAAGTCGTTCTACGACGCGGCGCTGAAGGATGCGACGGTGACCCCGCCGAACAACGCGGTCGGCCGCAAGGGCGTGGACCAGGGCATGTTCCTGGGCTACGCGCCGAACACCGCCGACCACGGGTTCTCGTGGTCGATCGAGGGGTACGTCAACGACTACGGCATCGCCAACCTGTCGAAGAAGCTCTACGACGAAGCCCCGGCGAGTGACCCGCGCAAGCAGGAGTACCTCTCGAACTACGAGTACTTCACCAGCCGGGCCCAGCAGTACGTGAACCTGTTCGACCCGAGCGTCGGGTTCTTCCAGGGCCGGGACGCGGCGGGCAAGTTCAGCCGGTCGCCGCAGGACTACGACCCGCGGGTGTGGGGCATCGACTACACCGAGACCAACGGCTGGGGCATGGCGTTCTCCGTGCCGCAGGACGGTCAGGGCCTGGCGAACCTCTACGGCGGCAAGGCGGGCCTGGCGAAGAAGCTGGACGCGTTCTTCGCCGACCAGGAGACCGCCAACTTCCCGGGCACCTACGGCGGGGTGATCCACGAGATGCGGGAGGCCCGCGACGTCCGGATGGGCCAGCTCGGCCACTCCAACCAGGCCTCGCACCACACGCTCTACATGTACGACTACGCGGGCCGGCCAGCCAAGACGCAGGAGAAGGTCCGCGAAGCGCTCTCGCGGCTCTACACCGGCAGCGAGATCGGCCAGGGTTACGCGGGTGACGAGGACAACGGCGAGCAGTCGGCGTGGTGGACGTTCAGCGCGCTGGGCTTCTATCCGCTGCAGATGGGCAGCCCGGACTACGCGATCGGGTCGCCGCTGTTCAAGAAGGCGACGATCCACCTGGCCGGCGGCAAGGACCTGGTGATCAACGCGCCGAAGAACAGCGCGAAGAACGTCTACGTCCAGGGTGTGAAGGTCAACGGCAAGGCGTACTCCTCGACGTCGCTGCCGCACGAGCTGATCACCCGCGGCGGGAAGATCGACTTCGACATGGGCCCGAACCCCTCGTCGTGGGGCACCGGCCCGAACGACGCGCCGAAGTCGATCACCACGGGCGACGCCGCCCCGGCGCCGCTGCACGACGAGACCGGCCCGGGCCGGGGGACGCTGTCCACTTCGGACGGCTCCGATGCGGGCGCGCTGGTGGACAACACCTCGCGCACCCAGGCCGCGGTCACCGGGGCCGTGCAGTACCAGCTGAACAACACCGACGAGGCCGTCACGAACTACACGCTGACGTCCCAGACCGGTGCGGGCGACCCGAAGAGCTGGGTGCTGAAGGGCTCCTACGACGGCAAAACCTGGGCGGTGGCCGACCGGCAGGAGAACCAGGCGTTCAGCTGGCGGCAGCAGACCCGCGCGTTCAAGGTGGCCGACCCGGCGCACTACGCCTACTACCGGCTCGAGGTGACCGCGACCAGCACCGGCGCCCCGGCGCAGCTGGCCGAGTTCGAGCTGCTGGGCAAGCCGGACGCGGCGTGCACTCGGACGATCACGGGGACGCAGTCCGGTCCGCTGTCGGTCACTTCGGGCACGGTGTGCCTGCAGGACGCCACGGTGTCGGGTCCGGTCACGGTCGCTCCGGGCGCATCGCTGGTGGTGCGGGGCGGTTCGGTGAAGGGACCGCTGGCCGCGACGGGTGCGGCTCAGGTGGTGCTGAACCGCACGAAGGTGGGCGGTCCGGTGGCGATCACCGGGGCGACCGGCCAGGTGTCGATCGAGCTGACCGACATCGGCGGCCCGGTGGCGCTGACCGGCAACCACGGGCCGGTGCTGACGTGGAGCACGGTCGGCGGCCCCCTGGCGTGCGCGGTGAACAACCCGGCCCCCACCGACCACGACCTGCCGAACACGGTCCGCGGCCCAGTCGCCGGGCAGTGCACGAAGATGTAGTCCCGGGCGATCGCCCTCGGGTGGGCACTTTCACGTGAAAGTGCCCACCCGAGGCCGGGGCACTTTCACGTGAAAGTGCCGCCCTTCGGCCGTGCGGTTAGGACGTGTCGTTGTAGCGGGTGGCGATCGCCGTGGCCCGGGCGTGCAAGGCCGTGCGCAGCGAGTGGGGGGTGAGGGCTTCGGCGTCCGGGCCCAGCTGCCACAGCGCCCACTCCGCATGCCACGCGTCCTGGTAGGTGACCTCGAACCGCAGCCAGCCGGATGCCTCGGGCTCCTCCGCGCGGACCGCCACCGCCGCGTTCAGCAGGTCTTCCCGGCGGGCCGGGCGCACCCGGACCCGCACCGTGAGGTGGCCGTCGGCCAGGAACCCGGCGCAGCGTTGCCGCCAGATGCGGTCCAGGTCGACCTCGCCCGGCCGTTCGGCCGGTTCGGGAAGTTCCTCGGCGGCCAGGATCCGCGACAGCCGGTAGGTCCGGTCCGCGCCCGCTCTGGTCGCCAGCAGGTAGCCGCGGTCGCGGACGGTGACCAGGCCGATCGGGTCCACGGTGCGCCACCGCGGCTCCCGGCCGGTGGCCGCGTAGTGGATCCGCAGCCGGTGGCCGGCGAGGACCGCGCGGCGGACCTCGAGCATCGTCGAGTGGTCCACCTCCTCGACGACGGGACGGCGGGAGAGCAGGTCCGTCTCGGGTTCGACGAGGAACCGCTCGGCGGTGGCCACCTGCGTCTCGGGCAGGGCGTCGGCGACCTTGCGCATGGCCGAGGCCAGCGCCGGGCCGAGCCCGAAAGCCCGCCCGGTGGTCATCAGGGCCAGGGCCTCGTCGTGGTTCAGCCCGGTGAGCTCGGTCCGGAAACCGGGCAGCAGCGCGAACCCGCCGTGCCGGCCGCGTTCGGCGTAGACCGGGACGCCCGCCGCCGACAGCGCGTCGATGTCGCGCAGCACCGTGCGGGTCGACACCTCCAGCTCGCGGGCCAGGACGTCCGCGGTCAGCCGGCCGCGCCGGCGCAGCAGCAGCAGCACCAGGGAAACCAGCCGGTCGGCACGCACCTCGAAACCGTAGCGAATACCCGACACAGGATGTCGTGATTGCCCGGAAAGCTCCCCGTCGCAGCAATCGCAACGAACGGAGCTGAAGTGACACTGGAACGAACGGCGGTCAACCCGGTGACGTGGTCCCTGGAACTGGGCTTCAACCAGGGGGAGGTCGTCTCCGGGCAGACCCGCACCCTGTACTGCTCGGGACAGACGTCGATGGACGCCGAAGGCAAGCCCCGGCACGAGGGGGACATGGCCGCCCAGCTCGCGCTGAGCCTGGATAACCTGGAGGCCGTGCTCGCCGAGGCCGGCATGTCCCTGGCCAACCTGGTCCGGCTGAACGTCTACACCACCGACGTCGACGGGCTGTTCCCGCACTACGGCGTGCTGGCGGCGCGGCTGGGCGCCGCCGGGGTGGCCCCGGCCACGACGATGCTCGAGGTGAGCCGGCTGGCGGTCCCGGGCCAGCTGGTCGAGCTGGAGGGCACCGCCGTCGCGTAGAAAGGACACTGCTGCCCGCCCCGGTGCGGGCAGCAGTGTTTCAGCACGCTGCGCCGTTCGGCGGCCGTTACGGTAAGCGCATGTCCGACGCGGTGTTCTTCTCCTCCTTCGAAACCGGTGACCCGCAGCCGGTGGACCCCGGCCTGCACGTCGGCGGCGGCCCGGAGCGCTCCCCCACGGCCAAGACCGGCGTCGGCTTCACCGGCACCCACGCCCTGCGCTACACCGCCCGGCCCCGCGCCGTCCTGTTCGAACTCGACGCGCTCGTCACCGGCCGCACCGAGCTGTCCTACGTGGTCTTCCCGGTGGCCGACGGCGAGATCCCCGCCTACCACGCCACCCGCGTCAGCCTCGACGTCGAGTTCGCCGACGGCACCTCCGCCGGGTTCGACCCGGTGGACGACAAGACGCTGTGGGTGGACCAGTGGAACCTCGTCCGCCGCCCGCTGGGGGCCTTCGCCGGGCGCCGGATCAGCCGGATCGTGCTGCGCACCGCCTCCCCCGACGACGACGTCACCGGCTGGCTCGACGACGTCCGGATCGCCGAACGCCCCGAGCCGCCGCGCGACGCGGTCGACTGCGTCCGCACCACCCGCGGCACGCACTCCAGCGGCGACTTCTCCCGGGGCAACAACTTCCCGGCCACCGCCGTGCCGCACGGGTTCAACTTCTGGACCCCGGTCACCGACGCCGGCGTGACCAACTGGCTCTACTCCTACCACCGCCACAACGACGAGCAGAACCGTCCCGCGCTGCAGGCGTTCGCACTGTCGCACCAGCCGAGCCCGTGGATGGGCGACCGGCACACCTTCCACCTCATGCCCGGCACCGGTCCGGTGCAGCCCGACCGCCGCAAGCGCGCACTGGCCTTCAGCCACGAGGACGAGACCGACTCGCCGCACCACTACGGCGTCCGGTTCGCCAACGGGATGACCGCCGACCTCGCGCCCACGTCGCACGCGGCGATCATGCGGTTCACCTTCCCCGACAAGCACGGCTGGCTGCTGTTCGACAACGTCGGCAACCGCGGCCGCCTCCGCCTGAACGCCGACACCGGCGTGATCACCGGGTACACCGGAGTCCGCAGCCGGCTTTCCGCCGGGGCGCGCCGGATGTTCGTCTACGCCGTGACCGACGCCCCGGCCACCCGCGGCGCCAAGGTCCGCTTCCCGCCGTGGCGGCGGGTCTCGGGCTACTTCGAGTTCGACGGCCCCGACGTCACGCTGCGGATCGCGACGTCGCTGATCAGCCTCGCCCAGGCCAAGCGCAACCTGGAGCTGGAGATCCCGGCCGGGACGACGGTCGAGGAAGTAGCAGCCCAGGCGAGAGGGTTGTGGCAGGACGAGCTCGGCCGCGTCGAGGTCGAAGGCGCCACCGAGGACCAGCGGACCACGCTGTACTCGAACCTCTACCGGCTGTTCCTGTACCCGAACATCGCGCACGAGAACACCCCGAAGGGGATCCGGCACGCCAGCCCGGTCGTGCGCCGGTGGTGGCCGAGCACCCGCCGGCGGACCGGCGCGAAGGTCGTCGACGGCGAAATGTACGTCAACAACGGCTTCTGGGACACCTACCGCACCACCTGGCCCGCCTACGCGCTGCTCACGCCGGAACGCTGCGGGCGGATGATCGACGGCTTCGTCCAGCAGTACCGCGAAGGCGGCTGGATCTCCCGCTGGTCCTCCCCCGGCTACGCGGACCTGATGACCGGCACCAGCTCGGACGTCGCCTTCGCCGACGCCTACCTCAAGGGCGTCCGCGACTTCGACGTCGAGGCCGCCTTCGATGCCGCGCTGAAGAACGCCACCGTGACCCCGCCGCGCCGCGCGGTCGGCCGCAAGGGCCTCGAAGAGTCGATCTTCCTCCACTACACGCCGGTGTCGGTCCACGAAGGACTGTCCTGGGCGCTGGAAGGCTGCATCAACGACTTCGGCCTGGCCAACCTCTCCGGGGCACTTTCACGTGAAAGTGCCCCGGAGCAGGCCCGGGCGTATGGCGACTACGCCGCCTACTTCCGCGAGCGCGCCAAGCACTACGTCCACCACTTCGACCCGGCGATCGGCTTCTTCCAGGGCCGCCACCGCGACGGCCGCCGCAAGTTCGCCCCCGAGGGCTACGACCCGGCCGCCTGGGGCGGCGACTTCGTCGAAACCAACGCCTGGAACACCGCCTTCACCGCGCCGCACGACGGCCCCGGCCTCGCCGCCCTCCACGGCGGCACCGAAGGACTCGAAGCCAAGCTCGACACCTTCTTCGCCACCCCGGAGACCGGACGGCGGCCCGGCGCGTACGGCGGCCTGATCCACGAGATGACCGAGGCCCGCGACGTCCGGATGGGCCAATACGGCCACTCCAACCAGCCGTCCCACCACATCCCCTACGTCTACCACCACGCCGGCGCGCCCGCGAAGACCCAGGCCGTCGTGCGGGAGGTGCTGCGGCGGCTCTACCTCGGCAGCGACATCGGCCAGGGCTACCCTGGCGACGAGGACAACGGCGAGATGTCCGCCTGGTACGTCTTCAGCGCGCTGGGCTTCTACCCCCTCGCCGTCGGCAGCCCGCGCTACGCCATCGGCTCACCGCTGTTCGAGAAGGCGACCGTGCACCTGGGCGAAGGCCGGAAACTGGTCGTCCACGCGCCCGGCAACACCGGCGAGACCGTCTACGTCCGCGGGCTCACGGTCAACGGCGAACCGCACGATGCCACGTCGATCGCCCACGCCACCCTCGCCGCCGGCGCCGAGCTCGTCTTCGACCTGACGACCGAACCGACCGACTGGGGCGCCCCGCCGCCACCCGCCGAGCACCCGGCCCCGGTCACCGACCTGACCGGCACCGCGACCAGCTCCGACGGCACCAAGATCGGCGCCCTGTTCGACGACACCACCCGCACCCAGGTCACCTTCCGCAGTGCCACCCCGGAGATCGAGTTCACCGTCACCGGCGAACCCCGCGAAGTCACCATGTACACGCTGACGTCCGGTGATCGTCGCGGCGACGCGAGCGCGTGGGTGCTGGAAGGCTCCGACGACGGCACCGAGGACGGCACCGGCTGGACCACGCTCGACGAACGCGACGGCGAACTGTTCCGCTGGCGCCGCCAGACCCGCCCGTTCGTCCTCGCCACCCCGGCCGCACACGCCCGCTACCGGCTGCGGATCACCGCCACCCGCGGCCGCCGCGCCACCCTCGCCCAATGGGAGCTCCTCGCCCGATGAACCAGTTCCGCACCGCCGCCCTCGACCGGCTCGCGGCGGCCGACCCCGGCCTGGTCCGGTTGCGGCTGGCCGGCTCCGCCGTCCTCGGCATCGTCCTCGCCGTGGTCGCGCTGCTGCCCGCGCACGTCCCGCTCACCGTCACACTCGTCGGCGCCATCGCCGCGATGATGACGGCGTTCACCGTCAACGACCCGACCCCGGGCGGCCAGGCCGTCACGCTGGTCCTGGCCTTCCTCACCGGCGCCGCGTCGATCACCGTCGCCAGCCTCGGCTCGGGACTGGCACCGCTCGACAGCATCGTGTTCGTCCTGCTGATCTTCGTCGCCGTCTATGCCCAGCGCTTCGGCGCCCGCGGTACCGCACTCGGCTCGATCGCCTTCTTCCTGTTCTTCTTCCCGATGTTCCTGCAAGCCCACGTCAAGCAGGTGCCGCAGCTGCTGATGGCGCTCGGCGTCGGCGTCCTCGCCAACGCCGTCGTCCGGTTCGTCCTGTTGCGGCACAACGCCGCGGCCGAGTTCCTGCGCGTGCGCCGCGCCTTCCGGGCCCGCCTCGGCGCCGTCGTCCGCGCCACCGAGGCCTACCTCGCGGTCAACGGCAGCGAGCGCACCCGCAAGCAGCTGCGCTCGGCGCTGGCACGGCTGCACGAATGCGTGCTGCTGATCGAGGACGCCGCCCCCGACGTCGTGGACGCCCGCGCCGCCGACCGGCTGCGCCGCCGCGCCATCGAGGTCGAGCTCGCCGTCGGCTGGCTGACGATCACCGTCCAGCGCACCTGCTCGGTCGAACTCACCGCCGAGGTCCGCGACGACCTGATCGCCCGGCTCGCCCGCTTCCGCGCCCTGATGGAACGCGACCCGCGGGAACTACCGCTGATCAGCGAGACCGGCGAATACAGCCGGATGCTCGTCGAAGGCAGCCGGATCGACGAACACGCCGCGCCCGGCGACGGCGTCCGCAAGGCACTAGCCGAACTGGCGCTCGCCGACGACCGCGCCCAGCGCGCCGCCACCCCGGAGTACACCGAGGACCCGCTCGAAGAGGACGACGCCGAGCCGGCACCGAAGTTCGCCTACGACAACCGGACCCGCAGCGCGATCCAGGCCGTCGTCGGCGGCGGGCTCGCCGTGCTCGGCGGCACCCTCGTCTCCCACCAGCGCTGGTACTGGGCCGTGCTCACCGTCTTCGTCGTGTTCATCGGCGCCTCCAGCGCCGGCGCGACCTTCGTCAAGGGCGTCCGCCGCCTCGGCGGCACGCTGATCGGCATCGTCGGCGGCGTCCTGCTCGCGGTGGGAGTCGGCGGCAACACCGCGGCCACCCTCGGCCTGATCCTCGTGTGCGTGTTCGGGATGGTCTACACCGCGCGGGTCTCCCAGGTGGTGATGGCGTTCTTCGTCACGAGCATGCTCGGCCTGCTCTACAGCCTGCTCGGCACATTCAGCCTCGAAGTGCTCTGGATCCGCGTCGCCGAGACCGCTGTCGGGGCCGCCGCCGGCATCCTCGCCGCGGTCGTCATCGTCCCGGTCCGCACCCGCGCGGTGATGCTCGACGACATCGCCGCGGTGCTCGACGACCTCGAAGAGTTCCTCGAGCACACCTGCGGCCTCCTCGCCGGCGAGGAGAACGTCAACATCATCGAGCTCTCCCGCGACCTCGACCGCAGCGTCGAGCAGGTCCGCACCACCATCGAACCGCTGACCCACCCCGTGAACCTGCGCAGCGCCCGCCGCGACTACGGCTGGCACGTGCTCACCACCCTGGAAACCATCGCCTTCCGCGCCCGCCACGTCGCCGCCCGCGCCCAGCCCGGCCAGCTCACCGGCGCCGACGCCGACCGGCTCCGCCGGTTCACCGGACGGCTGCTGGCCAACATCGACGTCCTCCGCACCGCGCTCGACGCCCCGGGTGGCCCCACACCCGGCACGCTCGTGCGCGACGACGGCACACCCGTCTCCGACCGCGTCGAAGCGGCCGAAACCCGGGCCGTCCTCTCCAGCCTCAGCCACCTCGACGAAGCCCTCGTCTCCCTCGGCCGCGTCTTCGGCGTCGAAGCCACCGATCCCCGGACCCCGGCGAAGCCCTGACCGGGGCCGGAGCGGCGCGGCTGTCGACCGCGCCGCCCCTCTGGACCTCCGGTCACCCGGAGCCGATCACGGACAGGACAACCACGCGAAGTGGTACGTGGTGGTGATGCTGCCGTCGGTCGAGTCCATCGTGACGTAGCTGGTCGTCTTCTTCGGGTCGGACGTGCCGGCCGCGGCGCGCAATTCGGTGTTGATGTTCAGGTTGCGTTCCTCGCCGCAGGGCTTGAACACGATCGCCCCGACTTCCGTCTTGTCGGTGAAATGCCAGTCGTCTTCGAACGCCCCGGTCAGCGGGTGTTGAATGTAGGCTGTCGGGGAATTGCCCTGGAAATAGTAGTTCGCTCTTTCCAGGCCGGTCGCGCCGCGTTCCAGGTGGGCGAATCCGCGGTAGTCGGCCTGCGCGATTCCGTACGTGAAGCCCTGCGGCACGTGCACCCGCAGGCCGATCTGGCAGTTCTTCCGGGCGTCCAGCGGCCCGGCACCGACCCCGACCAACGCCGTGTAGGCGCTATAGGTCACGGTGAACGCGGTGTTGTCCTGCGAAACCGCGACCGCGGACGTGCCGAGCGGGCAGCCCGTGCCGATGGCGTTCACGACGTCGATGACGATTTTGTCAGGCGGCGGAGGAGTGTTCCACGAATGCGGGGCGACCACTGAGGACAGCGCCATTACGGCAGCAACGACCGCAGACAGCATCGGAATCCTTCCCAATACATTCAAATTGGGGACGGGGGCCGGACCATGGTAGCGGAAGGATCATGGAAGCAAACCCCGCTGAACGGAGCAACGCTGCACAGACGTCCCACCAAGCGGCATTGCTCACGTTTCGACAATTTTCACAAGTTCCATTCCAGGGGGCGTGAATAAATGCGCGGAGAAAACGATTTCGCGCCCCCGCTCCCCCGGCGACCGCCCACGATCACCCGCGTGACGTCCGGCTCAGCCGATCAACGCCGCCGCCCGCCCCAGCGTCTCCACCCCCGCCACCGGCCACGGACCGGCAGTGATCACCACCGCATGATCGATGCCCCACCCGGCGAACTCCGCACAGCGCCGCGCGAACGACTCCGCCGACTCACCGGGCGCCAGCCGGGTGCTGATCGTCTTCTCGATCTCCCCGTAGGGCCGCCCCACCTCGTCGCAGTGCCGCCGGAGGACGGCGAGCTTGTGCCGCACCGTCCGCCCGCCGTCCGGGATGTCGAACACGTTGCACGCGTCGGCGTAGCGGGCCACCAGCCGCAGCGTGCGCCGCTCCCCCGCACCGCCGACGAGGATCGGCGGCCGCCGCACCGGCCGCGGGTTCCCGATGGGACGCTCGAGCCGGTAGTACTCGCCTTCGAACGGCGACTCGTCACCCGCCCACATCCGCAACGCCAGCCGGACGGTCTCCTCCATCCGCGCGAACCGCTCACCCACCGGCGGGAACGGCAGGCCCATCGCCCGCGCCTCCCCGTCGTGGTGGCCGGCACCGATACCGAACCGGGCCCGCCCGCCGGACAGGACGTCCAGCGTCGTGACCGCCTTGACCAGCAGCGCCGGCGGCCGGAACGTCACGGCCGAGACCATCGTGCCCAGCCCGATCCGGGCGGTCCGGCCGGCCAGGAAGCCCAGCGTCGTGTAGGCCTCGAGCATGGCCGAGTCCGCGGTGCTGTGCGGGTCGGCCTGCAGGAGATGATCGGCCACCCATAGGGTGTCCAGCCCGGCGTCCTCGGCCGCCACCGCGACCGCCCCGAGCTCGTCGGTCAGCTTGTCCGGCCACGAGAAGTCCGTGACCCCGATGCTCAGCCGCATGATTGCTCCCGCCGGTCCGGTTCGACGCTCACGGCCGCGGCCCACCGGGAGCGAACGGCGGCGGGCCGCCGATCGGGCTCAGGTGGATCCCGGCCAGCCGCCACCGGTCGTCCTCGCGGACCAGCACGTGCGTCGCGCGGAAGCGGCCGCTCGCCGGGTTTCCCTGGTGGGTCGCGACCTGCTCGTGCACGCCGATCGCGATCGCGGTGGCGCCGAAGCTTCGGACCTCGACCTCGGCCCAGTCCAGCTTCTCGGTCACCAGCGCGCCGCCGTCGTAGCGCGCCAGCCACTGGTCACGGTCCAGCACGAACCCCAACGGCCCGACCAGGCGGAACCCGTCGGTCGCCAGGCCCGCCAACGTCGAGGTGTCGCCACGTTCCTCCGCCGCGGCCCACACCCGGCCGAATTCGCGGACCTGCTCTTCGGTGCTCATCGTGTTCCCCTTCCGTTCGATGCCTCAACATTAGAAGTCTAACCGTTAGATGTCAAACGCTTAGACTTCTCGGCATCTGCGCTAAGGTCACCGACGTGCCAGCACCCACCACCGCCCCCATCGGCGTCATCCTCGCCCGCACCGCCAAAACCGCAGGCCGCGCCTTCGACCACGCCCTCGCCGCCGCCGGCGGCTCCCAGCCCGTCTGGCAGATCCTCATCTCCCTCAAAACCACCCCCGCCGCCAACCAGCGCGAACTCGCCGACACCGTCGGCATCCAAGGCGCCACCCTCACCCACCACCTCAACGGCATGGAAGACGCCGGCCTCGTCACCCGCCGCCGCGACCCCGCCAACCGCCGCGTCCACCTCGTCGAACTCACCAACGACGGCGAACAGCTCTTCCTCAAGCTCGCCTCGGCCGCCATCGCCCACGACGAACGCATGCGAAAAGGCCTCTCCGACGCCGAGATCGCCCAGCTCGCCGACCTCCTCCGCCGCCTCGCCGCCAACGTCGCCGACAGCTGAAAAGCGCGCAGTGACAACCGGGGCTCCGCCCCGGGCCGGGGGCTCCGCCACCCGGACCCCCGAAAAGCGAGCTGTGACAACCGGGGCTCCGCCCCGGGCCGGGGGCTCCGCCACCCGGACCCCCGAAAGCGATCCGCGCAACAGTGACTGGACGCACCCGACCCGCAACGCCCAGGAGGGATAGGCTCCACAGCACTAGCCAAAGTCGTCTCAAGCTGGAGAACCGCAATGACCCAAGCCCCAGTCAACGTGACCGTCACCGGCGCCGCCGGCCAGATCGGCTACGCGCTGCTCTTCCGCATCGCGTCCGGTCAGCTCCTCGGCCAGGACGTCCCGGTGAAGCTGCGGCTCCTCGAGATCCCGCAGGCGGTCAAGGCGGCCGAGGGCACCGCCATGGAACTCGAAGACGGCGCATTCCCGCTGCTGGCCGGCACCGACATCTTCGACGACCCCAAGCAGGCCTTCGAAGGCACCAACATCGCCCTCCTCGTCGGCGCCCGCCCCCGCAGCAAGGGCATGGAGCGCGGCGACCTCCTCGAAGCCAACGGCGGCATCTTCAAGCCCCAGGGCGAAGCCATCAACGCCGGCGCCGCCGACGACATCAAGGTCCTCGTCGTCGGCAACCCCGCCAACACCAACGCCCTCATCGCCCGCTCGCACGCCCCCGACGTGCCCGCCGACCGCTTCACCGCGATGACCCGCCTCGACCACAACCGCGCCCTCGCCCAGCTCTCCAAGAAGCTCGGCGTCCCCGTCACCGAGCTCAAGAAGCTCGCCATCTGGGGCAACCACTCCGCCACCCAGTACCCCTCGGTCCAGCACGCCGAATTCGGCGGCAAGAGCGTCGCCGACGCCGTCGACCAGGCTTGGCTCGAAAGCGACTTCATCCCCACCGTCGCCAAGCGCGGCGCGGCCATCATCGAAGCCCGCGGCCTCTCCTCCGCCGCCTCGGCCGCCTCCGCCGCCATCGACCACGTCCACACCTGGGTCAACGGCACCCCGGCCGGCGACTGGACCTCCGCCGCCGTCGCCTCCGACGGCTCCTACGGCGTCCCCGAAGGCCTCATCTCGTCCTTCCCGGTCACCGCCGAGAACGGCCAGTACAAGATCGTCCAGGGCCTCGAGATCGACGACTTCTCCCGCGCCCGCATCGACGCCTCCGTCGCCGAACTCGTCGAGGAACGCGACACCGTGCAGAAGCTCGGCCTCATCTGAAGCTGAGCCACCCGAACGAAGAAGGGGCCGCCGTCACCACGTGACGGCGGCCCCTTCTCGTACCCGGACGCTCAGGCAGCCAGCAGATCCGTCCGCGCCTGCAGCAACGCCTCGGCACTCAGACCGCCCCGCACACCCCCGACCTCACCGGTCAGATCATCGCGCGGCTCGGCGTAACCACCGGCCACCCCGGCACCGTAGGCCGCAGCCGTCGCGGCGATGAAAGCCAGCCCGAACCCGGCGGCCTTCCCGAACGCCCGCGCACCCGCGTGCGTAGTCACTTTCGCCGCCGCGGCCGCCGTGGCGGCCGCGCAGCTCACCGGCGTCACCGGAAACTCGACCTGCAAACGAACGAGCGTGCCGGCTTGTGCGCCGGCGGCTTCTTCGATCCTGTTCATCGCTGTCCTCACGGTTGGGGCCGACTCGAGCACGCCCGACGCTAGCTCCGCACCCCGGACCCCACATCCACCTATTTGACGAGGACACCGCGGGTTCAGAGATCCGCGGAACAGACTCTCCGCATCGCCTGAAGCGAACACCGCACGCTCACAGCGAAACCGCCGCCACCCGGCGATCTTCGGCCCTACCGTCGCCCCATGACCCTTCTCGCCGTACCCGACCTGCAGACCCCCGGCCAAGCCCCCCACGACTCGGTCTACGAACAGCTCCTGCGCGACCGCATCGTCTTCCTCGGCTCCGAAGTCAACGACGAAGTCGCCAACCGGATCGTCGCCCAGCTGCTCCTGCTCGCCGCCGACGACCCCGCCAAGGACATCACCTTCTACATCAACTCACCCGGCGGCTCCGTCACCGCCGGCATGGCCATCTACGACACCATGCAGCTCGTCAAACCCGACGTCTCCACCTGGGGCCTCGGCTTCGTCGCCTCCATGGGCCAGTTCCTGCTCTCCTCCGGCACCCCGGGCAAGCGCTACCTGCTGCCCAACACCCGCATCGTCATGCACCAGCCCTCGGCCGGCATCAGCGGCCCCGCCGCCGACATCGCCATCCAGGCCGAGGTTTTCGGCAGGATGAAACGCCGCATCGCCGAAATCACCGCACGCCAGACCGGACAGACCGTCGACCGCATCACCACCGACGCCGACCGCGACCGCTGGTTCGACGCGGACGAAGCCCTTACCTACGGGTTCGTCGACCACATCGTGACCGGCGGCTGACCTTCCCCGTCGTTGCTGTTCTTCGTGCGAAAAGGTGCCCGGGCGATTTTCTTGAAAGATCGCCCGGGCGTATAGGCCGTTATACACTTGGAGAGATCACCAGAGTGATCGGGTTGTTTCAGACCCCGCCGAGGCCTCGGCGGGCCAGGAGCGGCTCGATCTCGGGGTCGCGGCCTCGGAAGGCGCGGAATGCGTCCATGGGGTCGATGCTGCCGCCGCGGCCGAGCAGTGTGCGGCGGAAGTGGTCGCCGTTGGCGCGGGTCAGTCCCCCGTTGTCGCGGAACCATTGGACGGTGTCGGCGTCGAGGACTTCGCTCCAGATGTAGGAGTAGTACCCGGCGCTGTAGCCGCCGCTGAAGATGTGGGCGAAGTAGGTGGTGCGGTAGCGGGGTGGGATGGCGTCGACGGCCACGCCGGCTTTCACGAGCGCTTCCGTTTCGAACCGCTGCACCTCCTCTACCCGGTCGTCGACGCCGAGGCCGTGCCAGGCCTGGTCGAGCAGGGACGCCGCGAGGTATTCGGTGGTGGAGAACCCTTCGCCGTACTGCTGGGCGGCGAGCAGCTTGTCGACCTGCTCTTGCGGCAGGGCCTCGCCGGTCTCGTGGTGCTTCGCGTAGTGGGCGAGGACTTCCGGCCACAGCATCCACATCTCGTTGACCTGTGAGGGGTACTCGACGAAGTCGCGGGGGACGTTGGTGCCGGAGAAGGTCGGGTAGCGGACCGCGGAGACCAGCGCGTGGAGGGCGTGGCCGAACTCGTGGAACGCGGTGACGAGTTCGTCGAAGGTGAGCAGCGTCGGCTCCCCCGCCGGCGGTTTGTTCACGTTGAGGACGTTGACCACGACCGTCCGGCGGCCGAGCAGCTCGGATTGGTCGACGAAGGTGTTCATCCAGGCGCCGCCGCGTTTGGCGTCGCGGGTGTAGAGGTCGAGCAGGTACAGGCCCAGCGGGGTGCCGTCGGCGTCGAAGACCTCGAAGGTCCGGACTTCCGGGTGGTACTTGGGCAGGTCGTCGCGTTCGGTGAAGGTCAGGCCGTACAACTTGGTCGCGGCGAAGAAGACGCCGTCGAGGTACACGCGGTCGGCCTCGAAGTACGGGCGCAGTGCCTCGGTGTCGACCTCGAAGCGCTCGCGGCGGACCTGGGCGGCGTAGAACGGCCAGTCCGACGGCCGCAGTTTCGCACCCGGCACGTCGGCTTCCAGCAGCTGCTGGAGTTCGGCGGCTTCGGCGCGGGCGTTCGCGACCGCGGCGGGCGCCAGCCGTTCCAGCAGCCCGGCGGCGGCTTCGGCGGTCTTCGCCGTCTCGTCGGCGATGACGTACGCGGCGTGGTTGGGGTAGCCGAGCAGGGCGGCCCGTTCCGCGCGCAGGCGCACGATCTCGGCGACGACGGTGTTGTTGTCGAGATCGTTGCCGCGGTTGCCCCGGGCCATCGACGCGGTGTGGATGCGCTCGCGGACGTCGCGGTTGCGCAGGGTCTCCAGCGGTGAGGCCTGGCTCGTCGGCAGGCTCAGCGTGAGCACGTACTTGCCGTCCTCGCCGCGCGCGGACGCCGCTTCGGCCGCGGTGGCGATCGCGCCTTCGCCGAAGCCGTCGAGCTCGGCGCGTTCGTCGATGACGACGGCGAGCTCGTTGGTGTCCTTGAGCAGGTTCTGCTGGAACGTGGTCTGCAGGGTGGAGAGCTGCTCGTTGAGCTCGCGCAGGCGGGTCTGTTCGGCCTCGCCGAGGCCGGCGCCGGCCCGGCTGAAGTCGGTGTGCCGCCGTTCCAGCAGCCGCAGCGACTCCTCGTCGAGGCCGAGTTCGCCGCGGCGCCGGTGGAGGGCGTCGATCCGGGCGAACAGCTGCGGGTCGAGGTGGATGGCGTCGTGGTGGGCGGCCAGCTTCGGCGCGAACTCCGCCTGGATGGCCTGGATCTCGTCGGTGCTGTTGGAACCGGACAGGTTGTAGAACACGCTCGCCACCCGGCCGAGCAGCTCGCCGGCGCGCTCGAGGGCCACGATGGTGTTCTCGAACGTCGGCTCGGCGTCCTGGGCCGCGATCTGCTCGATCTCCGCCGCGTGCTCGGCCAGCCCGGCCTCGAACGCGGGCCGGTAGTGCTCGTCGGAGATCCGGTCGAAGGGCGGCAGGGCGTAGGGCAGCTCGCTGGGTGCGGCGAACGGATTGTCCGGCGAAATCATCGGGCAGGCTCCTGGTCGGGGACAACACTCGGTCCCGCCACCCTACGGGGTCCCCCGGTGTCGATGTCAGCGCTTTCCGGAGGTGGCCGGGGTCACCGGCCCGTGGTACCGCCCACGACCGCGTCGCTGCTCGGCGTGGCCTTCTTGCCGCGCTTCGGCTTGGGTTCCGGCGGCACGATGCCGCGCAGGTCGCCGCCGGGGTCGTTGACCCGCATCACGAAGGGCCGGGTCTCGGTGTAGCGCACGACCGAGATGGACGCCGGGTCGACGACGATCCGCTGGAAGGCGTCGAGGTGCTGGCCGAGCGCGTCGGCCAGGATGGACTTGATGACGTCGCCGTGGCTGCACAGCAGCCAGACGGCGTGGTCGCCGTGCTCGGCGGTGATCCGCCGGTCGTGGGCGCGGACCGCGGCCACCGAGCGTGCCTGCATCGCCGCGAGCCCTTCGCCGCCGGGGAACACCGCGGCCGAGGCGTGCCCCTGCACGACCCGCCAGAGCGGCTCCTTCGCCAGGTGCTTGAGCTCCTTGCCCGTCCAGTCGCCGTAGTCCACTTCGGACAGCCCGGGCTCGACGACCTTGTCGAGGCCGCGGGCGGCGGCCAGCGGGCCGACCGTCTGCTTGCACCGCAGCATGGGCGACACGACGAGCCCGGCCAGCGGCACGCCGTCGAGGCGTTCGACGAGCTTGTCCGCCTGGGCGCGCCCGGTGTCGTCGAGGTTGACCTTCGGGGACCGGCCGGCCAGGACGCCGGATCCGTTGGCCGTCGATTTGCCGTGCCGGAGCAGAATGACCGTACTCACGAGCCCCACCCTACGTGGGGACCGATCACCCGGACGCCCCTACCGCACTGGTCGTGAGTGGTAATTAGGGTTAGAACCCTAATTACCACTCACGACAAGCCGCGGCAGACCTGCCATCAGCTGGTCAGTGGCTGGTCAGTGGCCGACCGGCCCGGCGTTCGGGTCGAGCGCGCCGGTGAAGATCAGCACGAACAGCAGCACGCCGAGGACCAGCCGGTACACCACGAACGGCACGAAGCTGCGCTTCTTGATGTAGGCCATCAGCCACGCGATCACGATGTACCCGACGCCGAAGGCGACCAGCGTGGCCAGGATCGTCGGACCCCACTGGGCAGGCACGTTGCCCGAGCCGATGTCCTTGAGCTTGTACACCCCCGAGCCGAACACCGCCGGCAGCGCCAGCAGGAACGAGTACTCCGCTGCCTCCGCGCGGGTGTAGCCGAGCAGCAGGCCCGCGCTGGTGGTGCCGCCCGAGCGGGACACGCCGGGGATCAGGGCCAGTGCCTGCGCGAAGCCGAACCCGAGCCCGTGCGGCACGGTCAGGTCGTCCAGCGTGCGGTCCTGCTTCCCGATCCGGTCGGCGATCAGCAGGATCACGCCGAACACGATGAGCACGGTCGCGGTGATCCGCAGGTCGCGGAACGCGCTGTCGATCTGGTCCTGCAGCAGCAGCCCGAGCACCACGATCGGCAGCGAGCCGACGATGATCAGCCAGCCCAGCCGGGCGTCCGGGTCGCGGCGCCACTCTGCCTTGTACAGCGAGAAGAACCAGGCCCGCAGGATCTTCCCGATCTTCGGCCCGAAGTAGATGATCACCGCCAGCTCGGTGCCGATCTGGGTGACGGCGGTGAACGCCGCGCCCGGGTCGTCCCAGCCGGCCAGCGCCGCGACGATCCGCAGGTGCGCGCTCGAGGAGATCGGGAGGAACTCGGTGAGGCCCTGGACGAGGCCCAGGACCAGTGCTTCGAACCAGCCCACGTCAGGCCACCCCCGCCAGGTCCAGGGCCTCGACGGCCGTGCGCAGGGCTGCGGCCGGTTCCGGCGTGTACGGCGACACCGACAGGGTGGTCACGCCGGCTTCGGCGTATTCGGTCATTTTCTCCGCGATCCGTTCCTTCGGGCCCAGCAGCGACGTCGCGTCGAGGAACTCCGGCGGTACCGCCGCCATCGCCCCCACCCGGTCGCCGGCCAGGTACTTCTCCTGCACTTCGGCGGCCTCGGCCGCGAATCCCATCCGGCACGCCAGCCGGTTGTAGAAGTTCTTCTCCTTGCTCCCCATCCCGCCGAGGTAGAGCGCCGCGTAGCCGCGGACGGCGTCCGCGCAGGTCCGCCAGTCGTCGCCGGGCACCAGCGGCACGGACGGGACGACGTCGAAGCCGTCCAGGCTGCGGCCGGCCCGCTCGGCACCGGCGCGGACGTGGGCCAGCTGCTCCCCCGCGTGGGCCGGCGAGAAGAACACCGGCAGCCAGCCGTCGGCGATCTCCCCGGCCAGCTCCAGGTTCTTCGGGCCGATCGCGGCCAGGTAGAGCGGGATGTGCTTGCGGGCCGGGCGGACGGTCAGCCGCAGCGCCTTGCCCGGGCCGTCCGGCAGCGGCAGCGTGAAGTGCTCGCCCTCGAACTTCAGGCGTTCCCGCCGCAACGCCGTCCGCACGATCTCGGCGTACTCGCGCGTGCGGCTCACCGGCGAGGCGAAGCGGACGCCGTGCCAGCCCTCCGACACTTGCGGGCCGGACACGCCGAGACCGAGCCGGAACCGGCCGCCCGACAGCGTGTCGAGCGTCGCGGCGGTCATCGCCGTCATCGCCGGGGTGCGGGCCGGGATCTGCAGCACGGCGGCACCGACGTCGATCCGCGTCGTCTGCGCCGCGATCCACGAGAGCACGGTCACCGCGTCCGAGCCGTAGGCCTCCGCGGCCCACACGACCGCGTAGCCGAGTTCGTCCGCCTGTTTCGCCAGGGCCAGGTTCGCGGGGTCGTTCCCCGCTCCCCAGTAGCCGAGATTGAGTCCGAGTCGCACGGGGCCAGACCCTAACGGGGGCCTTGATCGCGACACGACTCACCTTGGTCTCCTCCGGACGGGGCAGCCCACTAGGCTCGGCGGTCGTGGAAAAGCGACTGCTCGGCCGCTCGGGACTGCGCGTCTCCCGGATGGCGCTCGGCACCATGACCTGGGGTGGCGACACGGACGCGGAGGAGGCGGCCAGCCAGCTGGTCGCCTTCGTCGACGCCGGCGGCACCCTGGTGGACACGGCCGACATCTACGGCGAAGGCGAGAGCGAGCGGGTACTCGGCTCGCTGCTCGGCGACCTCGTGCCCCGCGACGACGTCGTCCTCGCGACGAAGGCCGTCGCCAAGCGCGACGACGGCCCCTTCGGCGGCGGCGCCTCGCGCGGCGCGCTGCTCACCGCGCTCGACGGTTCGCTCAAGCGGCTCGGCACCGACCACATCGACCTGTGGCAGCTCCACGCCTGGGACGACTGCGTCCCGCTCGCCGAGACGCTCTCCGCGCTCGAGTACGCCGTGACCAGCGGGAAGGTCCGGTACGTCGGCGTCTCGAACTACGCGGGCTGGCAGCTGGCCACCGCGACCGCCGGTGCCTCGGCGCTCGCGCCGATCGTGTCCACCCAGGTCGAGTACTCGCTGCTGGAGCGCGGGGTGGACCGCGAGGTCGTGCCCGCGGCCGAACACCACGGGATCGGCCTGCTGCCGTGGGCGCCGCTGGGCCGGGGTGTGCTGACCGGCAAGTACCGCACCGGCACGCCCGCCGACTCCCGCGGCGCGAACAGCGCCTACGCCGGCTACGTCGAGCACCACCGCACCGACCGCGCCGCCCGGATCGTGCAGGCGGTCGCGACCGCCGCCGACGGCCTCGGCACGTCGCCGCTCGCGGTGGCCCTGGCCTGGGTCCGCGACCGGCCCGGCGTCGTCGCCCCGGTCGTCGGGGCCCGCGACACCGGCCAGCTCACCGGCTCGCTGACGGCGGAGGCCATCACCCTCCCGCCCGCCATCCGGTCCGCACTCGACGACGTCAGCGCGATCGAGGTCGGCTACCCCGAACGCTGGCCGCGGTGAGCGCCAGGTGTCTGTTCGGTGACACGCACGTGACGGCACGGGGATCAAGGAGCATGCTGGTGAAGACCGCCCGCCGAGGGACATCTGGAGGCCACAACGTGCGTCGGCTCGCCGCCGTGTCGTGGATCGCGATCCCGCTCGCCGGTGTCCTCGTGCTCTCGGGCTGTTCGTCGGCCAAGTCGACCTCCGACGACCTGCAGATCGTGGCGAACCCGACGGCCGCACGCCCGGCCGTCTCCCCCGCCGTGACCGTGAAACCCGCCGGTCAGGTGCTGGGTTCCGGCTCGGTGTCGGCGGTGGCCGTGGACGCGAAGACGTCGACCCTGGTCGTGGCCGTTCCTTCGCCCCCCGCTCTGCTGTTGTACGACTTGAACGCACCTACGTCACCCCCGGTGAATATGCCGTTATACGGCGCGGCCTCGCGGCTGACGGCGGCGCCGGGGCGGATCGAGATCGCCGAGCCGGATCAGGGTGTGGTGCAGCAGCTGACGTTTCCGGACCGGAAGCTGACGGAGACGAAGACGGGCGGGCAGCCGGCGTCGAGCATCGCGTACGGGTCGGATCGGCTGGTCGCGATGGGGGCGGGCAAGGACATCCGGGTGCTGCCGTCGGCGGGTCCGGCGCGGACGATCGGCGGGCAGCTCTACAGCGCCGATGACGTGGTCGACACCGGGGACGGTGTGGTGGTGCTGGATCGGCTGCGGACGGCGGTGTTCTCGGTGGACGTCGCGGCGGGGAAGGTCGACGAGGGTTTGCGGGCGGGCGACGGTGCCGCGAACGCGGTGGCGGACTCCTACGGGCGGGTGCTGGTGACGGACGCGCGGGCGGGGGCGCTGCTGGCATTCTCGGCGGGGCCGCTGATCCTGCGACAGCGTTATCCGGTGCCCGGTGGGGCGTACGGGATCGCTTATGACGCGACGCGCAGCCTGGCGTGGGTGACGCTCACCGCACGGAACGAAGTGGTCGGGTTCGATGTCCGCGGGGGCGAGCCCGTGGAGAAGTACCGGTTCCCCACCGTGCGCCAGCCGGACTCGGTCGGGGTGGACGAGAAGAGCGGCCGGGTGATCGTCGGCTCGGCCGCCGGAGAAGGGGCCCAGGTGATCCAGCCATGACAGCGGTCAGCGAGGCGGTGGTCGAAGGGGATTGGGAGTATCGCCGTCTGCACCTCCCGCCGGGTGTGTCCCGGCGTGCGGCGGCGATCCAGCTCTCCATCCACGCGGAGTTCGCGGGCTGGGAACTGCGCACTGTGCGGTTGTACGCCGACGGCACGCGCCGGGTCTGGCTGCGCCGCAAGAAGACGGCGCAGAGCCTGCCCGGCGCGCTACCGACCTAGTACTGCAGGGACACTCACCGTCAGCCGTGGCTGGTGGTCGTGAGTGGTAATTCGGGTTAGAGCCGACGGTCACTTGACTACCTACGGCGCGGCGGGCGTCTGCGCCGACCGGCCCGGAACGGCCAACTCACCCGCGGGAACGGCCAACTCACCCACACCGCCGGCGAGTTGGCCGTTCCGGTGCGTGAATTGGCCGTTCCGGGCGGTGAGTTGGCCCTGCTGACAACGTGGGTCGGCAAAGACCGTTCGCCAGAACCCTGCTTACCGCTCACGACCAGTTGCGGCAGACCGACGTCCAGGTGGGCCGGGTGATCTCGTACTCGACCTCGCCCTGTTCGGCCCCGGCGATGGGATCGTCGTAGGTTCCGGCGGAGATGTAGGCCCGGGCGAAGGACAGCCCGGACGCGGTCATCGTCGCGCGCGACGGGGTGTTGACCGCCATGGTCTGGGCGAAGACGCGGTCGAGCCCGAGTTCGGCGAAGCCGTACCGGACGAGCTCCCGCGCTCCCTCGCTCGCGTAGCCCCGGCGCCACCGCTCCCGCAGCAGCCGGTAGCCGAGTTCGGCCTCGCCCTCGACCGCCGGCTGGTCCGGGCCGTGGGGTGGGCGCAGGAGCCACCAGCCGACGAATCCGGCTTCGGCGAAGCCCGCCCACAGTCCCAGCCCGTCACGTCCGGCGGCCAGCCGCCGCCGGTGCGCGGCTTCGGTTTCCGCGCGGGTCATGGCCCGGCCGGTGAGGTAGCGCATCACCTCGGGGTCGGCGTCCAGCTCGACCTCGTACTCGAGGTGCTCGTCGGCGAGCGGCACGAGTTCGAGCCGGTCCGTGCGCAACGTGGGCTGGTCCATGGGCCGATCATGGCAGCGCGGGCAACTTCTTTAGCCGACTACTCAGACGACGCCGTCGAGTTCGGTGCGCAGGCCGATCGCCTTGACCAGCAGGTGCCGCCCGGCGAACAGCAGCAGGGCGGCGGTCGTTCCCGCGGCGGCCGCGGCGGCGGTGCCGAGCCACACGCCGATGATGTCCATGCCGTCGGTCGGCGACGGGATGTCGGCGAGTGTGACGTAGCCGAACACCGCGGTGGTGACGGCGGTCGCCGCCACCACCGCGCCCACCACGACGTTCGCCCAGGCAAGCGCGGACGGCTCGAAGACCGTGCCGCGGCTCGCGCGGAGCAGCAGCATGCCCAGCCCGGCCAGCGCGACCTGCCCGCAGGCGACGAACGCGATCGCCGCCGTCACGAGCGGCACGCGGAACGGCGCGTAGGGCGGGAAGAGCTCGACCTGGTCGGCCGCGGTCACCGGGATGATGACGATCTGCGCGTACAGGCCGGCCAGGAACGCGACGGCCAGGAAAGCCTGGAGGGGGACCACGAGGATGCGAGGCATATATCGAGAATCGATGTATTCCACTCGACTGTCAACCGAACACGCGGTTCAGCCACGTGACCCAGGCCTTTTCCTCGGCGTCCACGTCGGTGCCCGGGGCGAACAGGTGGTGGCAAGCGACCATCGCGCCCTGGAAGCCGCGCACGAACCGGAACATCGCGTCCGCCGTCCGCACGCCCACCGCCTGGTCGTTCACCGCGTACACGACGCCGTCCAGGCCGTCCTGGCCGCCCGGCTCGATCCGGACCCGGTCGCCCTCGGCGGCCCGGGCCGGCAGGCCCAGCTCCGTGGCGAGCCGGGTCCACGCCGAGTCCCAGTCCCCCACCGGCGGGCCGAAGGCGGTCACCGGCACCGCGGTCCGGTCCGCGAAGTGCGTGACGTACTCGACCAGGGTGCGGAAGAACAGCTCGCCGCCCGTGGTCATCGCCTCGAACTCGTCCTCCCAGTCGTCGCCCGGCAGGAAGCCGCTCGTGACGCACCTGATCACCGTGCTGCCGCCGGCCCGGCCCTCGATGAGGAACTCGTAGGCGATCCGCCGTCCGTCCGGCGCAGGGTCGCTGCCGTAGGCGAGCTTCTCAGCCGGGTCCCACTCGCGGATCCGGTACTCCGGCCGGTACGCGCCGAAGGCGCCGCGGACCGTGCCGCCGGTGCCGCCTTCGACCTCGTTGCGGCCCATGAACCACGAGTCGATGCCCGGCCCGGTCGCGATGGCGTCCCACACCTGTTCCGGCGTCGCCCCGACTTCGGCGACGTCGGTCAGTTCGAACTCGTACCCCACCTCAGGACTCCTCCGGGACACTCGGGTGCACGGCGACGACCACCCGGTACGAGCGGCCCTTCTCGGCCGCCTCGTCGTGGTACTTCCCCACCAGCGCGGTGACCGCGGCGGTGAGCTCTTCGGCGAACGCGGCCCGGTCGACGGCGGAGGCGAACCGCACCTCGCCGTCGAGCGCGAACGTCGCCAGGCGTTGCTCGGCCCTGGCCGCGCCGGTGATCAGCAGGCCGACGTCGCGCACGAGCCGGCCGGCGACGGCCAGCAGCCAGCGGGCCGAGAGCCGGTCCGGCGAACGGGCCGGGTCGGGCTGCACCGCGGCCAGCGCCGTCGGCGAGATGACGTACGACGCCGCCGTCGCCCGCATCATCCGCTCGGTGACGTTGCCCTTGCGGCGTTCCTCGACCAGCTCCACCAGGCCGTGGCTCTCCAGCGCGCGCAGGTGGTAGTTGACCTTCTGGCGGGGCAGGCCGATGCGCGCGGCGAGCATCGTCGCCGAGGCCGGCTCGGCCAGTTCGGCCAGCAGCCGGGCCCGCACCGGGTCCAGCGACACTTCGGCCGCCGCCGCGTCTTCGATCACCGCCACGGGAAACATGCGCCCAGCATCCAACCGAACAGAGAAGTTGTCAAGAACGCTCGAGCTGTCGGTCCAGCAGGTGCTGGAAGTGCGGGCACGTCATGAGGTCGTCGTGCAGGCAGTCGCCCTCCAGGAGCTCGAGCGCCGCCTGGGCCCAGGCGATCCGGGCCCGCAGCCGGTCCCGCTGGCGGGCCGCCATCGCCGCACGGCCGGCCGCGGACCGGGCGCTCAGCATCGTCCGGATGTCCGCGAGCTCGAACCCGGCTTCCTTCGCGACCAGGATCGCGGCCACCCGGCGCAGGTCCGCGTCGGTGTAGCGGCGCCCGGCGCCCGCCCGGGCCGGAGCCAGCAGCCCTTCCGCCTCCCAGTAGCGCAGCACGTGCGCGGGCAATCCGAACCGGGCCGCCACTTCGCCGATTGACTTCATCCCGGCATTAAGTCGCAGGATGGGCGCCATGTCCACGTTGCTCAGCCTCCTCGACGCCCTCGACGACCGTCCGCAAGCCACCGGCCTGCGGGAACGCACCTACGAAGCCCTCGGCGACGTCGTGGTCGACGTCGGCTGCGGCGGCGGGCGGGCCGTCGGCGAGCTCGCCGCCCGCGGGGTGCGGGCCATCGGCGTCGACGCCGACCCGGCCATGGTCGAAACGGCCGCCGCCCGCTGGCCCGCGGGCGAATTCCACGTCGCCGACGCCACCGCGCTGCCCCTCGGCGCCGGCTCGGTCACCGGCTACCGCGCCGACAAGGTCCTGCACGTCCTGCCCGACCCCGCACTCGCGGTCGCCGAGGCCCGCCATGTGCTGGCTCCGGGCGGTCGCGCGGTGCTCACCGGCCAGGACTGGGACACCTTCGTCATCGACTCCGACGATCCGGCCCGCACCCGGTCGATCGTCCACACGCGCGCGGACGGCATGCCCCACCCGCGGATCGCGCGGCGGTACCGGAACCTCCTGCTGGACAACGGGTTCACCGACGTCACGGTCGAGGTCCACACGCTCGTCTGGACCGACGCCGCGGTCCTGCCGGTGCTCGCCAACCTCGGTGGCGACGGCGCCTGGCTGGCCGAGCAGGAGGCTCGCGCCCGCGACGACCGGCTGTTCGTCGCCGTGCCGATCTTCCTCGCCGCGGGGACGCGCGCTCAGCTCCGCTGACTCGCGTTGACCAGCGCGACGACCCGCGGCAGCACCTGGGCCGCGGCCTCCAGCGGCACGACGTGCCCGACTCCGGGCAGCACCACGGCCGTCCCGTTGCCGAGGCCCTGGACCCACTGCTCCACATCGGACGCGCGCACGATCCGGTCCCGCTCCCCCACGATCGCCGTCACCGGCAGGTCGGCGACCTGGGCCAGCGCGGCGTCGCGCGCGTAGGCGTCCATGGCCGGGCGGAACAGCGACACGGTGTGGGGCCAGTTGCCGCGGATCATCTTCACGGTCAGCTCGACCAGGTCCGGGTCCGGGTCGTCGCCGAACAGCCACCAGCGCAGTCCCGCGCTGACCGCCCGGCTGGTGTGCTCGCGCACGACGCCGAACACCTTCGAGCCGAGCACCGCTTCGAGGTCGCGGGCCAGCTTGCCCAGCGCGTTCGGCCAGGCGGCCGACACCTCGGCGGCGAGCGTGCCCGACGACGTCGCCAGCAGCACCAGGCCCGACACCCGCGCGGCGAACAGCTCCGGGTGCCGCTGCGACAGCGACATCACGGCCAGGCCGCCCATGTCGTGGCCCACCAGCACCACCCGGCCCTCGGGCACCTCGCGGGCCAGCAGCTCGGCGAGGTCGTCGCCGAGCTGCGCCATGGTCGCGGTGCCGCGCCGCGCCCGGCCCGATCCGCCGTGACCGCGCTGGTCGTAGGTCAGCACGGCCACCGGCCCGCCGGCCGCGTCCGGGACCAGCGGCGCGATGCGACCCCAGCTGCGCTGGTCGAGCGCGTAGCCGTGGACGAACACCACGGTCACCGGCGCGGCCGGGTCGCCCCTGCGGATCACCTGCAGGGGCGTGCCGTCGGCGAGCGCGAACCCGGTCATCAGGACGTGCGCAGGAACCGGTCCAGCACGCGGGTGCCGAACTTGAGCGCCTCGACCGGCACGCGCTCGTCGACGCCGTGGAACAGCGCCGAGAAGTCGAGATCCGCGGGCAGCTTGAGCGGGGCGAAGCCGAAGTTGCGGATGCCCAGTTCCTGGAACGACTTCGCGTCGGTGCCGCCGGACAGCATGTACGGCAGCGTCTTCGCACCCGGGTCCTCGGCCAGCACCGCGGCGGTCATGGCGTCCACGAGCGCGCCGTCGAAGGTCGTCTCGACCGGCGGGAGCTCCATCCACTCCTTTTCGATGTCCGGGCCGAGCAGCTCGTCGAGCTCGCGGTCGAAGGCCTCCAGGCGGCCCGGCAGGATCCGGCAGTCGACCGCCGCCTCGGCCACCGACGGGATGACGTTCGACTTGTAGCCGGCGGTGAGCATGGTCGGGTTGGCCGTGTCCCGCAGGGTCGCGCCGATCATCCGGGAGATGTTGCCCAGCTTGGCGACCGAGCCCTCCAGGTCGTCCTCGGGGAAGTCCCACCCGGTGATCTCGGTGACGCCGGCGAGGAACTCCTTCACCGAGTCCGTGAGCACGAGCGGGAAGCGGTGGTTGCCGAGCTTGGCCACGGCCTCCGCCAGCTTCGTGACCGCGTTGTCGCGGTGGATCATCGAGCCGTGCCCGGCGGTGCCGCGCACCCGCAGCTTCATCCAGCGGATGCCCTTCTCCGCCGTCTCGATGAGGTAGGCGCGGACGTCGTCCTTGAGCGTGATCGAGAAGCCCCCGACCTCGCTGATCGCCTCGGTGACGCCTTCGAACAGCTCGGGCCGGTTCTCGACCAGCCACTGGGCACCGTAGTGACCGCCGGCCTCCTCGTCGGCCAGGAACGCGAAGACCAGGTCACGCGGCGGCACGATGTTGTTCAGCTTGTAGTGCCGGGCCAGCGCGAGCGCCATCGCGCACATGTCCTTCATGTCGACCGCGCCGCGGCCCCAGACGTAGTCGTCCTGGATCGCGCCGGAGAAGGGGTGGACCGACCACTCCGAGGCGTCCGCGGGCACGGCGTCGAGGTGCCCGTGGATCAGCAGCGCACCCCGCGACCGGTCGGCGCCTTCGAGCCGGACGATCACGTTGTGCCGGTTCTTCCCGCCCGACTCGACGTAGGTGATTTCGTAGCCGGCGTCGGTCAGCTTCTCCGCCACGTACTCCGCCGCCGCCCGCTCGCCGACCAGCGTGTCGGGATCGCCGGTGTTGGTCGTGTCGATGCGGATGAGCTCGCTGGTCAGCGTGACGGCTTCGGCCGCGGCGGCTTCGATCAGGTTCGGTTCGGTCACCGGCCATTCCTATCATTGGCGCCGCCGGATACGACGTTATACAGGTTCGGCCTGCCGTCGCCGGTCGCGGACGTAGATGACCGGCGGCTTGCTCTCGCCGGGGCTGCGGCGGCTCATCTCGAACAGTGTCGTCGCGGTGATCAAATCGCTGAGCTTGGCGTAACCGTAGGTGCGGGAGTCGAAGTCCGGACGCTGCTTCGTGACGATGTTGCCGATGGCGGACAGCGAGGCCCAGCCGTCGTCGTCGGAAGCGGCTTCCACCGCGTTGCGCAGCACGGCCATCAACGCGAGGTCAGCCGCGAGTTGGTCGGCGCGAGCGGACGGCTTCTGCGCCGGCACCGCGTCGGCCGGCTCGGCCGCGCTGCCGGGGTAGCCGAGGTTCTCGACGTAGATGAACTTGTCGCACGCCGCGACGAACGGCTTGGGTGTCTTGCGTTCACCGAAGCCGTACACGGTCAGACCCGATTCGCGCAGCCGCGCCGCCAGCCGGGTGAAGTCGGAATCGCTGGAGACGATGCAGAACCCGTCGAAGCGGTCGGAGTACAGCAGGTCCATCGCGTCGATGACCATCGCCGCGTCGGTCGCGTTCTTGCCGGTGGTGTACGCGAACTGCTGGATCGGCTGGATCGACTGGGCCAGCAGCTGATCCTTCCAGCCTTTCAGGCTCGTCCCGGTCCAGTCGCCGTAGGCGCGCTTCACGTGCTCGGTGCCGTACTTGGCGACCTCGGCCAGCAGCGCCTCGGTGATCCCCGGTCGCGCGTTGTCCGCGTCGATGAGCACCGCCAGCTTGGCGGCGCTCTCACTGGCTGTGGCCATGCCGTGCTCCCCCGGTCGTCCTTGGGTCCGGGTGAATCTTGCCCGAACCGGGCACTCGACGCGCCCCGGTTTCCCGACCCGCGACAAACATGAAACAAATTCGGCTACTTGCCGGTACGTTGGCCCGGCACCGGCTGGTGGACTGTCAGTCATGTCACCCTCGAAAGCCCGCCTCGCCGTGGCCGGCACCGCTTCCGCCGTCCTGCTGCTGCTCGGGAGCGCCGGCACCGCCGATGCCCGGCCCGCCGCGACGCCCGCCGCGGTGGCGGCCGCCGCGCCGGCCTACGCCACCTGGATCGCCGACGTCACCGCGGTCACCACGCCGGCCGCCGCCTACCTCGAGCAGCGGCTCGCCGTCCCCGGGGGACGGAACGCGATCGTGCTCGACATCGACAACACCAGCCTGGAGAGCTACTACAACCCCGCGTTCACCACCCCCGCCGTCAAGCCGGTCCTCGCGCTCGCCAAGCTCGCCCAGGCCAAGGGCGCCGCGGTCCTGTTCGTCAGTGACCGCACCGAAGTGCTCCGATGGCCGACCGAGGGGAACCTGAAGGCGGTCGGCTACCCGAACGACGGGCTCTACCTGCGTCCCCTGTTCAACTTCGACCCGGTGCAGACCAACAAGACCAAGGCCCGGGTCGCCATCGAGCAGGCCGGGTACACCATCGTCGCGAACATCGGCAACAACCTGACCGACCTCGACGGCGGGCACGCCGAGCGGACCTTCAAGCTGCCCGACTACAACGGCACCCTGTCCTGACGGTTCAAGCGACGGGCGCGATCGTCGCCCCGGCCACCGGCGGGCAGGCGAGCAGCCGGTGCTCGCCTGCTCCCGTGGCCACGACGGACGCCAGCAGCCGCACCGCCTCGCGGCCGAGGGCGCGCCGCGGCACCTCGAAGCCGCTGATCTCGGGACCGGACGGCGGGCGGCCGAGAACGGCCAGGGAAAGGTCGCCGGGGACCGACACCGCCGCCGCACGCAGGGCTCGCTGCGCCGGGACGCACACCGCCTCGTCCACCACCAGCGCGGTCACGCCTTCGCCGAGCCAGCCGCGAATCGCCGTCGCGAGAACGGTGCCGTCGGTGCGGACCACCGAGCCGGGATCGGCGCCGATCCCGCGTTCGCGTTCGCGCGCCGCCGGCGTGTCCCCGGGCTCGCGCAAGTAGCGGATCCGCCGGTGCCCCGCCCGGCGCAGCCGGGCGAGCACTTCGGCCGAGGCCGACGCGTAGTCGGCGTCGACCCACGGAACGCAGCCGCCGGGCTCCTGGCGGCGTCCGATGTGGACGATCGGGTACCCGGTGGCGAGCTGCTCCACGGGGGTGGGACCACCGAGGAACAGGCAGCCGTCGGCGAGCCGGGTACGGCGAAGGAACCCGGGTCCGGGCGCGGTGAACATGATCAGGTCCTTGCCGAGCGCGGCCGCCTCCGCCTCGATGCCGGCCAGGATCGCCTGGTGCGCCTCGAACGCCGGGGTGGCGGCGCAGATCCCGAAGAGGTCGTGGCCCGCCTGCTGGTTCGCCAGCGGATCGGCGTACCCGAGCTGCTCCGCGGCTTTCAGCACCCGCAGCCGCGTCGACTCCGCCAGCCGGACCCCGGTGCGGTTGCCGCCGAGCACGACCGACACCGTCGCCTGCGAAACCCCGGCCACGCGCGCGATGTCGGTCTGCCGCACCCTGCCCATCGGGTACCTCGTTCGCCGCTCGCCGGGGTCAGCTGATCGATTCAGATTGCAAGCCCGGTTCGGGAGGCGTCAACGGTTTTGCCCGAAACTCCAGCCGATCCGGCCCGGTCATACCGGTGCCGGGTGGCAGGATGCCGCCATGCGCTCCCTCCCCCTCGACGGCGTCACGGTCGTGTCGTGCGAACAGGCGGTCGCCGCCCCGCTGGCCACCCGGCACTTGGCCGACCTCGGGGCCCGGGTGCTCAAGATCGAGCGGCCGGGCGGCGGCGACTTCGCCCGCGCCTACGACGAGACCGTGCACGGCCTCTCCAGTCATTTCGTCTGGCTGAACCGGTCGAAGGAGAGCGTCACCCTCGACCTCAAGAGCGACGCGGCGGCCGGGGTGATAGCCGCGCTGCTGGACCGCGCCGACGTGTTCGTGCAGAACTTCGCGCCCGGCGTCGCCGAACGGCTCGGGCTGGGCGCGGCCGCCCTGCGCGCCACCCGCCCGCGGCTGATCACGTGCTCGGTGTCCGGCTACGGCTCGACCGGGCCGTACCGGGACGCGAAGGCGTACGACCTGCTCATCCAGTCCGAAGCCGGGCTGGTCTCGGTCACCGGGTCCGAGGCGGAGCCGGCCAAGAGCGGCATCCCGGCCGCGGACATCGGAGCCGGGATGTACGCGTTCTCCGGCATCCTGTCCGCGCTGTACGACCGCGAGCGCACCGGGCAGGGCACCGAACTCGAGATCAGCCTGTTCGACTCGCTGGTGGAGTGGATGGGCTTTCCGCTGTACTACGCCGGGTACGGCGGGACGCCGCCACCGCGGACGGGCACCAGCCACGCCGCGATCGCGCCCTACGGCACCTTCACCGCGGGCGACGGGACCGAGGTGGTGCTGGCCGTGCAGAACGACCGCGAGTGGGCGGCGTTCTGCGAGCACGCGGTCGCCCGCCCGGACTGGGCCACCGACGCCCGGTTCGCCACGGGCAGCGCGCGCGTGGTGAACCGGGCCGCGCTGGAAGGCGAGATCGACGCGGTCTTCGCCACGCTCACCGGCACCGAACTGGAGGCGAGGCTGGGGGCGGGCCGCATCGCGCACGCCCGCCGCCGCGACCTGCCGGACGTCCTGGCGCACCCCCAGCTCACCGCGCGCGACCGGTTCGCCGAGGTCGCGACGCCCGCCGGGCCGGTCCGCGCGACGCTGCCGCCGATCACGGTCCCGGGCCGGGCACCGCGGATGGACCCGGTGCCGGCCCTCGGCGAGCACACGGACGCGGTCCTGACCGAGTTCGGCTTCGACGCGGAGGCGCTGCGACGTCAGGGTGCGGTGTAGCGCAGGGCGATCTTGTGCTCGCGCGGACGGCCGGTCTCGACGAAGCCCAGCCGTTCGTAGAACGCCTTCGCCCGCGTGTTGACGTCGAGGACTTCGAGCACGACGTCCTGGCCGCGTGATGCCGCTTCGGCGAGCAGCGTCCGGACGACGTGCCCGCCGACGCCGCGGCCCTGGTAGGCTGGGTCGACCTCGATCAGGCCGAGGACGGTCTCCGTGCCGCCGTCGAGGACGGTCAGCACGCCGGCGTCGCGGCCGTCGACGGTGATCACCTGTGTGTGCGCCGCGTCGAAGTTCTTCTCGTGGTGGGCGCGTTGCGCCGACTCGTCCCAGCCCCAGATCGCGTCGACGTACTCGCCGAGCGCACGCCGGTGCAGCCGGAAGCAGAACTCGGCGTCGCCCGGCCGGAGCCGGCGCAGCCCGACCCGGTGTTCCACGGTTCACTCCCCCAGGATGTGCCGGGCCCTGGCGAGCACCGGCTTGTCCACCATGCGGCCGTCCACAACGGACACCGAGTCCCCGGCCGTCACCACCCGGCGGGCCCAGGCGCGTTCCGCCTCGGTCGGCGCGAAACCGGCCCGGACCGGCCCCACCTGCCGCGGGTGGATGCACAACTTGCCGCCGAAGCCCATGCGGCGCGCGTACCGGACGTCCTCGTCCAGCCGCGAGTCGTCGCGCAGGTCCGTGGTGACGCCGTCCACCGGCGGGGCCAGCCCGGCCGCCGCCGAGGCGATCACCAGGCGCGATCGCGCGTAGGCGAACGGCTCCCGGTCCTCCGGCGCCACTCCCAGCTCCGCCGCCAGGTCCACGCTGCCGAACGCCAGCCGTCGCACCGACGGCACCGCCGCCAGCGCACCGGCACCTTCCACTCCCCGCGCGGTCTCGACGAGGGCGACCACCTCGCGGAACCCGGCAAGCACGCCCGGCGTCTCGGCCTTCGGCACCATCACCGGCACGCCCCGCCCAGCCACCAGCTCGGCGTCCGCGGCGAACCACGGTGTCCCCGGCGCGTTGATCCGGACCATCGCCCGGTTGCTCTCGAGCCATTCCGCCACCGCGGCGCGCGCGGAGTCCTTGGCCGCGGGGGCGACGGCGTCTTCGAGGTCGAGGAGCACGACGTCGGCGCCGCAGGCGACCGCCTTGCCGAAGCGATCGGGCCGGTCGCCGGGCACGAACAGGAACGTCGTCGCGGCCACCCGGGTCACGATAGCGGGTAAGGGCTCCGGCGGCTCCGGACTGCGTGATCACCCGATGCGGTCGCGGAGCCCTCAGGACGATCGTCGGCTCCACGACGAAAGATTAGGAGCCACCATGCGAGGCGACTGGATCCACGACTGGGTGCAGGTGGAGATGGAGTACCGGGCCGGGCCGCGCCCGCTGCCGGTGGTGCGGGATCGGCCGGCCTCGAAGCCGTGGAAGGCACTGCGGGCCGCGCTGTTCCCGCCCCGCCGGGCCGGGGTGCGCCACCCGTGACGGCGGTCAGCGGGCTCCGGCGTGCACCCGCTCGACCGTCTCGGTCAGGCCGTCGAGGCCGGGCAGGACCGCGTCCGCCACCGCCGGGTCCTGCGGGCCGGCGTGCCGGTTGACCCACACCCGCGGGATGCCCAGCGCCTGGGCCGGCACCATGTCGTGGAAGTGGCTCTGCGCCACGTGCACCCAGTTCGCGGCCGTGGCGTCGAAGGACGCGGCGAACCGCCGGAAGTGACCGTGCCCGGGCTTGTACTCGCCGACGTCCTCCGCGGTCACGATGGCGTCGACCGGCACCGCGAGCCGCCGCTGGGTCTCGCCGATCAAGTCGCGGTCGCAGTTGGTCAGCAGGGCGAGCCGCCAGCCCGCTTCCCGCAGCGCCGCCAGCGCCGGCCGGGTGTCCGGGAAGACCGGCCAGTACGGCAGCCCGGTCCCGAGCACCGACGCGTCGTCCGCCACCAGCTCGAGCCCGGCTTCGGCCGCGGTCCGGCGCACGGACTCGGCGAGCACCTCCCGGTAGCGGCGCACCGGCACCTCGGCCTGCACCTGCGGCTCGATGCCGTTGTAGACCTCGAGCAGCTCGGCGCCGCGGCCGGGGAACAGCAGCTCCAGCCCGGTGGTGATGCCGTGGCGCCAGTCCACCAGCGTGCCGAAGCAGTCGAACGTCGCCCAGCGGATCATCGTGTCCTCTCCCCTGCGTCGGTCAGGCCCCGCGCCGGGACGGCCTCATGCGGCGGGTGCCGGGCGCGGCGGCAAGTTCGTGAAGGCCACCTTCACTAACTCTAAGTCCCTCAAGGTGGCCTTCACGAACTCTAAGTCCCTCAAGGTGGCCTTCACGAACTCTGCCGCCTTCGAGGGACCTGTCTCAACTTGGCCGGACCGTGACCGACGCCCCGGGCCGCAGGGTGATCGTCCGCCGCCAGGTCCCGGCCCGCACCTCGAGCCGGGTGCCGCCGACGCTGCGGATCACCGCCCGGGTGACCTTCCCGTCGCGCCATTCGAGGTCGGCTTCGAACCCGCCGCGCGCGCCGATCCCGGTCACCCGGCCCGTCGCCCACGCCGAGGGCAGCGCGGGCAGCAGCTCCAGCACTCCCGGCCGGGAGTGGACGAGCATTTCGAGCATCGCGGCCGGCGCGCCGAGGTTCGCGTCGATCTGGAAGATCGTGTAGCTGCCCTGGCTGTACATGTCGAAGAAGTTGGGCGCGGTGCCGTTGCCGTTCGCCACCGACGGCCGCAGCACGGTGAGCAGCAGCCGGTAGGCGCGGTCGGCGTCCTTGAGCCGCGCCCAGCACGCCGAGCGCCACGCGGTCGCCCAGCCGTAGCTGTCCATCCCGCGCGCGATCAGCAGCGCCCGGACGCCGTCGAGCAGCTCGCGCGGTGCCGTGTCGGCGGCGATGCGGTCGCCCGGGAAGAAGCCGATCAGCGGCGACAGGTGCCGGTGGGTGGTCTCGCCGAGGTTGTCCGGCGACATCCATTCCTCCAGCCAGCCGGTCGACGGGCTCACCTTCGGCAGGTACAGCTGCTTCTGCAGCCCGGCGATCCGGTCGCCGTACGCGCGGTCCCGGCCCAGCACCGTGACAGCTTCGCGGTAGTGCTCGAACAGATCCCAGACGATCTCCTGCGCGTAGGTGATCCCGCGGGCGTCCTGCGGGCCGTGCTCGGGCGACCAGTCGTGGTCGTCGACGAGCACCTCACGGCCGTCGACGGTCATCGGGACCAGCCGCGCCTCCCAGAATTCGGCCGCCCCCTTCAGCAGCGGGTAGATCCGGGCGAGGTACGCCTTGTCCTGGGTGAAGGCGTAGTGGTCCCAGAGCGAGTTGCACAGCCACGCGTTGCCGCCGGGGTGCCACCACCAGCCCGAGCCACCGTAGATGTTGGTGGAGAACGCGACCGCCCAGCCGGCGACCTTGCCGCTGGTGTTGCGGTAGCGGTTCCTCGGGTCGTTGAACAGCCGGTTCGTGCTGTCCGTCCACACGGGAAGCTGCGCGAGGCAGTAATCGGCCAGGGCAGTGAAACTCTCGGGCAGCGCCGCGCGGTCGGCGAGCCAGTAGTTCATCTGGAGGTTGATGTCGGTGTGGTAGTCGCTCATCCAGTCCGGCGTGTTGTTGTTCTGCCACAGGCCCTGCAGGCCCATCGGCAGGCCGTCGCGCGAGCCGGTGATCGTCAGGTAGCGCCCGAACTGCAGGTAGCTCGCCTCCAGCTCCGGGTCGGGCACGCCCGGGTCGTCGTGGCGGGCGACCAGCCGCGACCACGTGTCGAGGGCGCGCTTCGCCGGCGTCGACGGGCCGAGGTCCACGCTCATCCGGTCGTACAGCCGCCGGTAGTCGGCGACGTGGGTGGCCCGCAGGGCGCCGCCGCCCGCGGCCAGCGCCGCGGCCGCCTTCCGCTTCGCCAGGGCCAGGGTGTCGAGCGAGGCGTCGAGGAACTTCCGCGCCGCGTCGGGCACGTAGTTCGTGCCACCGCTGAGCACGATGACGAGGTCGCGGCCGCTGAACGTGGTCCCGCCGGCCACCGTGCAGGCGTACTTCAGCCCGTTGGCGAAGCGGCCGGTGAACGCCCCCGCGCCGGCCATCGGCTCGCCGCGGGTGGGCTCCAGCGTCACCGAGCCGGTGACCGGCCCGCCGCTGAACCGGATCACGACGACGTCGTCCGGATGGCTCGCGAAGTACTCTCGGCGGTACTGCACGCCCTGGTGCCGGTAGGTGATGACGACCAGGCCGTTGCTGAGGTCGAGGGTGCGCCGGTAATCCGTGACGCCGGTGTGCGCCGGGACCGCGATCCGCAGCTTCGCGAGCAGGCCGAGCGTGCCGAACTTCTCGGTCTCGTAGGGGAACTGACCGTCGTCCTGGAGGACGTCGTTGGAGCCCCCGGTCCACAGCGACGCGTCGGCGAGGTAGAGGAAGTCCGCGGCCGGGTCACCACCGACGAGGGCACCGATCCGACCATTGCCGATCGGCAGGCCCTCTTGGATGATCTTGTTCTCGCTCGCGGGCGACGGATACCACAGCGTGGTGGCGCGCGACTCGGGGACGAGCTCCTCGACGGCCGGGCGCAGGACATCGGCGTTGACACCGAAGGGACGTAGCCCGCCCAGCGCCACACCGGCACCGACCGCGCCACCGAGCTTCAGGAAGGACCGCCGCGACGACGGGAGAGGCAGTTCGGGCATGGGTCATCCGTTCGGCGTTGGGCGGAAAACGGCCGCGAAGCCCGCCAAACATATGACCTATCCGGACCGGCGGTCAAGAATCTTCGGGATGGACCGGTTACCCGTGATCGACTCGCTCGGCCAGGTACTCGCGGAAGGTGATCTCGCCTTCGCGATGGCCGGGGGCCAGGTGCCCACCGCCGGCGTAGGCCCGGAACGTCTCCCCCGGCACCGTGAGCGGCACGATCCGCCGGCGTCGCCCGCTCGCCTCGCCGACCGCCTGGGCCAGCTCGGCCGCCCGGAGGATCTCCGGGCCGCCGAAGTCGGGCGCCGGGCCGGCCGGGTCGTCCAGTGCGTGGGTGGCGAGCCGCCGGGCGACGTCCCGGACGTCGACGGGCTGGAAGGAGATCCGCGGGACCGGCAGCACCGGCAGCCGGGACGCGCCGGAAAGCAGGCTGCGGACCAGGCCGTGGAACTGGGTGGCCCGCTGGATCGTGTACGGCAGGCCGGAGGCGGCGAACAGGTGCTCGGTGTCGTGCTTGGCCCGGTAGTAGCCGAGCGGGACCCGGTCGACGCCGACGATCGAGACGTACACCAGGTGCGGGCCGCCGGCCCACCGCGCCGCCTCGATCAGCGTGCGCGCGAGCTGCGTCTCCCGGCCGAAGTAGTCGGTGGCGCAGTGGACGACCACGTCCACGCCGGAGACGGCGGTGTCGACGCCGCGCCCGGTCCGCAGGTCGCCGCGGACGACGTCCGGGCCGGGCCGGCGACTGAGCACGCGGACCTCCTCGCCCGCCGCCCGCAGCCGCGCCACGACCGCCGAGCCGAGCCGCCCGGTGCCGCCGGTGACCAGGATCCGCACGTCGACCACCTCCGGCGCCATCCTGGCACGGCGCGGGCCCGCCGGGGAACGCTTCCCGGCGGGCCCGCGCAGTTTCGCTCAGCTGCGGGTGATGGTGAACGTGGTGGTGCGGTTGCGGATGTCCTCGGCGTTGTCGGCCAGGGTGAGCCCGGTGAAGGCCGCCGAGCCGACGGCCGGGCCCTGGTCCGGTTCCGGCAGTTCGTTGGCCCAGATCCCGATCCCCGACTTCGCGTCGAAGGCGTCCCCGCTGCGGTGCGCGCCGGTGATCGACACGTTCGTCAGCACGGTGTCCTCGACCGGGTGCTCCGGCGTGGTGCCGGTGTACTTGGTCTGGAACATGATGCCGCTGTAGGTCGGGCTCTGGATGTCCACATCGGACACCCGGATGCCGCGGAACTCCTTGGACGCCGAGAACAGCCAGATCGCCGGGAACGTCTGCTGACCCCAGAAGTGGCCACCGTCCCGCACGAGCGAGGCGTTCTGGACCGTCGTCGGCTGCGGCCCGAACCCGAGGAACGGGTAACCGAAGTCGAGCGAGCTGATCGTGATCGCCGAGTACGTCAGCGTGTCCGCGATGTAGAGGTTCCGGAAGGTGTTGCTGTACCCGCCGTAGACCGCGAGCCCGGCCGCGCGCCACGGGGTGAGCGCGGTCAGGTTCTCGAACACGTTGTCGTACTGGTTGCCCGGGTTCAGGTCGGTGGCGGCGAACAGCGCGAAGCTGTCGTCACCGGTGGACCGGGCCTCGATGTTCGTGACGCGGTTGCCGGTGCTCCCGTTCGTCAGGTTGACGCCGTCGGCGAAGGTGTCGCGGATCCGGGAGTTCCTGATCGTGGTGTTGTCCACGTTGGTGCCCCAGACCATGACGACCTGGTGCTCAACCCAGATGTTGTCGATCGTCAGGTTCGCGACGTTCGTCAGGTTGAACACCTTGCCGGGGCCGTCGATGCGGGAGGTGTAGTTGCCGAACACGGCGAACCCGCTGAACGTCGAGCCGTTGGCGCTTGTCTGGACGTCGATGCCGATGTCGGTGTTCTCCTGCCCGGCGGGTGCGGAGAACTTCGTGAACCACGGCCCGGCGCCGGTCACCGTGACGGCTTTGCCGTAGACGGTGAGCTTGCTCGACAGCGCGTAGGACCCGGCCGGCAGGTAGACACCGGTGAGGACGGTGTCCTGGCGGACCTTGTCGAGGGCGGCCTGCACGTCCTGCTGGGAGAACCCGGCGGGCACCGCGAAGTGCGCCGGGTCCGGGTTGGCGACCGCGGTCGCCTGCTCGAAGCTGACGAAGTCGATCGCGTAGTTCGTGGTGTTCGCCGCGTCCTTCTGCAGCTTGATCCGGCTGCCCGCGGACACGGTCGTGCCCAGCAGCATGCTCGCTTCGTCGTAGATGTGCCGCGGCCCGGCGCCCGGCGAGTTGCCCGGACCGGTTTCGGCGCCGTAGAGCCACGCGTAGTGCGAGGTCAGGTCGATCGCCTTGAGGAAGGTGCCGTCGACGTAGACGTTCAGCGTCGAGGTGAGGCCACCGCCGCCCGCGGCGTCCGGGATGGAGAACCGGGTGACCAGGGTGTTGGTCGCCGCCCGGGCGGTGAACTCCACCGAGGCGCCGGTCGAGTTCAGCGTCACGGCCTTGCGGCCCGACGCCTCCCCGGCGAGGTCGCCGATCGTGCGGTTCGGGCCGACGACGGCCGCGCCGCCCGCCAGCACGCCGTCTTCGGCCTCGTACATGTCGTAGGGCATGTTCGCGCCGCGGCCGACGAAGAGCGCCTGGGTGCTGGTGTTGTTGCCCTGTTTGACGGGCAGCTCGTTGACGTCGTTCGCGACGACCGTCTTGACGGTGTACCGGCCGTTGGCCGCCGTCCAGGTGCCCACGGTCACCGGCGCCGCGGTCGCGCCGGCGGCGATCGTTCCGCTGTAAGCCCCGGTCAGCGTCTTGACGACGGTCCCGTTCTGATCGGTGATCGTCACCGTGACGCCGTGGGTGCCGCCCGCACTCGCCACCGTTCCCTGGTTGCGCAGGGTCGTGGTGAAGGTGACCGTGTTGCCGGCCGAGGGGTTGCCGGGCGACCACGCCGTCGCGGCGACCAGGTCGGAGCTCTGCACCGGGCTGACGACCAGCGCCGTCGAGCCGGTGTAGGAGTTGTTGGCCTCGTTCTGCTCGATGACGGCGTTCGCCTCGTCGACCTTGGCCGTCACCTGGTAGCTGCCCGCCTCCCGGGTGCCGATGTTCGCCGGCACCGTCGCCGATGCGCCGGCCGCGAGCACCCCGACGTTCGCCGTGCCCACCTTGGTCGTGCCCAGGTAGAGGGTGACGTTCGTCGTGCCGGAGGCCGCCGTCCCGGCGTTGCGGACGGTCGCCGACGCCGTGATCGGGTCGGTCTCCACGGGGTTCTGCGGTGACCAGGACACGCCCGAGATCGTCAGGTCCGGGTTGGGTGCGGGGACGCCGAAGACCTGGAATTCCGCGGCCTGTCCGCCGCCCGCGCCGGAGTTGGCGGTGACGCGCAGGCGGACGTCGGCGGCGCGGCCGCCGAGCGGGATCGTCACGGTGTTGCCGGTCGCGGGACTGAAGCTGTAGGTCTGCGCGGCGACCAGCGTGGTGAAGGCGGATGCGCTCTGCTGACGGCCTTCGACGGCGATCGTCTGGGTCCGCGGGCCCCACGCCGGGTCGGGGTTGAGCTTCACCACGACCTGGTTCAGGTCGGCGTTGGCACCGAGGGCGACGGTCAGCAGGTTCGGGTAGGTCCCGCCGCCGCCCTCCCAGTAGGTGGTCACGGAGCCGTCGTCGGCGTTGGCCGCCACGTACGTCCACTCCGTCGAGGACGCCGTGATCGGCTTGCCCAGCGCGAGGTTCGTCCCGGCCTGGGTGCCGGTGCGCGTCACGGTGCTGCTGTCGGCCGACTGGTTGCCCGCGGCGTCCTTCGCGCGGACGAAGTAGGAGACCGTCGTGCCGTCGGGCTGGGTGTCGGTGTAGGTCAGGACGTTCCCGGCGACGCTGCCACGGAGCTGGTTGTTCGCGTAGACGTCGTAGCCGGTGACGCCGGTGTTGTCGGTCGAGGCCGACCAGGTGAGCCGGATCTGGCCACTCGCGGGCTGGGTGTAGGCGAGGGCGCCGGGCGCGGACGGTGGCTGCGTGTCGCCGCCGGCGGGCCCGTGCACCTCGAACTCCGCCAACTGGGCGGCGGGCCAGCCGGTGTTCGCGGTGACGTTCAAGCGGACGAACCGCGGCTTGCCGGCGACGTCCACGGTGACCGTGTTCGCCTTGGCGGGGTCGAACACGTAGCCGGCCGAGGGCTTCAGGTCGGTGAAGGTGGTCCCGTCGGTGCTGCCCTGGACGCCGAACGTCTCGGTGCGGGCGCCCCAGTTCGCGGCCGGCAGCTTCAGCACGAGCTGCGCGACGTCCGTCGGCGTGCCGAGATCGGCCTGGACCCACTGCGGGAACTGGTTGTTGCTGCTTTCCCAGTAGGTGTTCTGGTTGCCGTCGCCGACGTTCGAAACGGGATAGCCGGCCAGCTGGCTGCCGGCGGTGTAGGTCGCGGAGGCGGCTTGCGCGGCGGGCTGGACGGCCGCCGCGGCCGGGGCCGCGCTCGCCGGGGCGGCCGGCGCGGCCAGGAGCAGGGACAGGGCGGCGAAGGTGGCCGCGGGTGACAGCACTCGCTTCGTTCTCATGAGGATCCTCTGATCCGGGGAGGAGGGAGACGACTCGGAGCGAAACCGGGATCTTCCTGACAGCTGCCTCGATCTGCCGGTCAGTTGTCAGCTTCTTGCACTGATTCGTTCAAGAGTTACAGCGACGGCGGTCTCAAGTCAACGCCCGGACAGCAAAAGGCCTCCTCGCGGGGATGCGAGGAGGCCGTGGCGGCCGCGGTCAGGCGTGCACGGCACCGACCCGGATCGCGCGGGTGCCCGGGGCGTTCACCGGGTCGCCGCAGTGGGCGCAGACGGTGACCGGATCGAGGACCTCGCCGCAGGCGTGGCGCCAGAGGGTCGGCGGTTCGCCCTGGTGGACGTACTTGTCACCCCAGGCCATCAGGCCGAGCAGGACCGGCTGCAGCGCGCGGCCGGCTTCGGTCGGGTGGTACTCGTGGCGCGGCGGGTGGGCCTCGTACTGGACCTTCTCGAGGACACCCGCGTCGACGAGCTTGCGCAGCCGCGCGGCCAGGATGTCCCGGCTGGCCCCGGTGTTCTCGGCGATCTGGTTGAACCGCCGCTCCCCCAGCATGATCTCGCGCAGCGCCAACAGGCTCCAGCGTTCGCCGACGACCTCCAAGGCCTCGGCGACCGAGCACTCGCGACCACGCCGGACCATGCCACCTCCACGGGGTTGAAAATCCAACCTAGCACTTCAACCGCGTGTGACGTGTCGAACAGTCGAGTTGTGAATTCCAACCGACCCGGCGTATACCGGAGACATCCCGATCTGCGAGGAGGCAGATGTCATGACGGACGCGGTGATCGTCGACGCGGTGCGGACCCCGATCGGCAAGGGCAAGCCGAACGGCACCCTCGCCGGGGTGCACCCGGTCGACCTGCACGCCCACGCCCTGCGTTCGCTCGTCGAGCGCACCGGACTCGACCCGGCCCGGATCGACGACGTGATCAGCGGCGCGGTCGGCCAGATCGGCGAGCAGAGCATGAACACCGCGCGCTGGGCCGCGCTCGCCGCCGGGCTGCCGGAGTCGGTGCCCGCGGTGACCGTCGACCGCCAGTGCGGCAGCAGCCAGCAGGCCATCCACTTCGCCGCGCAGGGTGTCATCGCCGGCGCGTACGACGTCGTGATCGCCTCCGGCGTCGAGTCGATGAGCCGGGTGCCGATGGGCAGCCAGGTGGCCGGCCGCGACCCGTTCGGCCCGCAGGTCGCCGCCCGCTACCCGGAGGGGCTGGTGCCGCAGGGCATCAGCGCGGAACTCATCGCCGCGAAATGGGGGTTCACCCGGGCACAGTTGGACGAGTTTTCCGCGGAGAGCCACCAGCGCGCGGCGAAGGCGTGGGCGGACGGCAAGTTCGCGGGCGAAGTGGCGCCGCTCAAGGCGCCCGCCCTCGACGGCACGCTGCGCGAGGTCACGGCCGACGAGACGGTCCGGCCCGGCACCACGCCGGAAATCCTCGCCGGGCTGAAGCCCGCGTTCCGCGCCGACGTCTGGGAGCAGCGGTTTCCGGACCTTTCCTGGAGCGTCACCGCGGGCAACTCCTCGCCGATCAACGACGGCGCGGCCGCCCTGCTGATCACCAGCGGCGAGACGGCCGCCGCGCTGGGCCTGAAGCCGCGGGCCCGGATCCACAGCTTCGCCGTTGTCGGCGACGACCCGCTGCTGATGCTGACCGGCGTCATCCCGGCCACCCGCAAGGTGCTCGCCCGCGCCGGCCTCGACGTGGCGGACATCGACGCGTTCGAGGTCAACGAGGCGTTCGCCAGTGTCGTGCTGGCCTGGCAGCGCGAGATCGGCGCCGACCCGGCGAAGGTCAACGTCAACGGCGGCGCGATCGCCCTCGGTCACCCGCTGGGCGGCAGCGGCGCCCGCCTGGCGACGACGCTGCTGTCGGTGCTCGAGCAGACCGGCGGCCGCTACGGCCTGCAGACGATGTGCGAGGCGGGCGGCCTCGCCAACGCGACGATCATCGAACGCCTGGACTGATCCGCCAGGTAGGCCCGCAGCGCCGCCACGGCTCCCCCGGGATCCGCGGCGGCGACCGGGAACGCCTCGTCGAAGCCGAGGGAGAGCAGTTCCGCGCGCGTGTTCTTCAGCCGGCCGCCGATCACCACGGCCAGCCCACGCAACGCGGGGTCGGCGCGTACGCGGCGGAGCACGTCCACGCCCGGAGCGCCGAGCACGGTCGAAAGCACCACGCACTCCGGCCGGTCACGGCGGCAAGCCGCCGGCACGTCGGCCACCACGGACACGGTGTGGCCCTCCCGCTCGAGGATCACCTGCAACGCGACCAGGCTCCACGCGGCCGCGTCCAAACCCGACAAGACGACTCTCACCCCGGGCAGAGCCGCGGGTGAGCCCGGAAAATACGTCAGCCGGGGTCGGGTGGTTCCTCGACGCCGTCGCGGTCGGCCCACTCCAGCAGCGGGTCGAGGGAGAACACGGCCTTGTCGATGCCGGCGTGCAGATCGCCCAGTTCGGCGAAGCGGGCCGGGACGGTGGCGATCGTGAAGTCGCCCGGCTCGGCGTCGTCGATCTCCTCCCAGCGGATCGGCGTCGACACGGTGCCTTCGGGGTTGCCGCGGACCGAGTAGGCGCTGGCGATCGTGTGGTCGCGGGCGTTCTGGTTGTAGTCGACGAAGAGCAGCCGCGGGTCGCGGTCCTTGCGCCACCAGGTCGTGGTGACGTCGTCCGGAGCCCGCCGTTCGACCTCGTGGGCGAAGGCCAGCGCCGCCCGGCGGACGTCGGAGAAGCCCCAGCGGGGTTCGATCCGGACGTAGATGTGCAGGCCGCGGCCGCCGGAGGTCTTCGGCCAGCCGACCGCGCCGAGCTCGTCGAGGATCTCGTGGGCGACGTGCGCGACCCGGCGGACGCGGTCGTAGCCGCAGTCGGGCATCGGGTCGAGGTCGATGCGCCACTCGTCGGGCTTCTCGGTGTCGGCGCGCCGGGAGTTCCACGGGTGGAACTCCACTGTGGACATCTGCACGGCCCAGGCGACGTGTGCGAGTTCGGTGACGCACAGTTCGTCGGCGTGCCGGTTGTAGCGCGGGAAGGTCACCCGGACGGTTTCCAGCCACGGCGGGGCGCCATGGGGCACGCGCTTCTGGTGCACCTTCTCCCCCGCCACGCCGGACGGGAAGCGGTGCAGCATGCAGGGGCGTTCGCGCAGGGCGTTGACGATGCCGTCACCCACCGAGAGGTAGTAGTTGACCAGGTCGAGCTTCGTCTCGCCGCGGGCCGGGAAGTAGACCCGGTCCGGGTTGGAGATCCGGACGGTCCGGTGCCCGACTTCGAGCTCTACAGCCTTGTCCGCCATGGCTGAGACGCTAGCCGAAAACTCTCGCTACGGTGGGTTCGTGCGCCTGCCGCCGGACGGTCACGTCCACACCGAATGGTCCTGGGACACGGTCACCGGGTCGATGATCGGCTCGTGCGAGCGGGCGATTTCCCTGGGCCTGCCGTCGGTGGCGTTCACCGAGCACGCGGACCTGACGCCGTGGCTGATCCCGGAGCCGATCCGGCCGCTGCTGCCGGACCACTTCCGGGTGCGGCTGCGCCCGGACGGCGTCCTGGAGCCGCCGGAGCTGGACGTCGCGGGGTACCTGGCGAGCGTCGAGGAGTGCCGCTCGCGGTTCCCCGGGCTGCGGATCCTCTCGGGTGTGGAGCTGAGCGAGCCGCACTGGCACCGCCCGCGCGCCGACGCGCTGCTGGCGGCGCACGACTTCGACCGCGTCCTCGGCTCGGTCCACTCCCTGCCGGACGGCGAGCACCACCAGGAGCTGACGGTGGTCTCGGACCGGCCGCCGGGCGAGCTGCTGCGGGCCTACCTCGGCGAAGTGCTCGGCTTGGCCGAGTCGACGGCGGACTTCGCGGTGCTCGCCCACATCGACTACGCGCTGCGTGCGTGGCCGGCCGAGGGTCCGCCGTTCGTGGCGGCGGAGTTCGAGGAGGAGTTCCGGACGGTGCTGCGGGCGCTGAAGGCGAGCGGCCGCGCGCTGGAGGTGAACACGAAGGTGCCGCTGCCGGGCGAGGTCGTGCGGTGGTGGTTCGAGGTGGGCGGCGAGGCGGTGGCGTTCGGCAGCGACGCCCACGAGCCGGCCTTGGTCGGCCACGGCTTCCGCGAAGCAGCAGCCCTGGTCGAGTCATGCGGCTTCCGCCGCGGCCGCACCCCCCACGACTTCTGGCGCCGCTGACCCGCCCCCGCCGCTTTCACGTGAAAGCTACGCTCCCAGGTGGGCACTTTCACGTGAAAGTGCCCACCTCGGTTCAGGTGAGGGCGTGGCGGCCGTAGGCGCGGGACTCCGCGCTCTGGTCCATCAGCCGGGCCGCGACGCGCCCGATGGCCGCGTCCAGGTCGGCGCGGTTGCTCGTGCCCCAGTCGCCGAGGCGCTCGGCGCCGCCAGCAGCATCCCGAGCAGCACGGCGCCGAACACGGCGTTGACCCGGCCGCGGCTCAGTGCGGGCGGCGCCGCGGCGCCCGAGGTGACCTCGGCGGTGGCCGTCATCTCTCCAAGCTAGTAGCCGGAGTCCACTGTGGATAGCCACCCGTTCCGGTGGTCCAGACCGCTCAAAGGGTCCAGCGGTCCCGCGGCGGCGATTCGAGGACGAGCTCGTCGCCGACGGCGGCGGCGATCTCCTCCACCGTCCAGGTCTCCCGGTGCAGGACCGGCCGGATGATCGCGGGCTGGCGGACGGCGTGCAGGTGCCCGTCGGCGAGCCGCAGCACCTGCCCGGTGACGCCGGCCGAGAGGTCGCTGAGCAGGTAGGTCACCAGCGGCGCCACCCGTTCGGGCGGCGCCGCGTCGCGGTTGCCGTTCGGGTCGGCGGCCATCAGCCGGGTCCAGGCGATCGGGCTGACGGCGTTGACGCGCACGCCGTGTTCCGCCAGATCCGCGGCCCACGAGTAGGTCATCGACGCCACCGCGCCCTTCGACGCCGAATACGCGGCGGCCCCGCGCTGCCCGATCATCGACCCCGACGTCACGTTGACGATGACGCCGCGGCCCTGCGCGCACATGACCTTCGCGGCCGCGGTGCCGCAGTGGAGCGGCCCGAGCACGTTGGTCTCGACCAGCGAGCGCGCCCGCTCGGCGTCGTCGTCCTCCCACGGCGGCGCGTGGTAGCCGACAGCGGCGTTGTTGACGAGCCCGTCCAGCGACCCGAACCGCTTGCCGCACAGGGTGATCAGCGACCGGGCGTAGTCCGCGTCGGCCACCGACCCGGCGCTCGCCACGGCGGTGCCGCCGTCCGCCACGATCGCGGCCACGGTTTCGCAGGCCGGTTCGGCGTCGACGTCGTTGACGACGACCGCGGCCCCGTTGCCGGCGGCGTGCCGGGCGAACGCCCGCCCCAGCCCGCGTCCGGCACCGGTGATCACGACGGCCCGCCCGTCCAGGAAGCCCATGGCTTCCAGTGTGACGCGGGACCGGCTCAGCTGCGCGTCAAGGCGACCAGAAACGGGCGGAACCCACGCGACCGGTAAAACGCGACTGCACTGGCGTTTTGCGCGTACGCCTGCACGGTCATTTCGTTCGCGCCGCGCTCACGGGCCCAGCTCAGAAACGCGTCCACGAGTGCGCCACCCACTCCCTGGCGACGCCGGTCCGGAGCGACGCGCATGCTTTCGAGCACGGCCGTCACCGCGCCCGGCCGCAGCGGGTCCGGCCGGCGCAGCCGTCCGACCAGGTGGCCCGCGCCCGCATCGGCCAGCAGGCACAGGCACTCCGGATCCTCGACGAGACCCGCGTAGTAGGCCCGGCCTTCGCGGGCGGGCCAGCCGGTGTCCATGAACGGATCGTGGTGTCCACCGTCCTCGGCGAACAGGGCCGCGGCCGACAGCAGAAGTTCGGGAACGTCCTCGGGACGACATTCGGAAACAGTCATCCCGACGACGGTAACGGCCCCATTTTTCCGTGTAAACAACACCTTCAGAGCGGCAGGTGCGCCAGGCTCTCCAGCGCCAGCTGTTCCAGGTGCCCGGCCGCCGCGGCGCTTCCGCCTGCCGCGCGGAACGAGGCCGCCACGACTTCGGCCGCGCGGCGGTACGCCGGTTCGGTCAGGACCTCCTCGACCGCCGCCGCGATGCGGGGTGCGTCCGCGCGGCCGAACCGCAGGCGGACGCCCGCGCCCGCCGCGACCACCTGGGCCGCCACGATCGGCTGGTCGTCGCGGATCGGGGCCACCACCAGCGGGAGGCCGTGCCACAGCGTTTCGCAGACGGTGTTGTGGCCCGCGTGGCACAGCACGGCGTCGACCCGCGACAGCAGCGACAGCTGCGGAACGGCGGGCCGCACCAGGACGTTCGGCGGGACGTCGCCGAGCACGCCGCCCGGGTCGGCGATGACCGCGCGCACGCTCGTGCCGGCGAACGCCTCCGCCGTCGCCGCCAGGAAGCCGGCGCCCGCGGACGTGTTCGCCGTGCCGAGGGAGACGAGCACCGTCGGCCGCAGCGGGTCGAGCCACTCCCACGGGAAGTCCGCCGTGGACGGCCGCGCGCCGAGGGCCGGCCCGACGAGCCGGACCGCCGGCGGCAGCGCGGCCGCGCCGAGCAGTTCGCGGGTGGTGAAGGCGAGGACGCCGTGCGGCGAGAACCGCGGGTCCGCCACGCCGCGACCGCCGGCGATCCGCGCGCGCAGCCCGTCGAGCAGCTCGTCGACCCACGCCCCGACCTTCGGCATCCCGGCCAGGGGGTCGACGAGCTCGGCCGACGTCGTCGCCGACGTGACCCACGGCAGGCCGGCCGCTTCGGCGAGCAGCCCACCGGCCAGTGCCTGCTGGTCGGCGACCACGACGTGCGGTTCGAAGGCGTCGAGCGCCGCGGCCACGCCGGGGGCCATCGCGTCGGCCAGCGGAACGAGGAAGTCCTGCCAGAGGAAGCGCAGCGCCGCCGGGCCCTTCAGCTCGGCCGGGCGCACCGGCAGCTCGCGCGGCACGGCGCAGGAGAACACGAGCGCTTCCGGGCCGGCCAGCCGCCACAGCAGTTCGTCGTGGCCCGCCCAGGCGACCTCGTGCCCGCGCGCGGTGAGCTCGGCCGCCACGCCGACAGCCGGGTTGACGTGCCCGACCAGCGGCGGGACGACGAAGAGGAATCGGGCCACTACCGCACCCGCGTCTGCGTGCGCGCGGTGTCGCGGACCCAGCCGGAGATCAGCTCGATGACCTCCGCGGTCCGCTCGACCAGCACCGAATGCCCCTGGTCGGGCAGCACGACACAGCGGCAGCTCTCCAGGTGCGTCTCGAAGTGCGGCACCTGCGCCGCCAGCCCGGAGTCGCCGCCGAAGATCGCGAACACCGGGCAGCGCACCGCCGAGAGGTCCGCCTCGATCGTCGCGCTGCGCGGGATGTCCTCGGCGATCGTGGTGGTCTGCAGGATCCGGTTCGCGGCCTTGGACAGCCGCGCGGTGTGCGCGCCGTGGTTGTCGGCGATCCAGCCGATGACCTCGTCGATCGCCAGCCGGGTCTTGGCGTCGGCGAGCCCCTCGGCCATGTGCCGGGTCCACTCCCGGGTCGGCGGTTCGCCCTCGAGCACGACCACGCTGGCCACCCGGTCGGGCCGGGCCGCGGCCAGTCCCAGCGCGACCGAAGCGCCGAAGGAGTTGCCGACGACGTGCACCGGCCGCGTGACGTCGCACGCGTCGAGGACCGCGACGAGGTCGTCGACGAACCGCTCCAGGTGGTACCCGGACGACGGCCGCGTCGTGCGGCCGTGCCCGCGCAGGTCGTACATCAGCACGTCGAGCCCGCGTTCGGCGAAGGCCGGGCCGAGGGTGAAGTAGTAGCTGGCCAGGCTGTCGGTGAGCAGGCCGTGGACGCACACCACGATCGGTGCGTCCCCGTCGAGCGGGACGTCCGGCGTCAGCCGCTGGACGTGCACGTCCAGCTCGCCCGCGCGGATCCGGCTCACGCCGTCGCCCGCAGGGAACCGACGATGTACCGGACGAGCTCGCCGACGGTCAGCGCGATGATCTCGTCCAGGTCGCGCTCGGCGATGAAGGTCGCGAAGTTGACGCGGTCGCCGTAGTGCTCGCGCAGCTGCCCGGACAGCGCCACCAGATCGACGCTCTCCAGCTCGAGGTCGTCGTGGAACGTCGTGTCCATGGTGATTTCCCCAGTGTCTTCCACATCCAGCCCGTACTCCTCGAGCAGCTCCCGCAGCATCCCGCTCAGCTGGGCGAGCACGGTCACCTCGTTCGCGGCCGTGGTCTCGATGCTCATCCGGCAGTCTCCTTCGTCTCTTCGGTCCAGGCGACGACGTAGCGGCGCGGCGGCGCACCGGGCAGGTTCTCGACGTCGGCACAGCGCACGCGGTACTCGTGGCCCGCGACGCGGACGGTCAGTTCCCCCGGCGCCGCCGCGACGACCTCGAAGTCGCGGGGTTCCCCGCGCAGGCCGGTACCGCGCAGCTTCGCCACGGCCTCCTTCGCCGTCCAGAACCGGGCGAACCACTGCTCCGGGTCGCCCGGCAGGCTCGCGAACAGCGCCAGCTCGCCCGGGCCGAGCGCGGCCTCCACAGTGGACTCCGCGCGCGGGACGACCTCTTCGATGTCGATGCCGCACGGCCCGTGGCGGGCGATCGCCACCCCGGCTTCGGCCCGGTGCGCCACCGAAACCGTCACCGGCGGCAGTTCCCGGCCGTAGGCGCCGGTCGCGAACGGCCGGCCGGCCTCGTCGTTGCCGATGCGCAGCTCGGCGGGGAACATCTCGGGTTCGCCGTGGGCCCAGAGCCAGTGGCGGACCGCGTCCTTGGCCGCGATCCGGCCGAGCAGCCACTGACGCCGGCCCCGCGGTGGACGGCGGTCGTAGGCGTCGCGCTCGGAGCCGGCGAGGTAGTTGCGCATGATCAGCTCGCGGGTGGCCAGGTCGGGCCACTGCTCGTGCACCAGCGCCCAGCCGCCCGGCTGCTCGTGCGACAGCGTCGAGCGCTCGGGCGTGCGGTCGGCCTGCCGGATGTGCGGCGTGCTGTCGAACCGCCGGTCGCGCCAGCCGGTGAACTCGGCCCAGACCTGCCCGTGGTGGACGAGCTGCATGTCCGCTTCGAGGAACTCCTCCGTCAGCCCGGTGATCCGGACCAGGCACTCCAGGCGTTCCCCCGGGGCCGGGTGCGGCCCGTGGAACCGGATTTCACGCATGGCGACCGGGAAGACGGTGGTCCGCTCCGGCAGCCGGGACATGATCCAGTAGCCGAGCACCTGGCCGACGTTGTCGAGCAACGCGCCGGGGGCGGCCGGTGTGGTCAGCACGGCCCGCACGTGCCGTTCGCCGACGGCGGTCAGCTCGGTGACGCCCTGGAACTGCGGGCCGTGGAACATCCAGCGCTCGTCGTACAGCTGCGCCGCCGTGGTCTCGGGGACCTGCTCGGCCGACGCCGGGAACCGCCACGGCGCCGGCGCGCCGGCCGGGTAGTCCGGCGCGAGTTCGACGACGGCCTGCGAGTAGCCGGCGAGGGCCGCGTGCACCCGGTCGGTGCCCTGGGGCCGGACGCGCACCGGCACCGTGACCGCCGGGACCGCGGTGATCCACTGGCTGAGCCGCACGTCGTGCACGGCGACCGCGCGGCGGCCGAATGCCGCCTGCTCGGCGAACCGCATCAGGTGGCCGATCACCGTGGTGGCGGGCACGACCGGCCAGCGGTCGCCCGGGTCGGCCTGAGGCGGCTGTTTGAAGAAGCAGTGGTCGAGCAGGTACGGCATCGCCTCGAGCGACACGCTGAGCGTCGTGTCCAGCTCGGCCAGCGGCGTAGCTTTCACGTGAAAGCTACGCCCCAGGTCGTCGCTTTCACGTGAAAGCGACGGGTCGGGGCGGCCGGCGAGGACGGTGGACGCCAGGTTGGCGGTGTCGGTGAGGAGGGCGGCGAACTCCGCGGCGAGCGGCCCCTTCGCGGCCAGGTCGTCCACAGTGGACCGGCGGGCGGGCGGCAGCGCGATCCGGGCGCGGACCCCGTCGTCCAGGGAGATCAGCCAGCCGCCGAGGTCGAGCTTGACCGCCTTGGGGACGGCCGGGCGCTCGCCGGGCAGGCGGGTCGAATCCACGTCGAAGCCGTCGACCCACAAGGCGGTCGCGACCCGGCGCAGCTGCGCGAGCCCGGGACGCTGCCCCGAGTGCGCCGCCACGACGAGGTGCTCTTCGCCGTGCAGGGTGTCGCCGACCAGTGAACCGAGCTGTCCGGCGCCCACCTGCACGAACCCGCGGAACCCGGCGTCGTGTAGGGCCCGCACGAGCGGCCGGAACCGCACCGGCTGCAGCAGGTGGCGCACGAACAGCTCGCGGACCTCGGCATCGCCTGCCGGGTATTCCGACACCGTGGTCGCCGACCAGAGCGGCAGGTTCGGCGGGTGCAAGGTGAAACGCTCGGCCGCGGCCCGGATCGGGCCCAGGTACGGGCGCAGCATCGGAGTGTGGAAGCCGGACCGGAACGGCAGGACCTGCGCCACGATCCCGGCGTCGCGGAACCGCTGGACGAGCGCACCGACCGCCGCTTCCGGACCGCAGATCATGGCCTGGTTCGGGGAGTTGTCGTGGGAGAGGACGACGTCCGACCGTGTGGCCAGCTCCTCGAGCACGCGGGGCGCGGGCGCGCCGATCGCGGCGAAAGCGAGCCCGGGGACGACGAGCGCGTCCGGGTCGAACCCGGCGAGGAAGGCGTCGACCTCTTCTTCGGCGTGGACGCCGGCGACGGCCATCGCCGTCCATTCGCCCAGGCTGTGCCCGGCGACGGCGTCCGGTGTGACGCCGATCCGGCCGAGGGCGGCGTGCAGCAGCCGGCCCAGCTCGAACACCGCCGCACCCTGCCGCCCGACGTCGCCGACCTCGACGTCCGCGTGCTTCCACGGCAGGCCGAAGTGGCGGGCGACGTCACCGCAGTTGAGCGTCAGTTCCGATTCCAGGCCGGGGAAGAGGAACGCGATCTTGCCGCCGCCCGGCCCGAGCAGGGGGCGGTCGGCGAACCACACGTCGTTGCGGCCGCGCCAGGCCCGGCCCCGCGCGAGCACCTTCCGGGCCAGGGCCAGCCGCTTCTCCGTCGGGTCGACGATGCCGAGCCGGACCGGCCCGTCGCCGGGTTCCCGATGGCCGGGCCGGGCGAACGCCTCCCGCAGCGCGTCGACGGTCGGCGCGGCGAGCCGCAGCACGCGTTCGGGCTCGCGCACCGCCACCGGCTTCGCGCGGCCGGGCGCCTGTTCGAGGACGACGTGGGCGTTGATCCCGCCGAAGCCGAACGCGTTGACCCCGGCACGGCGTACCGGCGCGTCCCACGGCTCGGCGGCGGCCAACGTGGCGAACCGAGTGCTCGCGAGCGCCGGGTGCGGGTCGTCGCAGTGCAGGGTCGGCAGGAGGACGCCGTGGTGCACGGCCAGCGCCGCTTTGACCAGCCCGGCGATCCCGGCCGCGGGCATCGTGTGGCCGATCATCGACTTCACCGAGCCCAGCACGGCGGAGCCGGCGCTTCCGAAAACCTCCGCGAGGGTGGCGAGTTCCGCCGCGTCGCCGGCCGGGGTCGCGGTGCCGTGCGCCTCCAGCAGGCCGATCGAGTCCGGCGCGGCCGGGTCGAGACCCGCCGCCGCCCACGCTTGGCGGACGGCCCGGACCTGGCCGCCGGAGTCGGGGCTGGCCAGGCTCGCGGTCCGCCCGTCCGAGGCGACGCCGGTGCCGGTGATCACGGCGTAGACGCGGTCGCCGTCGCGCTGGGCGTCGGCGAGGCGCTTGAGGACGACGATGCCGGTGCCTTCGCCGATCAGCACGCCGTCGGCGTCGCGGTGGAACGGCCGGATCCGCTCGGACGGCGACAGCGCGCCGAGCTGGGTGAACACGCTCCAGAAGGTGATGTCGTGGCAGTGGTGCACCCCGCCGGCGAGGACGACGTCGCACCGGCCGGTGGCCAGCTCCCGCACGGCGTGGTCGACGGCGATCAGCGAAGACGCGCACGCGGCGTCCACCGTGTACGCCGGGCCACGCAGGTCGAGACGGTTGGCCAGCCTTGAGGCGGCCAGGTTCGGCACCAGCCCGATCGCGGACTCGGGCGCCTCCGGGCCGAGCTGGTCGGTGAAGGCCTGGCGGACGGCGTCGAGCCGGTCCGCGTCCAGGTCCGGCAGCAGCTCGCCGAGGGTGCGGACGAGCTGGCTCGCGGTGCGGACACGCTGGTCGAGCCGGACCAGCCCCGGTGTCAGGTAACCACCGCGGCCGAGCACGACGCCGACCTTCGCCCGGTCGGCGGGCAGGCGGTCCACGCCACCGGCGTCCGCGACGGCCTGCGCCGCGACGCGCAGCGCGATCAGCTGGTCGGGCTCGGTGGCGGGCACGGAGTTCGGCATGATCCCGAAGCCGGTGACGTCCACTTCGGCCAGTTCGTCCACGAACCCGCCCCGGCGGCAGTAGAGCCGGTCGGCCCGGCGCTGCTCGTCCGGCGCGTAGTGCGCGTGGTCCCACTTGCCGGGCGGCACTTCGGTGATCGCGTCGACGCCGCCGGAGAGATTGCGCCAGTAGGTCGCCAGGTCGGGGGCGCCGGGCAGCAGCACCGACATCCCGACGATGGCCACGCGCATGTCCGTCACCACCCGGACGCCGTGTGGATGACGGCGCCGGTGTCCGGACGGCCCCAGGCCAGCTCGCGCAGCAGGCCGAGGGTGCCCTCCTCCGGGTCGATCAGCGCGATGCCGCGGCGGGCGTAGTCGCGCATGAGCTCGGGCGTCACCATGCCGTCGTGCTCGCCGGTCGGCGCCCACGGTCCCCAGTGGACGGTGACCGCCCGCCCGGCGGGCCACCGGCGGCCCAGCGTTTCGAGGGCGTCGTTGGCGGCGGCGTAGTCGGACTGGCCGCGGTTGCCGAGGGTCGCGGCGATGCTGCCGAAGAGGACGACGAACGCCGGCTCCTCGGGCAGGTCGGCGGTCGCTTCGAGGAGGGTGCGGGCGCCGTCGACCTTGGTGCCGTACACGCGCTCGAACGACTCCGGCGTCTTCTCGGCGACGAGCTTGTCCTCGATGACGCCGGCCGCGTAGACGATGCCGTCGAGCCGGCCGTGCTCGGCGTGGATCTCCTTGACCGCGCGGTGCACGGCTTCGGCGTCGAGCATGTCGACCGATTGGTAGCGGGCCGGGCTGCCGAGGGCTTCGAGCTTGGCCAGGGTCTGGCGGACCTCGCGTTCGCCCTGGATCCGGCGGACCGTCCGTTCGACCTCGGCGGGGCTCTTCAGCCCGGCGGCGATGAGCGCGGCCCGGAGGTCCTTGGCCGTCCTGGCCTGCGGGTGTTCGTCTTGGGCGGCGGGCACCGGCGTCCGGCCGAGTAGTTCGACGCGGCACCGGGCGGCCGCGGCGAGGGTGGTGGCGAACCGGGCGGTGATGCCCTTGGCGCCCCCGACGAGCAGGACGACCGAGTCGCGCCGCAGGCCGATCGCGGCGGCTTCGGCGGCGCCGTCGCCCGCCGGGCCCGCGCCGCTGCTGCCGAGCGGGCCGAGGTCCTGCTCGGTCATCCGGAAGCCGGTCCGGTGGTCCCGGTGCCGCACGACGACGGGTTCGCGGTCCACTGTGGACAGCTCGGCGACGAAGGCGGCCGCTTGGTCTTCGGAGGTCTCGCCCGGGGACAATTCGACCACGCGGGTGAGCGTGTCCGGGTATTCGCGCGCGAGGCTGCGGTGGAACCCCCGCAGGCCCTCGCCGGGCCCGGCGGTCAGCAGCCAGGCGGGCTTCGTCGCGAGCGCGGCTTGGTACCGGGGGAACGCGGCGGGCAGCACCGGTCCGTCCGCCGGGAGGAAGAGGACCCCGTCGAACCCGGCGCGGACATCGTCGGCGAGCTCGGCGGTGGCGCCCAGCCCGGTGAGGTGGGTTCGGACGGCCTCCGCGAGCGGCCCGCGGCCGAGCAGCAGGAACTTCCGCCCGGCGACCACGGGAGCCTCGGCGACCGGCAGCTCGGCTTCGGCCATCACGAGACGTTTCGGCGCAACGATCAGAGGCGCGGGCTCGGCCGGCCCCAAGCGCCCCAATGTGGCCTTCGGTGCGTCTGACGCACCCAAGGCGGCCTTCGTTGCGTCAGACGCACCCAAGGCGGCCTTCGTTGCGTCAGACGCAACCAAGGCCACATTGGGGCGCTCGCCACCGATCAGCTCCGCGATCGCCGCGGCCGTGCGGGCCTTGGCCAGCTCCTCGACGTCGCCACCCGGGTCGAGGTTCAGGCGGGTCGCCAGCTCACCGGCGATCTCGGCGCGCTTGATCGAATCCACGCTCAGGTCGGCTTCCAGATCGAGATCCGGCTCGATCATCTCCACCGGGTACCCGGTCCGCTCCCCGATCACCTCGACCACGGTCTCCAGCACCGACACTGTCGTCGGAGCCGTGCCGGGGCTTTCCGCGCCGATCAGCTCCGCGATCGCCGCGGCCGTCCGGGCCTTCGCGAACTCCTCGACGTCGCCGCCGGCCAGCCCCAGCCGCGACGCCAGCTCGCCCGCGATCTCGGCGCGCTTGATCGAATCCACGCTCAGGTCGGCTTCCAGATCGAGATCCGGCTCGATCATCTCCACCGGATACCCGGTCCGCTCCCCGATCACCTCGACCACGGTCTCCAGCACGGAGCGCCCCAATGTGGCCTTCGGTGCGTCTGACGCACCCAAGGCGGCCTTCGGTGCGTCTGACGCAACCAAGGCCGCCTTGGGGCGCTCGATGACCGGCGCCGGGATCGACAAGGGAGCGTCCGTGCCGAAGAAGCCCAGGAGCACGTCGCGCTGGGCGGCGATCATCTCGCGGCTCGTGCGCAGGAAGTCCGCGACCATTGCTTCCGACGTCGCCGCCGCCGCGGGCGCCGCCGTGGGCAGGCCGAGTGAGATCCGCTCCGCCGGGCGGAGGGCGCCGGCCGGGATCGTGCCGTCCGCGGTGCGGAGCAGGTGACCGTCGACCGTCCACCCCGGACGCTTCGGGCGTGGCGCCGTGAACGCGTCCACCGCGTCGCGGCCGCGGAACAACCAGCCGGTCTCGACGTTCACCCCGGACACCGCCAGCTGCGCCAGCGCGCCGAGGAAGCCCGGCAGGCCGCGACGGCCCGGCTGCTCGAACCCGACCGTCCGGTGCGGCCGGTCGCCGAGGATGGCGGTGACCTGCTTGGCCAGCACCGCCCCGGGCCCGGCCTCGACGAACACCCGCGCGCCGGCCGCGTACATCGCCTCGACCTGCTCCACGAACCGGACCGGCGCACCCAGCTGAGCGGCCAGTTCGTCGCGGATCGCGTCCGGCGAAGCCGGGTAGGGCCCGGCCGTCCGGTTGCCGTACACCGGGACCGCGGGCCGCACGACGCCGATCGCGTCCAGCGCCCGGCCGAACGCCTCCCCCGCCGGTGCCACCAGCGAGCTGTGGAACGCGCACGCGACCTGGATCCGCTTCGCGCCGAGCCCGGCGGCGCGCAGGTGCCCGACCGCGGCCTCGACGTCGGCGGTGAGCCCGGAGATCACCGTCTGCTTGGGCGAGTTGTGGTTGGCCAGCACGACCGGCGATTCGCCGAGAACCGCAAGAACCTCGGCGGCGGACGCCGACACCGCGGCCATCGCGCCCGGATCGCCGGAGGGCACTGCGTCGAGGATCGCCGCCGCGCGGGCGTGGCTCGCGTGCAACAGTCCTTCCGGCGTGAAGGCTCCGGCCGCGGCCAGTGCCGTCAGCTCGCCGTAGCTGTGCCCGCCCAGCATCGCGGGCCGCACGCCGGCGCGGGTCAGCAGCCGGAACGCGGCCAGCCCGGCCAGCCCGAGCGCGGGCTGGGCGACGCGGGTGTCGGTGACCCGGTCCACGGAGTCCTGCCGCGCCGTCTCCCCGAACACCGCCGGGCCGAAGACGACCTCGGCCGTCGCCGGGTCGAGCCGCAGGTAACGCTGCAGGTCGGGGAAGGTGACGAACAGCTCGGCGAACATGCCCGGCCGCTGGCTGCCCTGGCCGGGGAACAGCATCGCGACCTCGCCCGGCACCGCATCGTCCGCGCGGAACACGCCGGGTGCGTCGTGCCCGTCCAGTGCCTGCCGCAGCAGCCCGGCCAACTCGTCCACAGTGGACGCGACGACGGCGAGCCGCACCGGACGTCCTTGCGTCCGCTGGGCCGCCGCCAGTGCCAAATCCCGCAGCCGCCACGGCGAAGGGACTTCCGAAGCCATGGCCAGCAGGTCGCGGACCGCCGCGTCGGTGCCGAAGACGAACAGCTCCGCGGGCCACTCGTCCGCGGCCTGCGCAGGCGGCATGCCGTCGTGCGCGGCGAGCACCACGTGGAAGTTGGTGCCGCCGAAGCCGAAGGCGCTGACCCCGGCGAGCCGCTCGGCCGGCGGCGCGGTCCACGGCTGCGCCGCCGACTGGAACACGAACGGGCTGGTCTCGGGATCCCACGCCGGATTCGGCGCCGAGAGGTGCAGCGTCGGCGGTTTGACGCCGGTGTGCACGGCCAGCGCGGCCTTGATCAGCCCGGCCAGGCCCGCGGCGCACTTGGTGTGCCCGATCTGCGACTTCACCGAGCCGATCGTGCACGCGCCCGGCGCGGCGCCGGCCTCGGTGAACACCTTCGTCAGCGTGCCGAGCTCGGTCCGGTCGCCGACGACGGTGCCGGTGCCGTGGGCCTCGACGAGCCCGACGTGCGCGGGCGAGACGCCGGCGTTGCGGTAGGCGCGGGTCAGGGCGGTGTGCTGCCCCTCGGGCCGCGGCGCCGTCAACCCCAGCGCGCGGCCGTCGGAAGCCGCGCCGACGCCCTTGATCACGGCGTACACCCGGTCGCCGTCGCGTTCGGCGTCGGCGAGGCGCTTGAGGGCGACGCAGGCGACGCCTTCGCCGAGCGCGATGCCGTCGGCGGCGCTGTCGAACGTCGCCGATCGCCCGGTCGGCGAGAGGGCGTGCGCGGAGGCGAACAGGAGGTAGTCGTTGATGCCGTTGTGCAGGTCCGCACCGCCGCAGAGGACGAGGTCACTGGTGCCGGCGGTCAGTTCCTTGCAGGCGACGTCGACCGCGGTCAGCGAAGACGCGCAGGCGGCGTCGACGGTGTAGTTGGCCCCGCCCAGGTCGAGCCGGTTGGCGATCCGCCCGGCGATGACGTTGGCGAGCACGCCGGGGAACGAGTCCTCGGTGACCCGCGGCAGCCGTTCGTCCAGTTCGGACGGCAGCTCGCCCAGATAGGACGGCAGCACCGAGCGCAGCGTCATCGCGTTCGACAGGTCGCTGCCCGCTTCGGCGCCGAACACGACGGATGTCCGGGCCCGGTCGAACGCGCGGTCGGCGTAGCCCGCGTCGGCGAGCGCGCGGTGCGCGGCCTCCAAGGCCAGCAGCTGCACCGGTTCGATGCTGGCCAGCGACGACGGCGGGATGCCGTACTTCAGCGGGTCGAAGCCGATCTCGGGCAGGAACCCGCCCCAGCGCGACGGCGTCCGCTCCCCCTGGCCCTCCGGGTCGTAGTACAGCGAAGTGTCCCACCGCTGCGGGGGCACCTCGGTGACCGCATCGGTGCCGGCCAGCACGTTCGCCCAGAACGCGGCCAGGTCGGGGGCCTGCGGGAACATGCAGGCCATGCCGACGATCGCGATGTCCAGTGGCTCCGGCGCGGGCGGTTCGGTCCCGGTGACGCCGAATTCCGCGGCCCGCGCGCGCAGGAACGCGTTCGCGCCCGCACCCACCGAGTGGTGCAGGTCGGCGATCGTGGTGACGGCCGAGCGCAGCACGGCGACCTCGCCCGCCATGAACATGCCTTCGGCCAGCTGGCGGTCCTCGGCGACGTCCCGCAGTTCGGCGCCGACACGCTCGATGCCCTTGCTGGCCAGGCGGAGCCGCCCGACGTTGAGCGTTTCCAGCTGCTCCCAGGCGTCGCGGCTCGGCACGCCGCGCTCGGCGAGGTCCGCCTTGATCGCGGTGTACTCCTCGGTGAACGGGCTGCGCACGCAGCGGGTCGCGTGGCCCGGCGCGGTTTCGAGAAGATCGGTGCGCTCGGCTTCCAGGAGCCGGCGCTGGAACAGCGGGAGCACGGCTCCCGCGTCGACGGCCTCGCGGGTGAAGAGGTAGGCGGTGCCCATCAGCACGCCGATCGCCGCACCGCGCGCGGCCACCGGGGCGGCGAGGGCGGCCACCATCGCGGCCGAGCGTTCGTCGTGGATGCCGCCGGCGAACAGCAGCTGCAGGTCCGCGGCGGCGGCCGGGGTGGCCGCGAGAAAGTCGGCCAGCACGCCGAGCTGGGCCTCCCACAAGGGGAAGCTGGTGCGCGGGCCGACGTGGCCTCCGCACTCGGAGCCTTCGAAGACGAACTTGCGGGCGCCCGCCTCGAGGAACTGCTTCAGCAGGCCCGGTGAGGGGACGTGCAGGAAGGTGGCGATGCCGGCGTCTTCCAGGGCCACGGCCTGGGCCGGACGGCCGCCGGCGATGATCGCGTGCGTGGGCCGCAGTTCGCGGATGACGGCCAGCTGCGCGGCCTTGACGTCGTCGGCGGCGAACCCGAGGACACCGACGCCCCAGGGTGCGTCGCCGACCGCGGCGCGGGTCCGTTCCAGCACGTCACGGGTCTGTTCCGGGCCGGACAGGGCCAGCGCGATGAACGGCAGCGCGCCACCCGCGGCGACCTCGGCCGCGAAGGCGGGCTGGTCGCTGACCCGGGTCATCGGTCCCTGGGCGACCGGCAGCGCCGTGCCGAGCGCGCGGCTGCCCGCGCTGCCGGGGCCCAGCACCGGGTCCGGCAGGCGCAGCGCCTCGCCGACGGCGTCGGCCAGCCCGCGCACCGCCGCGGTCACCGTGCCCCACCGGTCGCGGAACCGGGTGGCGAGGAAGACGTCCTGGCCCGCTTCGAGCGGCTGGGTGCCGCGCCGGGCCAGGACGCGGACGCCGTCGGCGACGGTCGTTTCCGAGCCGTCGAGGCCGGTGACGGCGGTGGTGAGGGCCGACGGCAGTTCGGCTTCCGGCAGCAGGGCGAGCTGGGTGTCGACGACGACGCCGGCCGCACCGCCCGCGACCGCGGCCGCGGCCGTGTGCGGCCCGATGCCGCCCGCCGCCAGCACCGGCACGCCGAGATCGGCGTCGAGCAGCGCCTGCAGCAGCACGAAGGTGCTCAGTTCCCCGACCCGGCCACCGCATTCGTGCCCGCGGGCGATCAGGCCGTCGGCGCCCGCGGCGACCGCCCGGCCGGCCGCGGCCCGGGAGGTGACCTCGGCCAGCACCCGCCGTCCCGGGAAGTCCCGCGGCGCGCACTCGGCGTCTTCGGTCAGCAGCACGGTGGTCACGGCATCGGGCAGGTCCGCCGGCCGCGCCAGCCGGACCCCGAACGCCGGGACACCCCATTCCCCGAGCAGCGCGAGCTCGTCCGCGGCCGCGGCGCCACCGGCGGTCAGGTCGAGCACGCCGAGCCCGCCTCCGCGCACGGCGGCGGCGACCCCGCGCGCCGACGGCCATCGCAGCGGCGACACGGCGACGACCAGGCCGGTCGGCACGGAGTCGTCTTTCGAGAGACGCATGGGAACTCCCGCTACGCACGAAAGGGTGAAGGGTAACGGGGAGTACTTAAGCGCGTTCCTTCCGTGCCGTCAACAACCCACCGCGATTTCATAGCCGAGGTTCAGAAAATTCGGGATCGACCAGGCCGACCGCGCAAGAATTTAACGTCGCCGTCACGTTCCCGCCCTGGGACGGAGCACCACCATTGCCGGAACCAGACGGTGGCGGACCGGTTCCGGACGTGGTCCACCCCGGGTGCGCCGCCGGACGGCGCAAGCCATCCCGCCTGGTGGACGCGGGGCCGTTGCCCGGTCCGGACCACGCCGTCCGTCGGGTCCGACCTTTCCCCACCACGCCCGGCGCTTATCCCGCCGTAAAGCGGCAGGGCGGAGACGGCCACTTCGCCGATCCGAACACACCACTCTTCACCGGTTGGCAGCGGCAATTTCTCGACGCTTTCCAGGGCCTGCGAAGAATCGGCCGAAGAATGCACAACACCTCCCCGTGCAGCACGCGGGCTCCACTGTGGATTGGTCACGCTCCGGGATTCTCCGTGCTCACAAGACCACGAATGAGGACGTCAGCGGCCACCGGCAGGCCACCGGGCACGACCGGCGGTATTCGGGTGACCACCAGCGGTACGCCGACCGGCGCACTTGATCGAAATTTTCCGTCCCCGCGTTACAAACTTTTCCTGAGAAGAAGCTGAAGACATTTCGCGTACTCGGGAGTAGCTCTAGACAGATCGTCTAAGCTTGGACTGTTCGTCCAGACTGGGAGGTGGCGGTGGAGTACTGGTACACCGACGAGCGGTCGGGTCGCCGGTACCCCGGCGACCCGCTGCGCTGGCGCGGCGACGACGGGGCCCCGCTGACGGTGGCCCCGCTGACCGGCCTGCGCCCTGAGGACGTCGACACCGGCGTCCGCTCGCTCTGGCGGTACCGGGCCGCGCTGCCCGGCGACCTCCGCCCGGTGTCGCTCGGGGAAGGCTGCACCCCGCTCGTCCCGCAGGCCTGGGGCGACACGGACGTCCGGTTCAAGCTCGAATGGTTCAGCCCGACCGGCAGCTTCAAGGACCGCGGCTCCAGCGTCATGGTCTCCGCGCTGGCCGGCGCCGGGGTCCGGGAGCTGCTGGAGGACAGCTCCGGCAACGGCGGCTCGTCGGTGGCGGCCTACAGCGCCGCGGCCGGGATCGCGGCGACCGTCCTGGCTCCCGAGGGGACGTCGCCGGCGAAGGTGCTGCAGACCCGCGCGTACGGCGCGGCCGTCGAACTGGTGCCGGGCACCCGCGACGACACCGCCGCCGAAGCCGTCCGCCGCGCGGACCGCACCACCTACGCCAGCCACAACTGGCACCCGTTCTTCCTGCAGGGCACCAAGACCCTCGCCTACGAGCTGTGGGAAGACCTCGGCTTCCGCGCGCCGGACGCCGTCGTCACCGTGGCCGGCGCGGGCAGCATCGTACTGGGCTGCGACCTCGGGTTCGGAGAGCTCCTCGAAGCCGGGTCGATCACCCGGCGCCCGCGCCTGCTCGTCGCGCAGCCGCGCAACTGCTCCCCCGTCGACGCGGCCGTCCACGACCGGCAGGTGCCGGAGTTCGCCCCGACCGTCGCCGAGGGGACGGCGATCCGCCGTCCGGTGCGGCTGCCGGAGGTCGTCGCGGCGATCCGGCGCTCGGGCGGGGACACCGCGGCGATCGGCGAGGACGCCATCGCCGCGGCCGCCCGCCGCCTGGCGTCCCTCGGCCTCTACGCGGAGCCGACCAGCGCCACGGCCGCCGCGGCGATCGACGTCTTCCGCGCGCGGGGTGCCATCCGGCCGGGCGAAACCACGGTCGTCGTGCTCACCGGCTCCGGCCTGAAAGCAGCCGACAAGCTGCGGGAGCTGATCGGATGACCGAGGACGAGCTGCTGCTGCGCGAAGCCGGGAAGATCGCCCACGCCGTCGGCCGGATGTTCCCGGGCCTGTGCGAGGTGGTGCTACACGACCTGCGCGACCCGGCCCACGCGGTGCGGGCGATCGAAGGTGGCCTGTCCGGCCGCGCGGTCGGCGACCCGGCGACCGAACTGGGCCTCGCCCGGATCGCCGACCCGGAGTTCCCGGACGTGCTGCAGAACTACCCGAACCGCTTCCCGGACGGCCGGCCCGCGAAGAGCACGTCGATCGGCATCCGCAACTCCGGCGGCGAGTACGTCGCGGCGCTCTGCCTCAACCTCGACGTCTCCCTGCTCGGCTCCGCGGCCCACGCCCTGGCCCGGCTCGCCGCCACCGACGAACCGGCCCCGCTCGCCGAGTCCCTGCGCGCCCGGACCGGCGACGAGCTGCGCCTGGTGGTCCAGGACTACGCGATCGAGCGCGGCCACACCCCGCGCAGCCTCCCGGCGACCGCCAAGAAGGACCTGGTGCGGTCACTGAAGGAGCGGGGGTACCTCGAGCTGAAGAACGCGGTGCCGGCGGTGACCGACCTGCTCGGGATCTCGCGGGCGAGCGTCTACAACTACCTGCGCTGACCTCAGAAGATCGACCAGCCCGTCAGCGTCGTGAACCGGTCCAGCGCGGCAACGCCGGCGACGGAGTTGCCGCGCGCGTCCAGCCCCGGGCTCCAGACGCAGACCGCGCACCGGCCCGGGACGATCGCCACGACGCCGCCGCCCACGCCGCTCTTGCCCGGCAGGCCGACCCGGTAGGCGAACTCGCCCGCCGCGTCGTAGGTGCCGCACGTCAGCATCACCGCGTTGATCCGCTTCGCCGCGCTCTGCCCGAGCAGGCGCGAGCCGTCGTTGCGGATGCCGTGGCGGGCCAGGAACAACGCCGACCGGGCGACGTCGGCGCAGCTCATCGCGATCGAGCACTGGCGGACGTACTGGTCCAGCACCGACGGCACCGGGTGGCGCATGTTGCCGTAGGAGGCCATGAAGTAGGCGAGGGCGCGGTTGCGGTCGGCGTGCCCCGCCTCCGACGCCGCCACTTCGGGGTCGACGGCGATCTCCGGGTGCCCGCTTTCCTCACGGAGGAAGGCGAGCAGCGCCGCCACCGCGTCGCCGTGCCGGGCGAGTTCGTCGGTCACCACCAGCGCGCCCGCGTTGATGAACGGGTTGCGCGGAATACCGTCCTCGTGTTCGAGCTGCACCAGCGAATTGAACGGACCGCCCGACGGTTCGCGGCCGACCCGCGCCCACACGCCGTCGCCGCGGGAAAGCGTCAGCGCCAATGTGAACACTTTGGACATGCTCTGCACGGAGAACGGGCGTTCCCAGTCCCCGACGCCGTGCACCGCACCGTCCACTTCGGCCACCGCCATGCCGAACCGCCACGGCTCCACCCTGGCCAGCGCCGGGATGTAGTCCGCGACGGCGCCGCGGCCGACTTCCGGCGCGACGTCGTCGGCTATCCGGTCCAGCAGCGCCGCGAGATCCACGGCCCGAGCGTAGAAGGCACTCCGGCAATGGCGGCGAGCACCCCCGGGTCACCTCGATTCCGCCGATGGCGGAACGAATTCCGCAGTGATCTCCGGCACACCTTAAGTCTTCCTCAGGGTGCTTGGTGACCTGCCGCACATCGCTCTAGCGTCCGATAACCATGGATTCCTCGCTGCTCACCGAAAAAGGTGAAAGCTACTCGAAAGCACTGGGCAACCGCCAAGTGCAGATGATCGCCATCGGCGGCGCGATCGGCGTCGGGCTCTTCCTCGGCGCCGGCGGCAAGCTCCACCAGGTCGGCCCGTCGCTGATCTTCTCCTACGCGATCTGCGGGATCGCCGCCTACTTCGTGATGCGCGCGCTCGGCGAGCTCGTCCTGCACGAGCCCAGTTCGGGCAGTTTCGTCACCTACGCGCGGAAGTTCATCGGGCCGTGGGCCGGCTTCGCCTCCGGCTGGATGTACTGGGTCAACTGGGCGATGACCGGGATCGCCGAGATCACCGCGATCGCCATCTACGTGCACAAGTGGCTGCCGGATGTGCCACAGTGGATCACCGCGCTGATCGCCCTGGGCGTCCTGCTGATGGTGAACCTGCTGTCGGTGAAGGTGTTCGGCGAGCTGGAGTTCTGGTTCTCGGTGGTCAAGGTGCTGGCCATCGTCGTCTTCCTGGTCGTCGGCGCGGGCCTGGTGCTGACGAACGCCGACATCGGCGGCACGCCCGCCGGCGCCCACAACCTCACCGGCCACAGTGGACTGTTCCCGGCGGGCATCGGCGTCGCGCTGATGACGCTGCAGGCCGTCATCTTCGCTTACTCGGCGATCGAGGTGGTCGGCATCGCGGCCGGCGAAACGAAGGACGCCCGCAAGGTGCTGCCGAAGGCGATCAACGGCGTGGTCTGGCGGATCGGCGTGTTCTACGTCGGCTCCGTGCTGCTGCTGGCGATGCTGCTGCCGTGGCCGTTCTACAGCGGTGACGAGAGCCCGTTCGTGACGGTGTTCAGCCGGCTCGGCATCCCGGGCGTCGGCGACGTGATGAACGCGGTCGTGCTGACCGCGGCGCTGTCCAGCGTCAACTCCGGCCTCTATTCGACGGGCCGGATCCTGCGTTCGCTGGCCGAGAAGGGCGAGGCGCCCTCGTTCGTCGGCCGGATGAGCAGCCGGCAGGTGCCCTACGGCGGCATCCTGTTCACGTCGGTCGCGTACGTGCTGGGCGTGGTGCTGAACTACCTGGTGCCGAAGGAGGCGTTCGACATCGCCATCGCGATCGCGTCCCTCGGCGTGATCAGCACCTGGGCCACGCTGATCTTCTGCCAGCTCCGGCTGCGCCAGGCCGCTCTGCGCGGCGAGCTGGAGCGCCCGTCGTACCGGATGCCGTGGGCGCCGTACAGCGGCTGGGCGACGCTCGGGTTCCTGGCCCTGGTGGTGGTGCTGATGGGCTTCTCCGACGGCGCCGAGAAGCTCGCGTTCTCTTCGATCCCGGTGCTCGCGGTGATCCTGGCGGTGGGCTGGCGCTTCGTGAAGCGCCGCCGGCGCACCCCGCTCGGGTAGGGCGCGCTCGCGACCGATGCCGCGAATGACTCCTTCGGGACGTCCGGCCCGGATCCACCGATTTGATTTTTGGTGATCTTGAGGCTGGGTTGTTGATCTTGTTGTGGGTGGTGGGCGTGCTGGGTCGTGCTGGCTGGTCCAGCACGTCCACGGTGAGGTCTCCGGTCGTCGGG
>NZ_JAJPWR010000025.1:0-125552 GCF_046548995.1 Amycolatopsis sp. lyj-109
TGAGTGGTAATTCGGGTTAGAACCCGAATTACCACTCACGACCAGCAGCCACGGCAAACGGTGACCTTGTTTCCCCAGGTCACGCACACAAGTGTCCCTGTAGTACTAGGCCGAGACCAGCTCCGGCTCGGCGGGTTTGCGCGCGACCCGCAGCGATCCGAGCAGCACCCCGGCGATCACGACGACGGCCGCGCCGACCTCCAGCCAGGTCGGCCGCTCGCCGAGGAACGCGAACGACGCCGTCAGCCCGACCACCGGCACCAGCAGCGAGAACGGCGACACCACGCCGGCCGGGTTGCGCCGCATCAGCGTCGTCCACAGGCCCGATCCGACGACCGTGCCGATCAGCACCACGTAAGCCAGCCCGCCGAGCGCGGTCAGCCCGGTCGGGGTCCCGAGCGTCGTCAGCGAGCGCCACTGCGCGGCCGGGCCCTCCATGACCAGCGAAAGCGCGAACATCGGCAGCGGCGGGACGACCGACATCCACAGCGTGAAGTGCAGCGGGTTGTCCGGCTCGGCCTTGCGGGTGCTCAGGTTGCCGAACGCCCAGCTCAGGGCGGCCAGCAGGGTCAGGATCATCGGCAGCAGCGCGGCGTGCCCGGACCGTTGCCACGCGATCGCGGCCATCCCGGCCACGGCCAGCGCGATGCCGGCCAGCTGGTGCGGGGTGACGCGTTCGCGCAGGAAGACGGCGCCGAGCAGCACCGTGAACGGCGCCGACGCCTGCAGCACCAGCGACGCGAGCCCGGTCGGCATCCCGCTGTCCATCGCGATGAACAGGAACGCGAACTGCCCGGTCCCGAAGCCGAGGCCGTACCCAAGCAGGTGCCGCACCTTCACCTTCGGCCACGGCACGAACAGGATCGTCGGGACGGCGATCACGGCGAACCGCAGCGCGCCCGCGAACACCGGCGGGAACTGGCCGAGCGTGGCGTGGATGGCCAGGAAGTTCAGGCCCCACAGGACGGCGACGAGCATGGCGAGCAGGCGGTCACGAGCGGGCATGCTTCCACTCTGACAAGAGGAACCGTGAAGGACCAGCGAGAATATCTGCAGGAACCTTGTAGTGCTGCTTCAAGTACAGTGGCCGGGTGGATCTGGGCCGGTTGCGCACGCTGCGGGAGTTCGCCGACCGCGGGAGCGTGACGGCGGCCGCGCGGGCCCTGCACTGCACGCCGTCCGCCGTCTCGCAGCAGCTGCGTGCGTTGCAGAGCGAGGTCGGCCTGCCGCTCACCGAGCCGGCCGGCCGGGGCCTGCGGCTGACCGACGCGGGACACGCGCTGGTCGCCCGCGCCGACGAAGTGCTCGCCGCGCTCGAGCGGGCCGAGTCCGAACTGGACACCTACCGCAGCGCGCCGCGCGGGCGGGTGCGGGTCGCGATCTTCCAGTCGGCCGGGCTGATGCTGCTGCCCGGCCTGCTGACCCGCGTCGCCGGGTACGAGGGCCTGGAGGTCGACGTCCGGGACGTCGACATGACGCCACCGGAGGTGCCCGGCCTGGTCGCGGACTACGACATCGTCGTGGCACACCGCGACGAGCACGCGCCGGAGTTCGATTCGGTCCGCCTCGAAGTGGTGCCGCTGCTGCGGGAACCGCTCGACGTGGCGCTGCCGGCCGGGCACCGCCTGGCGAGCCGGCGCCGCGTCGACCTGGCCGAACTGGCGGACGAACGCTGGATCGGCGTCGACCACGGCTTCCCGGTGGACGACGTGCTGCGCTCGCTGACCGTCCGCACCGGCGTGCGGCCGGTCGTCGTGCAGCGCATCAACGACTTCCGGATCACCGAACGGCTGGTCGCGGCCGGCCACGGGATCGCGTTGGTGCCGCGCTACACGATCGACACGCGCCGGGGAAGCGGCCTGGTCAGCAGGCCGCTCGCGGGGATCCGCGCGGCGCGCCTGGTGGAGGCGGTCTGCCGCACGGGCGCGCTGCAACGCCCGGCCGTCGCCAAGGTGATCGACGAACTGCGCGCGGAGATCACCCAGCTCACCGCCTCGTGAGTGGTAATTCGGGTTAGAACCCGACTTACCACTCACGAGCGTGGGAGCGCAGGTAGGCGAGCGCGATGCCCAGCGCGTCCTCCAGCGCCGTGAGGTCGTGCCGGATGTGCGCCAGCAGCAGTCCACCTTGGACGGACGTCATCGCCGCCTGTGCCAGCCGCGCCGGATCGGCGTCGGGTGCGAGCTCGCCCTTGTCCCGCAACGCGATCAGTCCGCGCTCCAGGTGGGACTCCCACGTCCGGTAGGCCTGGTCGACCAGCGGCGCGAGCTTCGGGTTGTCGCCCACCTCGCCGGCGAGGTTGCCCAGCGGGCAGGCGATCGGCCCGCCCGCGCGGCGGTGGACGTCCAGCAGCTGCTCGGTCCACGTCTCGAGATCGGCCCAGGAGGCCAGCGTGAAGATCGCCGGCTGGTTGCCGAGGATCTGCTCCAGGTACCGGTCGATCACGGCGCCGACCAGCTGTTCCTTGTTCTTGAAGTAGTGGTACATCTGCGATTTTCCGGCCCCGCTCGCGGCGAGCACCTTGTCGACGCTCGTGCCCGCGACGCCGTCGACGTACATCAGCGAGGCCGCCGCGTCGACGATCGCGTCGCGCGTCCGCTTGCCGCGCGGGGTCGAGGCGGCCGCTTGCGTCTCCATGTACCGGATAGTACAGTTCGGCTCACTGTACCGTTCAGTACAATCAGCTAGGGGGATCCATGACGCTCGACTACGCCCTGACCGGGCTGAACGACCACCTCCGGGGCGCCCTGCCGCCGGAGATCGCCGAGGTCCTCGAGGCGGACCGGCGCCGGGCCGCCGGAACAAAGTTCGCCGAGGTGGGCGCCAAGATCGAGGACTTCGAGCTGCCCGGCGCCGACGGGGTGCCGACGAAGCTGGGCGAGCTGATCGCCGACGGGCCGGCGGTGCTCGTCTTCTACCGCGGCCAGTGGTGCCCGTACTGCAACCTGACCCTGCGCACCTACCAGCAGGAACTGCTGCCCGACCTGGCGAAGCTCGGCGCGACCCTGGTGGCGATCAGTCCGCAGCGGCCGGACGGCGCACTGCCGGACCTGGCGTTCCCGGTGCTTTCGGACGTCGGCAGCACGGTCGCGCGTGGGCTCGGGCTGAGCTATCCGGTCTCCGGTCCCGTTCGCGATGCCATGGAGACGTTGGGCACGGACCTCGAGGAGGTCAACGGCACCTGGGAGCTGGTCCACCCGGCGGTCGTCGTGGTCGACCGCGACCGGGTGCTCCGGTTCGTCGATGTCCACCCGGACTTCGTCACACGCACCGAGCCTGCGGAGATCCTGGCGGCCGTCAAGTCGCTTTGACGCTGTGCCGCACGCTGTAGGTGATCACCGAACCCAGGATCAGGGCCACGGCCAGGGAGAGCAGCAGGCTGATCCCGGGTTCGGTGACGATCCGGCCGCCGGCGTAGCCGAGGAAGGCCACGTACGACGTCCAGAGTGTGACGCCGATGGCCGAGGCGGCGAAGAACTCCGCCATCGGCCACCGGAGTGATCCGGCGAGCAGGGCGCCGAGCGTCCCGCCCGACGGCAGCCAGCGGGCGACCACCAGCACCGGCCGGGGATGGCGCTGCAGCCGCCCGTCGAGCCAGCCGAGGCCGGCGGCGAACTTCTCCCGCCGGCTCAGCCGGTCCAGCGCCGCCCGGCCACCGAACCGGCCGAGGGCGTAGAGCGCCTGGTCGGACGCCAGGCACCCGGCACTCGCCACGGCGATCACGAGCGCCAGCGACGTCCCGCCCTGTGCCGCCGCGACGCCCATGCCGAGGATGGTCACCTCGGTGGGCAGCAGCGGCACGAGCGCGACGACGAACAGCACCAGCAGTCCCGCCGTCGATCCGTCCACACCTCCATTAACCGCCTGCTCGCGGCCAAGCACTCCCGATCAGCGGGGACTCACAGCAACCCGACAGCTCGTCCACAGCTTCGGAAAACACAGACTCGCCGAAACCATGCCAGGAGTTGTCATGGTTCGCCGTGAGGCTGGGCGCATGACCACACTTTCCGGAAAAGTCGCCCTGGTGGCGGGCGGTACGCGCGGCGCGAGCCGGGCGATCGCCGTCGAACTCGGCCGCGCGGGCGCCTTCGTGTACGTGACCGGCCGGACGACGCGGGCCGGACGGTCCGAAGTGGACCGTCCGGAGACGATCGAGGAGACGGCCGAACTGGTCGAGAAGGCGGGTGGCCAGGCGGAAGCGATCCGCGTCGACCACCTGGTGCCGGCCGAGGTCGAGGCGCTGGCCAAGCGGATCGACCGCCTCGACATCCTGATCGACGGCCTCTGGGGCGGCGACCACCACCTGGGCTGGGCCAAGCCGGTGTGGGAGCACGACCTCGAGGCGGGCCTGCGGATGATCCGCCTCGGCATCGACGCGCACCTGATCACCAGTCACTTCCTGCTCCCGCTGCTGATCGGCCGGCCCGGTGGGCTGGTCGTCGAGCTGACCGACGGGACGGCCGAGTACAACGCGAAGTACCGCGAAGGCACTTCGCTGCCGTTCTACCTGGCGAAGGCATCGGCGCACCTGCTGGCGATCGGCGAGGCGGCGGAACTGGCCGCGCATTCCTGCACGGCGGTCGCTTTCACGCCGGGCTACCTGCGGTCGGAAATGATGCTGGACATCTACGGCGTGACGGAGTCGAACTGGCGCGACGCTTGCGAGCGCGTGCCGCACTTCGCGATCTCGGAGACGCCGACGTTCTGCGGCCGCACGGTGGCGGCGCTGGCTGCGGATCCGGACCGGCACCGGTGGACCGGGCAGACGGTGAGCAGCGGCCGGCTGGCGAAGGAGTACGGCGTGGACGACGTCGACGGCAGCCGGCCGGACGCCTGGCGGTACCTGGTCGAGGTGGCGGACGCCGGAAAGCCCGCGGACACCACCGGCTACCGCTGAGCGTTGCGGGCGGCCAGTTCCGCGCCGATCGCGGCGAGCGCCGCCCGCAGCTCCACCGGCGCCAGCACTTCCACCCCAGGGCTCAACGCCACCAGCTGACCGAGGCCGATCTCGCCGTCTTCCAGGGCGAGCTCGGCCTCGGCCCAGCCCTGCGCATCCGGCGTCTCCAGGGAAACCACGGTGTCCGCCAGGTGTTCGCCCCCGAACACGCGGCGCAGCTCCCGCACCGCCGTCCGGTCGAGCCGGGCGCGCACCCGCACCGGCCGCGCCACCTGCTCGAACGCCGCCGACGACGACCGCCACCAGTCGGCCAGGTCGAAGTCCGGCGGCCGGTCGAACGTGGTGTCCCGCGCGGTCGCGCTCAGGATCCGCGACACCCGGTAAGTCCGCAAAGCGTCGTCCGGGACCACCCGGGCCACGAGGTACCAGACCCCCGCCTTCAGCACGAGGCCCAGCGGTTCGAGCTCGCGCGAAGCCACCTTGTCGCGGCGCCGGTAGGTGATCGAGAGCCGTCGCTGCGCCCAGACCGCCTGGACGACCGAGGCCAGCGCCGGCGGCTCGTCCGGGGAACCGAACCAGCCCGGCGCGTCCAGGTGGAACCGTCCCGCCACCAGAGCCGCGTGTTCCCGCAGCTCAACGGGCATCCCCGCGGACACCTTCGCCCGCGCCGCGCTGCCCGCGGTGTCCAGCCCGAGCCCCGCGAGCGCGTCCGGCACCCCGAGCGCGAACAGCGCGACGGCCTCGCGCGCCGTCAACCCGTCGAGCCCGGAGCGCCAGCCGTCGACCAGGCGGAAACCGCCGTGCCGCCCCTGCTCCGTCCACAGCGGAACGCCCGCCTCGCGCAGGGCCGCCAGGTCGCGGTGCATCGTGCGCTCGGAGACGCCGAGCTCACCCGCGAGCTCGGCGGCGGTCGCGCTACGCCGCCGTTGCAGCGTGAACAGCAGCGCGACCAGCCGCTCGGCCTTCACCGGTCAGCGGTTGGCGCGGTTCACCGCCGAGACGACCGCGCGCAGCGACGCCGTGACGATCGACGGGTCGATGCCGATGCCCCAGAACACCCGGTCCGAGATCGCGCACTCGATGTACGACGCGGCGCGCGCGTCGTCGCCCGGGGAGAGCGTGTGCTCGTTGTAGTCCAGCAGGCGCAGGTCGTACCCGACGGTCGACAGCGCGTCGAAGAACGCCGCGATCGGGCCGTTGCCGCGGCCGGTGATCTCGTGCTCGTCACCCTCGACACGCACGGTCGCGGTGATGTCGTATTCGCCGTCACCGTTGTCGCGCACGTGCTGGCGGACCAGCTCCAGCGGCGTCTTCAGCTCCAGGTACTCGGCCGAGAAGGCGTTGTACATCGTGGCCGGGTCGACCTCGCCGCCCTCGGTGTCGGTGTAGCGCTGGATGACCTTCGAGAACTCGATCTGCAGCCGGCGCGGCAGGTCGAGCTGGTGCTCGGCCTTCATGATGTAGGCGACGCCGCCCTTGCCGGACTGCGAGTTCACCCGGATGACGGCCTCGTACGTGCGGCCGACGTCCTTCGGGTCGATCGGCAGGTACGGGACCTCCCACGGGTACTCGTCGATCGGGACGCCCTGCTTGTCGGCGGCGTCCTTCAGCGCGTCGAGGCCCTTGTTGATCGCGTCCTGGTGGCTGCCCGAGAAGGCGGTGAACACCAGGTCGCCGCCCCACGGCGAGCGTTCGGGTACCGGCAGCTGGTTGCAGTACTCGACCGTCCGCTTGATCTCGTCCATGTCGGAGAAGTCGATCTGCGGGTCGATGCCCTGGCTGTAGAGGTTCATGCCCAGCGCGACCAGGTCGACGTTGCCGGTGCGCTCGCCGTTGCCGAACAGGCAGCCCTCGATCCGGTCGGCGCCGGCCTGGTAGCCCAGCTCGGCGGCGGCGATGCCGGTGCCGCGGTCGTTGTGCGGGTGCAGCGACAGGATCACCGAGTCGCGGCGCTCCAGGTTCCGGCTCATCCACTCGATCGAGTCGGCGTAGACGTTCGGGGTGGCCATTTCGACGGTCGCCGGCAGGTTCAGGATCACCGGCTTCTCCGGCGTCGGCTGCCAGATCTCGGTGACGGCGTTGCAGACCTCGAGCGCGTAGGACAGCTCGGTGCCGGTGTAGGACTCCGGCGAGTACTGGAACCGGAAGTCGGTGTCCGGCTGCTTCGCGGCCAGCTCGACGACCATTTCCGCGGCCTGCGTCGCGATCTTCTTGATGCCTTCGCGCTCCTCGCGGAAGACCACGCGGCGCTGCAGGATCGACGTCGAGTTGTAGATGTGGACGATCGCCCGCGGGGCGCCTTCGAGCGACTTGAAGGTCCGCTCGATCAGCTCGGGACGGCACTGGGTCAGCACCTGGATGCTGACGTCGTCCGGGATGGCGTGCTCTTCGATGATCTCGCGGACGAAGTCGAAGTCGGTCTGGGACGCGGCCGGGAAGCCGACCTCGATCTCCTTGTACCCCATGCGGACCAGCAGGTCGAAGAACTTGCGCTTGCGCGCGGGCGACATCGGGTCGATCAGGGCCTGGTTGCCGTCCCGCAGGTCGACGGCGCACCACAGCGGGGCGCGGTCGATGCGCTTTTCGGGCCAGGTGCGGTCGGGCAGGTCGATGTTCTCGACCAGGTCGTACCAGGGGCGGTAGCGGTGGACCGGCATGGACGTGCCGCGCTGGGTGTTCCAGGTGGGCTGGTCAGCGGGAGCCGGGCGAGAGGGTTTGCGGATGCGCGAACTCATGGAAGGGGTGTCTCCAGATCGACGGGTGCGACCGGCACCACGAAGCCCCGCGACGGGGAGCCGGTCCGGTCAGGCCCCGTCGCGGCAGCGAAGCAGGAGAGCACGCGCCACGGCCCCACCATAACCAGCGAACGCGGGCTGAGGGAAGCCGGGCCGCGATGGAACCGTTACCCACTCGGTTACTTGTGGGTAGCAATCGGCGTATCTCCGTGCGAAACTGCGGGCATGGGTGAGCACGCAGAGTCGTCGGAGGAGACCCGTGTCTCCCGTCGCGCCGCCGTCGACTGGCGCCGGACCGGCGGCAAGGTGGCCTCGGTGGTCGCGTCGATCGTCCGCTGGATCGGGCTGGTCTTCGCCGCGTTCCTGGTGATCCACGTGATCTTCACGGTCGGCTCGGCCAACCCGGACAACGGCATCGTCTCGTTCGTGAAGTCCTGGGCGGACAGCCTGGCGCTGGGCTTCAGCGACCTGTTCACGCCGAGTGACGAAAAACTGCGCGTCCTGGTCAACTACGGGATCGCGGCCATCTTCTGGATGGTCGTGACCGGGATCCTGGCCAAGGTCATCCGCCGCGTGGGTGGCGCTTCATAGCGCCGGTTTGCCCCACTGGTCGCCGAACGCGAACTCCTCCAGGGGTAGCCGCACCCGCTCGGCCTTCTCGCGCTCGATCCGCCAGTCCTCCTCCAGGACGTCCGGTGCCGCCGGCTTCCCGATGGCGATGGCGACCTTCGGGACGGCGTGGTCCGGGAGCGAGAACGCCGCCCGCGCCGCGTCCGGCGAGAAGCCCGCCATCTGGTGGGCGATCAAGCCCAGCTCGACCGCCTGCAGCACGAGGTTTTCCGACGCCAGCCCGAGCCCGTACTCCGCGTAGGGGACGTCGCCCTTCTCGTTCGCCGTCACCAGCACGCCGATCAGCAGCAGGCTTGCCCGGTGCGCCCAGGCCCGGTTGCCCGAATTGAGCGTCGCCAGGATCGCGTCGAACGCCGGGGTGCCGCGGACGCCGACGAGGTAGCGGGCCGGCTGGGTGTTGCCGAACGACGGCGCCCAGCGGGCCGCTTCGAGCAGGGCGCGCACCTGCTCCGGGGTGACCACGGCTGACTCGTCGTAGGCCCGGGGGCTCCACCGTTCCGCCATCAGGGTCGCGATCGGGACGCTCGTCACAGCTGGTTTCCGCACGTTCAAGAACTTACCTGTGAGTGCTGTGCGTCACTCGGGAGGAAGGGCTCCGCGCATTCCGTTGGCATCGCGGAAGATTTACTTCCCCGGCACCCGCCGGACGGGTGCGCCCCACGTCAAGAGGGTGGCGGCCCGCCGAAGCCCCGGTAGGCTCCAGTTCAAATCATGGGACGCGGGGGCTCTCCGGTGCCCACCAGGGAGCCGCCCGGCCCGCGAGGAGGTTCGGGCGTGGCCCTCGTGGTCCAGAAGTACGGCGGATCGTCGCTGGAAAGTGCCGACCGGATCAAGCGCGTGGCGGAGCGGATCGTCGCGACGAAGAAGGCGGGCAACGACGTCGTCGTCGTCTGCTCGGCGATGGGTGACACCACCGACGAGCTGCTCGACCTGGCGCAGCAGGTCAACCCGGCGCCCCCGGAGCGGGAAATGGACATGCTGCTCACCGCCGGTGAGCGCATCTCGAACTCGCTGGTCGCGATGGCGATCGCGGCCCAGGGCGCCGAGGCCTGGTCGTTCACCGGTTCGCAGGCCGGCGTCGTCACGACGTCCGTGCACGGCAACGCGCGCATCATCGACGTCACCCCGAGCCGGGTCACCGAGGCGCTCGAGCAGGGCTACATCGCGCTGGTGGCCGGGTTCCAGGGCGTCGCGCAGGACACCAAGGACATCACCACGCTGGGCCGTGGCGGCTCGGACACCACCGCCGTCGCGCTGGCCGCCGCACTGAACGCCGACGTCTGCGAGATCTACTCCGATGTGGACGGTGTGTACACGGCCGACCCGCGGGTGGTGCCGGACGCGCGCAAGCTCGACACCGTCACGTACGAAGAGATGCTCGAGCTCGCCGCGAGCGGGTCGAAGATCCTGCACCTCCGGTCGGTCGAGTACGCGCGCCGCTACGGCGTCCCGATCCGAGTCCGTTCTTCCTACAGTGACAAGCCGGGCACGACGGTGACCGGTTCTATCGAGGAGATCCCCGTGGAACAAGCCCTGATCACCGGTGTGGCACACGACCGCTCCGAAGCCAAGATCACGGTGACCGGGGTGCCGGACCACACCGGTGCCGCGGCCCGGATCTTCCGCGTGATCGCCGACGCCGAGATCGACATCGACATGGTGCTGCAGAACGTGTCCAGCACCGTCTCCGGCCGCACGGACATCACCTTCACGCTGTCGAAGGCCAACGGCGCCAAGGCCGTCAAGGAACTGGAAAAGGTCAAGGCGGAGATCGGCTTCGAGTCGGTCCTCTACGACGACCACGTCGGCAAGGTGTCGCTGGTCGGCGCCGGGATGCGCTCGCACCCGGGTGTCACGGCGACGTTCTGCGAGGCGCTGGCCGAGTCCGGCGTCAACATCGAAATCATCAACACCTCGGAGATCCGCATTTCGGTGCTGATCCGGGACGCGCAGCTCGACGACGCCGTGCGCGCGATCCACGAGGCGTTCGAACTCGGCGGCGACGAAGAAGCCGTCGTCTACGCGGGGAGTGGTCGCTGATGGCGGACGGGCTGCGGGTCGGGGTGGTCGGCGCGACCGGCCAGGTCGGTGCGGTGATGCGCAAGCTGCTGGCGGAGCGGGAGTTCCCGATCGCCGAGCTGCGCTACTTCGCTTCGGCGCGCTCGGCGGGGTCGAAGCTCCCTTGGCGCGACACCGAAATCACGATCGAGGACGCGTCGACGGCGGATCCGTCCGGTTTGGACATCGCGCTGTTCTCCGCGGGCGGCTCGACGTCGAAGGCGCAGGCGCCGCGGTTCGCCGCCGCGGGTGTCACGGTGATCGACAACTCCTCGGCGTTCCGGATGGACCCGGACGTGCCGCTGGTCGTCAGCGAGGTGAACCCCGAAGCCATCAAGGAAGCGCGGAAGGGGATCATCGCGAACCCCAACTGCACCACGATGGCCGCGATGCCGGTGCTGAAGCCGCTGCACGACGAGGCCGGGCTGGTCCGGCTGGTGGCGTCGACGTACCAGGCGGTGTCCGGCAGCGGCCTGGCGGGCGTCGACGAGCTGGCGGGCCAGGTCCGCGCGGCGGCGGAACACGCGTCGCTGCTGACCCACGACGGCGCGGCGATCGAGTTCCCGAAGCCGGAGAAATACGTCCGCCCGATCGCGTTCAACGTCCTCCCGATGGCCGGGTCCATTGTGGACGACGGTGAGTTCGAGACGGACGAAGAGAAGAAGTTCCGCAACGAGAGCCGCAAGATCCTGAGCATCCCGGGCCTCGGTGTCTCGTGCACCTGCGTGCGCGTGCCGGTGTTCTCGGGGCACTCGATCTCGGTGAACGCGCAGTTCGAGCGGCCGCTGTCGGTCGAGCGCGCGACGGAGCTGCTGACGCACGCGCCGGGTGTGGAGCTGTCGGAGATCCCGACCCCGCTGCAGGCGGCGGGCAACGACCCGAGCTACGTCGGCCGCATCCGGGTGGACCAGGGCGTCGAAGGCGGTCGCGGGCTGGCGCTGTTCATCTCCAACGACAACCTGCGCAAGGGCGCGGCGCTCAACGCCGTGCAGATCGCGGAGCTGGTGGCCCAGCAGCTCTGACGGCGCCTTCACGCGTCCCGGCCGCTTTTCGGCGGCTGCGGCGTCTTGAATGACTCATTCAGGACCTCCGAGGTCCTGAATGAGTCATTCAAGACCTTCGGGCTTCCTCCACAGTGGACGATCGGAAATCGCCTTGTCCGAATCGTCTCCACGGGAGATCCTGATCCCCGCAAGCAAGTCAAGGGGAGGAAACCATGTACACCGCTGTCGAAGGCGCCCGCGTCCCGATCCGGATGTGGGCGGACCCCGCGTCGGTCGAAGACCAGGCCATGCGGCAGCTGCACAACGTCGCGAACCTGCCGTGGGTGCACGGTGTCGCCGTGATGCCCGACGTCCACTACGGCAAGGGTGCGACCGTCGGCAGCGTCATCGCCATGCGCGACGCCGTCTCGCCCGCCGCCGTCGGGGTCGACATCGGGTGCGGGATGAGTGCCGTCCGGACGTCGCTCACCGCGAGCGACCTGCCCGACGACCTCGGGAAGCTGCGCCGGCGCATCGAAAACACCGTGCCCGTCGGCTTCGGGCTGCACAAGACGCCCGTGAACCCGGCGAAGGTGCACGGTGTCGGTGGCTGGGACGCGTTCTGGAAGCAGTTCGGCGAGTTGCACAGCGGCGTCCAGGAGCTGCACGACCGGGCCGCGCGGCAGATCGGGAGCCTCGGCGGCGGCAACCACTTCATCGAGGTCTGCCTCGAGCAGGGCGGCGCCGACGAGGGCCGGGTCTGGCTGATGCTGCACTCGGGTTCGCGCAACATCGGCAAGGAGCTGGCCGAGCGGCACATGGCCGTCGCGCGCAAGCTGCCGCACAACGCCGACCTGCCCGACCCCGACCTGGCGGTGTTCGTCGCCGGCACGCCGGAGATGCAGGCCTACCGGCGCGACCTGTTCTGGGCGCAGGACTACGCGGCGCGCAACCGCGCCACGATGGTCGCACTGGTGAAGCAGGCGGTCCGGGACGAGCTCCCGCAGGTGACCTTCGACGACGCGATCTCGTGCCACCACAACTACGTCGCCGAGGAGACCTACGACGGCGTCGAGCTGCTCGTCACCCGGAAGGGCGCGATCCGCGCCGGGTCGGGTGACCTCGGGATCATCCCGGGCAGCATGGGGACCGGTTCGTACATCGTCCGCGGGCTGGGCAACGAGTCGTCGTTCCAGTCGGCGTCGCACGGCGCGGGCCGCCGGATGTCGCGGAACAAGGCGAAGAAGCTGTTCACCGCCGACGACCTCGCGGCGCAGACGGCCGGTGTCGAGTGCCGCAAGGACTCCGGCGTGGTCGACGAGATCCCGGCGGCGTACAAGGACATCGAAACGGTGATTCGTGCGCAGACGGACCTGGTCGAGGTGGTGGCGCACCTCAAGCAGGTGGTCTGCGTCAAGGGCTGACGGTACCTTTGGCGCCATGACGAGGGGTGGAACGATGACCGCGCTGCTGGCCGCGGGTGCACTTTTGCTGAGCGGGTGCGCCGAGGTCGGCAACGCGGTCGACCAGGGGAGCCGGACGGCGGACAAGGTCGCGGCGTGCACCGAGGCGCTCGGGCTCGCCGACCTGAACCCGCTGGTCGACCCGGCGAAGTTCAAGGCGCGCGCCGAGGACAAGGAGAAGCGGCTGCGCGAGCTCGCGGGCGACGTCCAGGACCAGAACGTCAAGAACGCGCTGCTCGGCATGGCCGATTCATACGTCGAGGTGCAGAAGGAACGCATCGAGGACGCCGGCGTCGTGGCCAAGTGGGTGCAGCGCAACATCAAGAAGCTCGACGCGCTCCGCACCGCCTGCAGCTGAGCAGTCTGCCGCGGCTCGTCGTGAGTGGTAATTAGGGTTCTAACCCTAATTACCACTCACGAGAGCCGCGGCAGATTCGCTAGCCGCGGCTTTCGGCCAGTGCCGGTTCCGGCACGGGCGAGCGGCGGCGGAGCAGGCCCGCCGCGGCGATCACCAGGCCGCCGAGGCCGGCCGCGGCGAAGCCCCACTCCGGGCTCGAGTGGTCGATCGCGAAGCCGACCACCGGGCCGCCGACAGCCAGGCCGAGCCGGGTGAAGGCGTCCTGCAGGCCCATGGCCTCGCCGCGGACCTGCGGCGGGGCGATCCGGCTCACGGTCTCGGTCGTCGCCGCCAGGGTCGGCGCGCACAGCAGGTTGGTCGGGATCAGCACGAGCATCAGCAGCCACCACGGGTGGTCCGCCAGGCCGACCGGGATCACCAGCAGCGCGAGCAGCAGCATCAGCACGCCCTGCGGCAGCGATCGCTTCACCGCGCCGTGCACGACGCCGCCGAGGATCGACGCCGCGCACATCACCGCGATGACCAGCCCGGTCACGCCGAGCTCGCCGTTCGCGCGCAGAGCCGCCAGCGTCGCCAGCTCGGTGCCGACGAGCACGAACAACGCGCCGCACGCGATCAGCAGGGTTCCCACCAGCCGGCCGGTGAGCCAGCTCCGCAGCGGCGGTCGGGGGCCGAGCTCCTCCGCCTGGCCGGCGCCCTCCCGGATCGGCGGGTCGACCAGCCAGATCAGGAACGCCGTGCTGCCGAAGAGCACGCCGAGCGCGGTCAGCGTCCACGTCGGGGAGAACGCCGTGATGGCCGCGATGCCGGCCGCCGGGCCGATCATGAACGTCGCTTCGATCGAGATGGTGTCGAGTGAGTAGGCCGCGCGGCGCTCTTCCGGCGGCACGAGCGTGGCCAGGACCTGCCGGGCCAGTGAGCCGGCCGGCACCGAGAGCATCCCGGCCGGGACCGCGACCACGGCGAGTGCTTCGAACGGCAGGTGCGGCGCGGCGGCCCAGAACGCCGTCGTGCCGATCCCGCAGACCGCGACGACCGGACGCAGCCCGTACCGGTCGAAGCAGCGGCCGAGCAGCGGCGCGCCGAGCGCCATCCCGAGCGTGACGCCGCCGCCGACCAGTCCGGCGGCGCCGTAGCCGCGGCCGAGCCCGGTGACGATGTACAGCGTCATCAGCACGCCGCTCATGGTCATCGGGAGGCGCGCCAGGAACATCAGGGCCATCGTCGAGGGGACGCGGGGGACGGAGAGCACCCGGCGGTAGGGCTGCAGCGGCACGTCCTCGATGAGAACCCAAGGTGGTACGCGCGTGCAACATATTTCCGCCACCGTGCCCCCTGGCGCCGGAAGATTATGAGAGTTACTCTCATTTGGTAGTCACTATCAATTGGGGGTCACTATGACTCAAGTGCATCCACGCAGGTGGTGGGCGCTCGGCGCGCTCGCGGTGAGCCTGCTGACCATCGGGCTCGACCTGACCGTGCTCAACGTCGCCGTGCCGACGCTGGCCGTCGACCTCGGCGCCACCACCACGCAGCTGCAGTGGTTCGGCAACGCCTACACGCTGGCCTTGGCCGCGCTGCTGTTGCCCGCCGGCCTGCTCGGCGACCGGTTCGGGCCGAAGAAACTGCTGCTCGGCGCGCTCGCGGTGTTCGGGCTGGCCTCGCTGTGGTGCGCCTACGCCGGTTCGCCGGGCGAGCTGATCGCCGCCCGCATCGGGCTCGGCGTCGGCGCCGCGTTCCTCATCCCGCTCTCGCTCTCGCTGCTGAACATCCTGTTTCCGCCGGAGGAGCGGGCGAAGGCGCTGACGACGTGGGTGATGGCGATGTTCGCCGGCATCCCGCTCGGGCCGTTGCTCGGCGGCTGGCTGCTCGACCACTTCGCGTGGGGCTCGGTGTTCCTCATCAACGTCCCGCTGACCGTGGTCGGCGTCGTCGCGGTGCTGTTCCTTGTGCCGCTGACGCCGGGCTCCGGCGGCGGCCGGATCGACTTCCCGGGTATCGCGCTCTCGACGGCCGGGCTGGTCGCGCTCACCTACGGCTTCGTCCACGCGGGCGAGCACGGCTGGACAGACCCGGAGACGTACGGCCTGATCACGCTGGGCGGCGCGCTGGTGGCGGTGTTCTGCTGGGCGCAGACGCGGGTGGCCGCGCCCCTCACCGACCTCGCGTTGTTCCGGGAGCCACGGTTCGTCTGGGGCGCGGTGCTCGCCACGGTGGCGTCCTTCGCGCTGATGGGCCTGCTGTTCGTGCTTCCGCAGCTGTTCCAGGCGGTGCAGGGCGCCGACGCGCTGCAGACCGGCGTGCGGCTGCTGCCGCTGATCGCCGGGATGCTGGTGTCGGCGAAGCTCGCCGAGCGGCTGGTCGCCGTCGTGGGCGTGCGCGCGGTCGTCGCGGGCGGGTTCGTGCTGCTCGCGGCCGGGCTGGCCTGGGGTTCGACGACGTCGCCGTCGGGTGGCTACGGCGCCACCGTGGGCTGGGAGCTCGTCATCGGGCTGGGCACCGGCGCCACGCTCCCGCCGCTGATGACGATGGCGATGGGCGCGCTCACCGAAGGCCGCTCGGGCGCCGGTTCGGCCTTGATCCAGGTGCTGCGCCAGGTCGGCGGCACCATCGGCGTCGCGGTGCTGGGGACGGTGCTCAACGGCGGCTACCGCGACGGCGTCGACGTCGGGGGACTGCCCGCGCCGGTCGCCGACGCGGTGCGCGGCAGCGCCTCGGGTGCGGTCGCCGTGGCGGAGCGGCTCCACCGGCCCGAGCTCGCGGCGTCCGCGCGGGCCGCGTTCACCGGCGGGATGGCCGCGACGCTGTGGGTGTGCGCCGGCCTCACCGTCGCCGGGGCGCTGCTCGCGCTGGTGTTCCTGCCCGGCCGGGCGGCCGTGGGAGCGCAACCGCGAGAATCGGAGCATGACGTCGTCGCCGGCTGAGCCCATCGAGCCCACAGGACTGCGGGAGCGGAAGAAAGCCAGGACGCGTGCCGCGATCCAGCGGCACGCGTTGCGGCTGTTCCACGAGCAGGGCTACAGCGCCACGACCGTCGACCAGATCGCGGCCGCGGCGGAGATCTCGCCCAGCACCTTCTTCCGGTACTTCCCGACGAAGGAGGCGACAGTCCTCTACGACCCGTTCGACCCGGTGCTCATCGAAGCCGCGCTCGGGCAGCCGCCCGAGCTCAGCCCGGCGGCCGCGTTGCGGGCGACCGCGGACAGCATCCGCGCGCAGATCCCCGCCGAAGACTGGGAGCGGGAGCGCGAGCGGCAGCTGCTGGTGTTCCGGGAGCCGGAGCTGCGCACCGCGGTGATGGACAAGTTCGCCGAGGGGATCGACCTGCTGGCCGGGCTGGCCGCGCGGCGCACCGGGCGAGCGGTGGACGACTTCGAGGTCCGCAACTGGGCGGGTGCGGTGGTCGGCGTGGTCATGGCCGCGTTCGCCGGTGCCGCGGCGGATCCCGGCGCCGACACCCTGGTGATCCTCGACAAGGCGCTGGCCCACCTGGAAGCGGGACTGCCGCTGTGAGCGGCGTCGAATTCCGGAATTGAATTCGCATTTCCGCATCCACCTCGGGCGGAAACCGTGTGGGTGGCGGTGCGAGCGTGGGGGACGCCCCATCTGGAGCAGTCGAGACACGCGGTCCGACGGAGTGATGAAGCTAAATGATCACTGTTTACACTCGTGTGGGTTACCGAACTGTTCCAAAGTGGACCGATGTTACCAGCAGTGATCCTCGGAATCGGTCATGATGATCTCCAGGGGGAAGGGCAAGGTTTTGCGGTTAATCCAATGCGGGCCAGTTCGCTTCATTCAGATCCGGCACGTAAGGGTGTTAAACATCCCGAACCGGTGATCGGGTGGCTTATCTCCGACACGGGGGGTATCGATTTAACCCGTCAGGTCTCCCGAGGCCAGGAGGTAAGGAATGAAAGCCAAGTTCGGGCGAGTCATCGCCCTGGTAGCCGCCGGCAGTCTGCTGGCGGTGGCGACGGCGGGGATCGCGTCGGCGAGCCAGGAAGGGGGCAAGGGTTCCTCCAGCACCCAGGCCCTCGCCGCGCAGGTGCTCCAGATGCGTGACGACCTCACCAAGGTGGCCTACGCGGGCGACGTCGGTGCCACGCGGACGGACCTGGGTCAGCTGAGCCCGGTGCTCGCGGACATCGCGGCCGGCAAGCGCTACACGATCCAGACCGAGACCGGGCAGCTGGCCGGTCTGGCCAAGGGCCGCGCCGACGAGTCCACCCGGCTCCTGGCCGACCCGAAGGCGAAGGCGCGCCAGCTGCCGCCGTTGCCGCTGCCGCCGATCCCGGACCTGCCCGGTCCGCTGAAGATCGTCAGCGACCTTCTCAAGGCGCTGCTGGGTGCCCTGACCGGCATCCTGGGCGGTCTGCTCGGCGCCCTGCCGGTGCCGCCGCTGCCGCTGCCACCGTTGCCGGTCCCAGGGTCGTAGCCACCGCAGGAAACAGGGGGCCCGGAGCCCGGCCGCGGACATTTCTCCGCGCCGGGCTCCGGGGCGTTCCCCGTGCGGGGCGGGTCAGTGCACTGGGGACAATCCCTGCCGCAGTGCCCCCGCGGTCTCCGCCAGCGCTTCCCGGAACCGGGTGCCGACGCCGGTGAAGTTGATGAACCCGTGGATCAGGTCCTCGTGCCGGCGCAACGCCACTTCGACGCCCGCCTCGCGCAGCTTCTCCGCGTACGCCTCGCCCTCGTCGCGCAACGGGTCGAAGCCCGCCGTGACGACCAACGCCGGCGGCAGGCCGCTCAGATCGTCGGCGTGCAGCGGCGAGAGCCGCGGGTCGGCCAGGTCCGTGCCCTCCGGCACGTAGTGGCCTTCGAACCACTTCATGTGCACGTCGGTCAGGAACAGGTCCTCGGCGAACAGGTCCTGCGAGCGGTACCGCCGCGCGAAGTCCGTCGCCGGGTAGATCAGCAGCTGGAAGGCCGGGACCGGACCGCCGCGGCGCACGGCCTGCTGGGCCGTCACGGCGGCGAGGTTGCCGCCCGCGCTGTCGCCGCCCACCGCGATCCGCGCCGGGTCCGCGCCGAGGTCGCCCGCCTTCGCGACCGCGTACTCGAACGCCGCCAGCGCGTCTTCCGTCGCCGCCGGGAACGGGAACTCCGGCGCGAGCCGGTACTCGATCGACAGCACCCGGACGCCGGCGTGCTTGGCCAGGAAGCGGACGGCGTTGTCGTGGCTCGCCCGGGTGCCGATCACCCAGCCGCCGCCGTGGAAGAACACCAGCAGCGGGGACTTCTCGGGCAGCCCGACCGGCGTGTACAGCGTCGCCGGTAGATCACCGTCGGGCGTCGGGACGGCGATCTCGCGCACCGAGACCGGCTCGATCGGCTTGCCGCTGACCAGGTGCCGGCCCGCGTCGAGCAGGGCCCGCGACTGCTCGACCGAGCCCTGCACCAGCTCGGCTCGAGCGATCCGCTGGAGCCGGAGGAGCAGCTGGGCGTCGAGCGCGAGGTCCTGGCCGTCGATGCGGACGGTCCGGCCCGCGACCGCCCGCCGCACCGGGGTGGGCAGCCAGAACGCGAGCTGGGACGCGGCCGCCTGGGCGCGGACGGGGAGCGGGATCGCCATGGTGCCTCCACGGGCCTCGGGTCTGCCCTGGAGGTTACTTGTCAGTAGGTAACTGGTCCAGCTGTGACCAGGACCTCGGTCCCAGAGTCTGGTCCTCCAGTTAAGTAGAGGCGTTAGCCTGGAAACGTGACTTCAGCCAGGACGATCAACGTGCTCGGGATCGGCGGCTCCCTGCGTGAGGGCTCCCAGTCCGAACGCGCGCTGCGGATCGCGCTCGACGGCGCCGCGGAAGCGGGCGTCCGGACCCGGCTGATCACCGGCCCGGAACTCGTGCTGCCGTTCTACGACGCCGGCGTCCCCGAGCGCGAAGAGCGCGCCACCCTGCTGGTGGAGGCCATCCGGGAGGCGGACGGGCTCATCGTCGTCTCGCCCGGCTACCACGGGGCGCTGTCCGGCCTGGTCAAGAACGCCCTGGACTACGTCGAGGACCTGCGCGAAGACCGCCGCCCCTACCTGGACGGCCGTGCGGTCGGCCTCGCCGCCGTCGCGTACGGCTGGCAGGCCGCGGTGACCACGCTCGAGCAGCTCCGCACGATCACGCACGCCCTGCGTGGCTGGCCCACCCCGCTGGGCGGCTCGATCAACTCGGCCGAGACCAAGTTCGACGAAGGCGACGGCGCGTCGGACGAGAAGAGCGTCCGCACCCTTCGCCTGATCGGGCGGCAGGTCGCGGAATTCGCGGTGATGCGCGGCGCATGAGGATTTCGGGGGTTCCGGGTGGCGGAGCCCCCGGCCCGGGGCGGAGCCCCGATTGGGCACAGAGGTTTCGCCCGGTGGCCGCCGGGTAACAACTCAGACGTGATGCCTGCCATGTGGGGGCACCGTTCCGCGGTGCGGGATGTTGTGCTCAGTGAGACGTCCGCTGTGGGGCGTCCACGGACAGAAGGCAGGCTGAAACATGGGTCAGGCGCTTTACACCGCGGTGGCGACGGCTCGCGGCGACGGCCGCAACGGCGAAGTGACGTCCTCCGACGGCGTCATCGACGAGTCGCTGGCCATCCCGAAGGAGATGGGTGGCCCCGGTGGGGACAAGACCAACCCCGAGCAGCTGTTCGCGGCCGGCTATTCGGCCTGCTTCCACAGCGCCTTGCAGCTGGTCGCCCGCCAGGCGAAGGTGCCGCTGAACGGCTCGACCGTGACCGCGGAGGTCAGCGTGCTCAAGCAGGAGGTCGGGTTCGGCCTCGGCGTCGCGCTGAACGTCTCGCTGCCGGGCCTCGAGCAGGCCCAGGCCGACCAGCTGGTCGAGCAGGCGCACCAGGTGTGCCCCTACTCCAACGCGACCCGCGGCAACATCGAGGTCGCGCTTTCGGCGACTGTCTGACCCCCGTTTCCAGGTCGAACCGAGTCCGAGGAAAGGAACACCAGAGATGAGCAAGTCTCCGATCAAGAGCCCGCTTTCCGAGGCCGACAAGGAGATCACCGGCAACGCCCTCCAGGCGACGCTGGTCGATCTGGTCGACCTGTCCCTCATCGCCAAGCAGGCGCACTGGAACGTCGTCGGATCGAACTTCCGCAGTGCGCACCTGCAGCTCGACGAGCTCGTGAACACCGCGCGTCAGTACGTCGACGAGGTCGCCGAGCGCGCCAACGCCATCGGCGTCTCGCCGAACGGCAAGGCCAAGACCGTCGTCGAGAGCTCGGGCGTGCCCGAGTACCCGGACAACTGGCAGTCGGTCGAGTCCACGGTCGCCGCGATCGTCGACATCCTCTCGGCGCTCATCGAGCGGCTGCGCGGGCGCATCGACGAGACAGACAAGAGCGACCTCGTCACGCAGGACCTGCTGATCGAGATCACCCGGGCGCTGGAAGAGGCGCACTGGATGTGGCAGGCCCAGCAGGCCTAGTTTTTTCCGCACGAAAGGGCCGTTCCAGACGGAACGGCCCTTTTTCGTCGGTGCGGGCCAGTACGTTCGGTGGCATGGTCTTGCATCAGGGGAAAGCCGATCACCCGGACCGCACGGCCGGGACGAACCCGTTGTACGCGGGGGCGAACCCGGCGCTCGCGGCGCAGTTCGTCATGCCGCACGACAAGCTGCGCGACGATTCGCTGCCGCCGGACACCGCACTGCAGCTGGTGCGCGACGAACTGATGCTGGACGGCAACGCGCGGCTCAACCTCGCCACGTTCGTCACGACGTGGATGGAGCCGCAGGCGCGCGAGCTGATGGCCGAGTGCGTCGACAAGAACATGATCGACAAGGACGAGTACCCGCAGACGGCCGAGCTCGAGCGGCGCTGCGTGAACATCCTCGCCGACCTGTGGCACGCGCCCGATCCCGCGGACGTCATGGGCTGCTCGACGACCGGTTCGTCGGAGGCGTGCATGCTCGCCGGGATGGCGCTGAAGCGGCGCTGGGCCCGCCTCGACCGCGGTGGCAAGCCGAACCTGGTGATGGGCGCGAACGTCCAGGTGTGCTGGGAGAAGTTCTGCGAGTACTGGGAAGTCGAGCCCCGGCTGGTCCCGATGGACGGCGACCGCTACCACCTCACGGCGGACGAGGCGGTGGCCCGCTGCGACGAGAACACGATCGGTGTGGTCGCGATCCTCGGCTCGACGTTCGACGGCAGCTACGAGCCGGTTGCGGAGATCGCCGCGGCTCTGGATGCTCTGGAACAGCGCACCGGCTGGGACATCCCGGTGCACGTCGACGGCGCCTCGGGCGCGATGATCGCCCCGTTCCTCGACCCAGACCTGGAGTGGGACTTCCGCCTGCCGCGCGTGGCGTCGATCAACACGTCGGGCCACAAGTACGGGCTGGTGTACCCGGGCGTCGGCTGGGTGCTCTGGCGCGACAAGGCCGCGCTGCCGGCCGAGCTGGTGTTCAACGTCAACTACCTCGGCGGCGACATGCCGACGTTCGCGTTGAACTTCTCCCGCCCGGGCGCCGAGGTCGCGGCCCAGTACTACACGTTCGTGCGGCTGGGCCGTTCCGGGTTCCAGGCGGTGCAGCAGGCTTCCCGTGACGTGGCTGTGCACCTGTCATCCGGGATCGCGGCTCTCGGTCCGTTCTCCTTGCTGACGCGCGGCGACCAGCTGCCGGTGTTCGCGTTCACGACCCGCCCGGACGCCGGGTTCGACGTCTTCGACGTGTCCCGCCGGTTGCGCGAGCGGGGCTGGCTGGTGCCGGCGTACACGTTCCCGGAGAACCGGACGGATCTGGCGGTGTTGCGCATCGTGGTCCGCAACGGCTTCACGCACGACCTGGCGGACCTGCTGCTGGCGGATCTGACGCGGTTCCTCCCGGAGCTGGAGCAGTCGGGCGGCCATCCGAAGGACCTCGCCCGGGCGACGGCGTTCCACCACTAGCTCACATCCCGTCGCCAGGGCGTCTACCGACGGGTAACGTCGCTGCCATGGGTGTCGCTGCTGACGAACGCCGGGCGCTGAGCGCTCTCTTCGATGAACTCGGGCCCGACGCACCGACGTTGTGCGACGGCTGGACCACGCGGGATCTCGCCGCGCACCTCGTCGTGCGTGAGCACCGGGCGGATGCCGCTCCCGGCATCATCGTGCCCGCGCTCGCCGGATACACCCAAAAGGTGCAGGACCGGTACGCCGCGAAGCCCTGGGCGAGCTTGGTCGAGCAGGTGCGGACCGGGCCGTCGAGGTTCTGGCCCACCGCGATCGGCCCGCTCGACGAACTCACCAACACCGCCGAGTTCCTCGTGCACCACGAGGACGTCCGGCGCGCGCAGGACGGCTGGGAGCCGCGGCCCGCGGATCCCACCCGGGACGCCGCCGCCTGGCGATCGGCGAAGCAGTCGGCGAAGCTGAACCTTCGCAAGTCGCCTGTCGGCGTGACGCTGCGTACCAAGGACGGGCGCGAGGCCGCCGTCAAGACCGGGCCCGATCCCGTGACCGTCGTCGGGGAGCCGGTGGACCTGCTGCTGTTCGTCTTCGGCCGCGACGCCGTCGACCTCGACTTCGAGGGTGACGCGGCCGCGGTCGGCCGGCTGCAGTCGGTGAACCGCGGGCTCTAGGCTTCGCGGCGTCCACCTAGTGCAGGAGCCGCCATGCCGATGATCAGCGTTGCCATGTTCCCCGGCCGCACGCCGGCGCAGAAGAGTGCCCTGGTCCGCGAGCTGACCGATGCCTTCGTCCGCACCTGCGGCGGCAAGCCCGAAGGTGTCCAGGTGACGCTCGTCGAGGTCGGCGCCGACCACTGGGCCACCGGCGGCGTCCTGTACTCCGAACGCTGAAAGTTCGTGAAGGCCACCTTGAGGAACTACAAGTTCCTCAAGGTGGCCTTCACGAACTTTTGTGGGTCAGCGCAGGCCGAGGGCCCGCAGTGCGAAGTGAACCTCGATCGACGTCTGCTTGATCGTCTCGGCGATCACCAGCGAGCCGTGGCCCGCGTCGTAGCGGTAGAACTCGTGGTGCAGGTCGCGGCCGCCGAGCTGGTCGAGGTAGTTCTCGATCTGGCGGATCGGGCAGCGCGGGTCGTTGTCGCCGGCCAGCACGAGCACCGGCGCCGTCACCGCGTCGACGTACGTGATCGGCGAGCACTCCCGGTACACCGCGGGCACGTCCTCCGGCGAGCCGCCGAAGATCCCGCGGTCGAACGAGCGCAGCTGCTCCATCTCGTCCTCGTACGCGGCGACGTAGTCCGCCACCGGCACCCCGGCGACACCCGCCGCCCACCGCGACGGCTGCGTGCCGAGCGCGAGCAGGGACAGGTAGCCGCCCCACGAAGCGCCGTTCACGACGCACTTCGCCGGGTCGCTGAGTCCGGTTCGGACGGCCCAGTCGTGGACCGCGGCGACGTCCTCCAGCTCGGTCAGGCCGGGCCGGCCCTCGATGGCGTCGCGCCAGGCCGAGCCGTAGCCGGTCGAGCCGCGGTAGTTGACCTCGATCACGGCGAACCCGGCGTCGAGCCAGGTCGCGCGGTAGGCCGAGAAGCGGTCCTCGTCCGCCGCGTGCGGGCCGCCGTGCAGGGAGAACACCGTGGGCAGCGGGCCCTCCGGCGCACCCGAAGGCCGCGAGACGAGCGCGTGGATCCGCCCGCCGACGCCTTCGACGAACGCGTCGGTCACCGGCTCTGAGCCCGGCGCCCGCTCACCCGGCGGCTCGAGCAGGATCGCGTCGGTGCCGCCGGTGGTCCGCGCCCGGACCGCGGTCGGCTCGGCGGCGCTGGACCACGAGTACTCGACCGTGCCGTCCGGGCGGACGCCCGCGCCGCCGATCCGGCCGGCCGGAGTGTCCAATGAGGACAGTTCGGCCGAGTCGAGGTCGTAGCGGTACAACGCATTGCGGCCGTCGTGGAAGTGGACGACGAGCAGGGCGCGCGCGTCCGGGTACCAGCCCGCGACGACCTCGCCCGGCAGGTCCAGTTCGATTTCGGTCTCGGTGTCCGCCCGGACGTCCCAGACCAGCAGCTCCTCGCGGCCGCGGCGCTCGTGCACCACCAGCAGGCGCTGGTCGCCGGGCAGCGGGGAGAATTCAAGCGCGGAGAGGCCCTTGCCCTCGCCGTCCCACTTCTCGGCGACGGCTTCGAATCCGTCGGTCGCGAGCACCCGCAGCGCGGGGTGGCGCGAGTCGCCGTGCTCGGAGTGCGAGATCGCGATCAGGCTCTCGTCGCGGGACAGGGCCGCGATGCCGGCGTCGTCCGGGTGGTTGTAGAAGCGGCGCGTCTCGCCGCCGATCCGGGCGAACAGTTCGCTGCCGTCGTCGGTCGAGACACCGACCGCGACGATCTTCGCGCCGATCTCGAGCCCGGCCTGGTAGCCGTCGTGGACGTCCGGGACGGCCTTCTCCGGCTTGCTGCCCGCGGTCGCGGCGAACGGCTCGCGGACCCAGGAGCCGAACTCGTCGCCGTCGGTGTCGTCGAACCACCAGATCCACGCGCCGTCCGGGGACGGCGTCGAGTACAGGGTGCCGTTGGGCCGGTCGGTGACGCGGCGGTGCTCGCCGGTCGTGCGGTTCCAGGCGTAGACCTCCCAGACACCGCTGGCGTTGGAGGCGTAGACGTTGGCTTCCGGGGCGTCGCGGGCCCATTCGGGCACGGAGATGCGCGGGGCGTGGAAGCGGGCGCGCCAGCGGGCTTCGGCTTCGGCGTCGTCGAACAGCCGGTCCGGGACCACCGCGGGCGGGAATTGCTTGGCTGACTGCGTGCTCACCCCTCGATCCTGCCACCTTCTGGCCGTACTGTGTGCGAGGTGCTGGAGGGTTACGCGCCGGGCTACGGGCGAGACGCGGTGTCGATGATGTCCGCGCGCACGGCGGCGGAGCGCGCGACGTTCGCCCAGCCCCTGTTCCGACCAGGCATGTGGGTGGTCGACCTCGGCTGCGGTCCCGGCTCGATCACCCTGGGCCTCGCCGCGGAGGCCCGGGTGACGGGCGTCGACCGCGACGCGGGCCAGATCGCGATGGCCCGGGACGCCGCCCGCCGCGCCGGACGCTCCACAGTGGACTTCGTGGTGGCGTCGGCGTACGACCTGCCCTTCGCCGACGGCAGCGTTGATGTGGCGTTCTCCCACGCGCTGTTCGAGCACTTGGCCGCCCCCCGGGATGCGCTGGCCGAACTGTGCCGGGTGCTTCGCCCAGGCGGACGGCTGGCCCTGTCCACATCGGACTGGAGCAAGGCCCGCCTGCGCCCGAAGACGGCGAACGTCGATGCCGCTTTGCGCGGTCACCACCTGCTGCGCCGCCGGGCGGGCGGTGACCCGTTCGCCGGCCGCACGATCGCGGACCACTGCGCGTCGGCGGGGTTCACCGAGATCGTCTCGCGTGCCCGCTACCGCGAGGACATGACGTACCGCGGTCTGGCGCAGTACGTGGAATCCCGGCTGGGCGAGGCGGTGGCGGACCCGCAGTTCGGCCGCGACCGCGACCAGCTGGCGAGTGCGGCCCGCTCGGCACTGACCTGGGTCCGCAGCGGCGACGGCGACTTCAGCCAGTGCTGGGTCGAGGTGACGGCGACCAGACCCTGAAACCAGAAGAGCCGGTGTCCGAAGACACCGGCTCTTACTCGTCGGGGTGGCGGGATTCGAACCCACGACCTCCTCGACCCGAACGAGGCACGCTACCAAGCTGCGCCACACCCCGAGGTACTGCTTAACGGGTCGTGGAGAAGTCTAGCGGACGGTGTCCCGGGCTTTCCGGGGGGCCGACTTACGCGGTTCGTTCGACCCCGATCCGCGCGCGACCAGGGTCAACAGGCTCGCCTCCGGCGGGCAGGCGAACCGGGCCGGTGCCCACGGTGAAGTCCCCAGCCCGGCCGAGACGTGCAGCCACATGTGCGCCCCCCACCTCGAGGCGCCCCGCGCCCGGCTGCGATCCAGGTCACAGTTGGTGATGATCGCGCCGTAACCCGGGAGCCGGAGCTGGCCTCCGTGGGTGTGGCCGGCCAGGACGAGGTCGTAACCGTCCGTGGCGAACGTGTCGAGCACCCGCGGCTCCGGCGAGTGCGTGACGCCGATGCGGACGGACGCGCCGCTGTCGGCCGGGCCCGCGATGTCGGCGTAGCGGTCGCGACGCAGGTGCGGGTCGTCGACGCCGGCCGCGAACACCCGCTGCCCGCCGACGTCGATCGTGCGGCGGACGTGCGTCAGGTCGGTCCAGCCGTGCTCGACGAACGCCGCGCGCAGGTCGCGCCACGGCAGCTGGATGCCGTGGATGCGCTTCTTCTTGCCCTGCGGCATCAGGTAGCGGGCCGGGTTCTTCGGCTTGGGCGCGTAGTAGTCGTTGCTGCCGAAGACGAACACGCCGGGCCGGTCGAGCAGCGGGCCCAGCGCGCGCAGCACCGACGGGACGGCCGTCCGGTGCGACAGGTTGTCGCCGGTGTTGACGACGAGGTCCGGGTTCAGCTCGTCGAGCGCGGCGACCCAGCGCTGCTTGCTGTGGTGACCGGGCAGCATGTGCAGGTCCGAAACGTGCAGGATGGTGAACGGCCGCGAGCCGGGCGCCAGCACCGGCAGTTCGGCGGTGCGGAGGGTCCAGCGGCGCCGTTCGATCCCGACGGCGTAACCGAGGGTCGCGGCGCCGAGCGCCAGCGTCCCCGCGGCGACGCGCGCTGCCGTCGCCCCCGACGTGCGTGTGTTACTGAGCGTGCTCACGAACTCCAGGATACGTGCTCAACAGTTGGATGACTTCACCGCCGTTTCGGGGAACCTGCCGCTTAGCATCTGCGTCGGCCCGAAGACGGGTTCCGAAGCCGGGGGGCTTGGGGAGAACGATGGAGCAGTTCGGGCCGTACCGGATCGAAGGCCTGCTGGGCCGCGGCGGCATGGGCGAGGTCTACCGCGCGTATGACACCGCGCATGATCGTGTCGTCGCGCTGAAACTGTTGTCCGAGCCGTTCGTCACCGACGAAGCCTTCCGCGCGCGCTTCCGCCGCGAGTCACAGATCGTCGCGCGGCTGCGGGAACCGCACGTGATCCCGATCCACGCCTACGGCGAGATCGACGGCCGCCTGTACCTCGACATGCGGCTCGTCGAAGGCCGCGACCTCAAGGAGCTCCTGGCGGACGGGCCGCTCGACCCCGCGCGGGCCGCCGGGATCGTGGCCCAGGTCGCGGGCGCGCTGGACGCCGCCCACGCGGACGGCCTGGTGCACCGCGACGTCAAGCCGTCGAACGTGCTCGTGACGAGCGCGGACTTCGTGTACCTGGTGGACTTCGGCATCGCGCGGTCGATGACCGCCGAAGGGACGTCGATCACCGGCACCGGCAACGTGATCGGCACCCTCGACTACATGGCGCCGGAACGCTTCGGCGACGCCCCGATCACCGGCCTCGTCGACGTCTACGCGCTCGCGTGCGTGTTCTTCGAGTGTCTCACCGGGCACCGCCCGTTTCCGGCGGAGGGCGCGGCCGCGCAGATGGGCGCGCACCTGACCGCGCCACCGCCGGTGCTTTCGCGGGCGCGCCCGGGTCTGCCGGCGGCGTTGGACGCGGTCGTGGCGCGTGGAATGGCGAAGAACCCCGCGGACCGGTACCCGACGGCGGGGGCGTTCGCCGACGCCGTCCGGGCGGCGGTGACGGCACCGGCCCCGCCGATCCCGACGTGGCAGAAGACGTTGCCGGGCCTGGTTTCGCACCCTGCTCCGGCGCCGATGACCCCGCCACGGCCGATGCCGCTCCCGGCGGCGCCGCGCCCGGGTCCGTTCACCGGACCGTCGCCGATCGCTCCGCCGGCCCCGAAGTCACCGCGGAACCGGTGGATCGCGCTGTGCGCCGCGTTGGCCGGAGTCGTCGTGGTGGCGCTGGTGATCACCTACGTCGTGACGAAGGACAGAACGACCCAGACGGCCGGTCCGGGACCGACGAACCCCCCGGTCACCGGCGAAACCTCCGCACCGGCAACGAAAATTTCCACGGAAGCACCGTCCACTTCGGAATCGAAGCCGCCGCACGACGAACGGCTGGCCGCCGCGCTGCCGCCGATCTACCGGACGTGCACCGACGCGGCAGCGCCCGCCGGAACGGCCGCGGCGGTCGAGTGCGCCGGTTCGACCGTCGGTGACGTCAAGATCGGCAACGTCTGGTTCGCGGAGCCGACCGGCGCGCGATTCCTCCGCTTCGCCGACGCCGCCGCGATGGACGCGTTCTTCCAGGACATCGTGAAGACGCAGGGCCTCACCCGCAACGACGCGCAGGGAGCGTGCCGCCCGGACAAGTACCCCAAGATCTGGGGCACGTACTACCGGGCGGAGGTCCGCAACCCGGTCCCCGGCGAGTACCTGACCTGCTTCCTGGGCGACCCGGCCCAGCTGGTGTGGACGGAGAAGAAGAACCTGGTGGCGGGCATCCTGCTGGCCCCGAAGATCACCACGAACGACGATCTCGACAAGCTCTACCAGTGGTGGAACACGGAAATCCTGTCGGAGATGGGAAACAGCTGACGGAGCCCGGATCGGAAAGCGGATCCGGCGGGCGGAAACGGGGACGGGGCGGGAGTGCCGCATCTCCCGCCCCGCCGTTCGAGCTTGACCTAGCGGGCGCCGCCGCCCATGTACTTCGGGTCGGGCTGCGGCAGATCCGCGGGTGGCTGACCTTCCATGATGTTCTTCATCGCGCCGAACCACGTTCGCGCCGGGGCCTTGCCACCGAAGATGTTCCCGCCGCCGCCGCAGACACGGACGTTGCCCGGGCCGGCGTCGCAGATACCGCCCTGGCCGCCGCCGAACTTGAACGTCATCGCCGATCCGGCCAGCTGCGGGGTGCCGCCGACGAAGGCCGCCGACACGTTGCCCTGCGTCGTGCCCGTCTTGCCGATCATCGGCCGGTTCCAGCCGACGCCGTTGGCCGCCTGGAACGAGGTGCCGCCCGGCTGGTCGTCTTTGCTCATCCCGACCGCCAGGGTGTTCGCCAGGCCTTCGGGCACCGCCTGCTCGCACGGCGCTTCCTTGATCGCCACCGGTGCTCCGTTGCGGTCGGTCACCGCGGCGATCGGCGTCGGCGGGCACCAGACGCCGCCGGAGAGGATCGTCGCGGCGACGTTGCCCATCTCCAGGCCGCTCACCGGGCTGAACCCGAGGGTGAACGCGCCGAACCCCGGGCTGTTCCCCTGGGGGCCGTAAGCCTCCGCCTGGCTCTGGTTCTTCCCCTTGACGTTCGGATCGACGGGACCGCCGCCGGTGTTGCTGGCCATCGTTTCGCGCAGGCCGAGCCGGCGGGCCATGTCGATGGCCGGGCCGGTGCTGCCGAGCTGGTCCTCGAGTCCCACGAACGTGGTGTTCGGGGACGTCGCGAGGGCGGTCTGGAGGGTCGCGTTCGCGGCGGTCCTGCTGTAGTCGGCCGCGTTGCCGACGCAGTACCAGTACGTGCGGGGCTTGCCCGTCGGTGTGGTGCTGCAACCGCCCTTTTCGGTCGTGAACACGTGCGAGGTGTAGGTCTCCGGCAGGTCCACCGGCGAGTAGATCCCGGCGATCCCCTTGTCGAGGACGGCCGCGCTGGTGAAGATCTTGTACGTCGACCCCGCACCACCGGTGTTGTAGACACCCGCGGGCAGCGCGTACGTCGTCTGGCCCTCGTCCTGGTTCTGCCCGTAGTCGCGGTTCGCCGCCAAGGCGACCACTTCGTGCCGGTCCTTGCCCGGTTTGATCAGCGACAACGTGTTCGCCACGTACTGCTGCGTCTTCTTGACCTGCGCCTCCGCCGAGACCTTCGCCTCGTGGTTGGCGCGCTCGTCCAGCGTGCTCTTGATCGTGTAGCCGCCGGAGTAGAGCTGGTCCTTCGTCATCCCGCCGGCCTTGAGGAGGTAGTCCTCGACGTACTGGCAGAAGAACCCGGCCTCCGGGCCCGCGCCGATGCAGTTGGCCGGCGGCTTCTTCGGGTTGTCCGGGACCACGCCCAGCGGCTCGGCCTTGAAGCGGTCCGCGTCGGCCTTCGCCAGCTTCTTGTTGTCCACCATCCGGTCGAGCACCAGGTTGCGGCGCGCGGTGGCCTTGTCCGGGTGGTTCCACGGGTCGTTGTTGATCGGGTTGTTCACCAGGCCGGCCAGCAGCGCGGCCTGCGGCACGGTGAGCTTCTCCGGGGTCGTGTCGAAGTACGCGTGCGCCGCCGCGCCGATCCCGAAGATCTGCCGGGAGAACTCGACGATGTTGAGGTAGTTGGCCAGGATCTGCTGCTTGCTCAGCTTCGTCTCGAGGTTGATCGCGATCCGCGCTTCCTTGAGCTTGCGGGAGATCGACTGCTCCTGAGCCTTCTTCTGGCCGATCGGGTCGTTCCGGTAGACGACGTTGATCAGGTAGTTCTTGGTGAGCTGCTGGGTCAGCGACGACGCGCCCTGGGTGTCGGCGCCGGTGCTGTTGCTGACGGCCGCGCGCAGGGTGCCCTGCCAGTCGACGCCGTGGTGTTCGTAGAACCGCTTGTCCTCGACCGAGACCAGGGCCCACTTCATGGCCTCGTTGATCTGGTCCGGGGTGATCGGCAGCCGGTACTGGCTGTAGAGGGTCGCGATCGGCTTGCCGGTGTTGTCGGTGACCGTCGTCACCAGCGGTGGCGGGATGTCCGCGAGGTCGGAGGAGGTCTTCTCCACCGTCTCGCTGGCCTGGTTCGACATGACACCGGCGGCCCCCACGACCGGGAAGAGCATGCCGGCGACAAGCACCCCCGCGAGCAGGCAGAGGCCGATGAGCTTGAACAAACCATCCGCTTTTCGCACGAGGGCCAGGTTACCCGGAACGGATCAGGTGCCGGTGACGCCGTGTCTCCGGGGGTGTGAAATCAGTGACAAAAGAGACCCCCTTTGGTGACAACTGGTAACGGAAGGCATTCTGGGGCTCGACGGGGGGAACCGAAGGCCCCTACAGTCCGTCAACGTCTCACGAAGACAAGCCGTCGGATGGATCAACGCGGGTGGGAGCTCGCCTGGTCCGAACGGCGGTACCGGCACCGGGGAGGTGCCCGGGTAACCGACGTGAGCTGAGGGAGACACGCTCGCGGGGGCAAGGAGCGCAGTGCCTTTCCCCGCTGGTGCGTCGATCACCAGGGTAGGGAGCTGGGGGTATGGAAACCAACCAGTCGAGCTGGCGAATGAACGCGTCCTGCCGGGACGCCGATCCGGACGGCCTGTTCGTCCGGGGTGCGGAGCAGAACCGGGCCAAAGCGGTCTGCATGGGCTGCCCGGTCCGCACGGAATGCCTCGCCGAAGCGCTCGACGGCCGGATCAACTTCGGCGTCTGGGGTGGCATGACCGAACGGGAGCGGCGAGCCCTGCTGCGCCGCCGTCCCGACGTGGAGAGCTGGGCCGACCTGCTCGAAGCGGCCAAGCGGAACGCGAGGGAACGGGTCAAGGTCGGCTGAACGGTCTGCCGTGGCCGGTCGTGAGTGGTAATTAGGGTTAGAACCCTAATTACCACTCACGACAAGCCGCGGCAGACTCAGCCGGCGAGCTTCACGCCGATGTTGCGCAGGCCGTCGAGGTCGTGCACGTCGCCGGCCAAGGCCGGGACCTTCGCCAGCGCCACCTCCGGGTGCGCCCGGGTGAACCGCGCCAGCAGCCGCTCCTCTCGGGCCGCCAGGCTTACCCGGTCCGCATGCAACCGGAGCACCGCCTCGGCCAAGGGGGCGTTCTGCAGCGTCTCGGCCGCCGCCAGGGCCTCCGCGCCGGACAGCGGAGCCAGCACCGGGTGCGTCCGGTTCGCGATCAGCCCCGCCAGCGGCATCGACTCGGCCGACAGGCGCTCGACGAAGTAGGACGCCTCGCGCAGCGCGTCCGGCTCCGGCGCGGCCACGACCAGGAACGACGTCCCCGACGAGCGCAGCAGCTCCGCCGTCTTGCGCGCGCGCTCGCGGAAGCCGCCGAACATGCTGTCGAAGGCCTGCATGAACGCCGACGCGTCGGTCAGCAGCTGGCCGCCGATGATCGTCGACACGGCCTTGGCGAACATCGAGAACCCGGCGTTGACGACCTTGCGCAGGCCCCAGCCGCCGGCCTTCGCCGGGGCCGTCAGCAGCCGGATCATCCGGCCGTCCAGCGCGCTCGAGAGCCGGGTCGGCGCGTCGAGGAAGTCCAGGGCGGACCGGCTCGGCGGGGTGTCGACGATGATCAGGTCCCACTCGCCGGTGGCCGCGAGCTGGCCCAGCTTCTCCATCGCCATGTACTCCTGCGTGCCGGAGAACGACGTGGAAATCGTCTGGTAGAAGGGGTTCTGGAGCAGCTGCTCGGCGCGTTCCGGGCCGGCGTGCACGCGCACCATGTCGTCGAAGGTGCGGCGCATGTCGAGCATCATCGCCCAGAGTTCGCCCTTCGGCTCGAACCCCTCGACCTGCACCTGCCTCGGGTGGTTGCCGAGTTCGCGCAGGCCGAGCGCCTGCGCCAGCCGCCGGGCGGGGTCGATCGTCAGCACCACGGTCTGGCGGCCGCGCTCGGCCGCGCGCAGGGCCAGCGCCGCGGCGGTGGTCGTCTTGCCGACGCCGCCGGAGCCGCAGCAGACGATCACGCGGCTTTCCGGGTCGTCGAGCAGCGCGTCGATGTCGATGGTGGTCACAACCGCACCCCCTGGTCGGTCAGGGCTTCGGCCAGGTCGTAGAGAGCCGCGACGTCGACGCCCTCGGTCAGGTCCGGCAGCTCCAGGGTCGGCAGGTCGGCCTCGGCGAGCTGCTCGCGCGCCCGCTGCTCCGCGGCGACCCGCACGGCGTGCTCGACGGTCTCGTCGACCAGCGCGTCCAGGGTCGCCTGCGGCAGCTTCAGCCCGGCCGAGGCGAGCCCGGTACGGACGCGGGAGGCGTCGACGCGGCCGTCCGCGGCGGCGGTCACCGAACGGGCCGGCAACCGCGGCGGTCTCACCCGGTTGACCAGCACCGCACCCGGGCGCAGGTCGGCGCCGTCCAGCTCGGCGACGGCCTCGACGGTTTCGCGCACCGGCATCTCCTCCAGCAGCGTGGCCAGGTGCACGGCGGTCTCACCGGAGTGCAGCAGCCGGACGACGCCGTCGGCCTGGCCGCGGATCGGGCCGGTCTTCGCGAGGTCGGTCAGCGCCTTGGTGACGTCGAGGAACTTGACGACCCGGCCGGTCGGCGGCGAGTCGACGACGACGGCGTCGTAGGTGTGCCGCCCGTCGGACTCGGTCCGGCCGACGCACTCCTTGATCTTCCCGGTGAGCAGGACGTCACGCAGGCCCGGCGCGAGCGTGGTCGCGAACTCGATCGCGCCCATCCGCCGCAGCGTCCGGCCGGCGAAGCCCAGGTTGTAGAACATCTCGAAGTACTCGAGCAGCGCCGCTTCGACGTCGATGTGCAGCGCGCGCAGCTCCCCGCCACCCGGGACGGACGCGATGCGCTGCTCGGCGTAGGGCAGCGGCTCGGTGTCGAAGAGCTGGGCGATGCCCTGCCGGCCCTCGACCTCGATGAGCAGCACGCGACGGCCTTCACGGGCGAGCGCGAGGCCGAGCGCGGCGGCGAGCGTCGTCTTGCCGGTCCCGCCCTTGCCGGTGACGAAGTGCAGCCGGGCGCGGGCAAGCTCGTCGGTCCAGCCGGCATGGGAAATGGTCACTTCTTCACCCTAATTCAGCGCTCAACTGGCCAGCAGCATGACGCCGGCCGCAGCGGCGACGGCCGCGACGAGTGCCCAGCTCACGACGCCGGGCAGGACGGTCAGCGTGAGGACGCCCACCACGACCAGCAGGGTGAAGGTGATCACCCCGCCCAGCGCGACCTGGCCCGAATGCTGCGTCCGGTCGCGCACCTTCGCCATCACGACGAGCACCAGCGGCAGCCCGGCCGCCGCCAGCAGCGCCGTCGCGATCACCCGCCACGTTTCCACCGGCCCACGCTAGCGGTGCCAAGCGCCCCAAGGCGGCCTTCGGTGCGTGAGACGCACCCAAGGCGGCCTTCGGTGCGTGAGACGCAACCAAGGCCGCCTTGGGGCGCTTGGGGTCGGGCGTGAGATGAACCACACCCCGGCGCGTCGCGGCCGGTTTTCCGGCGGTCGTCCCCGGCGGTCTTGCCCGCTTGGCTACGCTCCCGGCTATGAGCGCCACCAAGTGGGAGTACGCCACCGTCCCTCTGCTGATCCACGCCACGAAGCAGATCCTCGACCAGTGGGGCGAGGATGGCTGGGAGCTGGTCACCGTGCTGCCGAACCCGACGGGCGAACAGCACGTCGCGTACCTCAAGCGTCCGAAGGGCTGACCCGGTGAGCTGGAGCGATCGGCTGAAGGAACTCGGCATCGAGCTGCCCGGCGTCGCGGCCCCGCTGGCCGCCTACGTGCCCGCCGTGCAGAGCGGGCAGCACGTCTACACGTCCGGCCAGCTGCCCTTCGTCGACGGCGTGCTCGCCGCGACCGGCAAGGTCGGCGCGGAGATCAGCCCCGAAGAGGCGAAGGGCCACGCCCGCACGTCGGCGCTCAACGCGCTCGCGGCCGTGCACGCGCTGGTCGGCATTGACAACGTGGCGCGGATCGTCAAGGTTGTCGGCTTCGTGGCTTCCGCGGAGGGCTTCACCGGTCAGCCGGCGGTCGTCAACGGCGCGTCCGAACTGCTCGGCGAGGTCTTCGGCGACGCGGGCATCCACGCCCGCTCGGCCGTCGGCGTCGCGGAGCTGCCCATCGGTTCGCCGGTGGAGGTCGAACTGATCGTGGAGGTGCAGTGATGGACCCGGACATCGAGCAGGCCACCCACGAGCTGCTGATCCGGCTGGCCGGGCGGCTGCCCGACCAGTTGCTGTGGCGGTTCCGCGACTGGCTCGGCGAAGGCGCCATGGGCACCTTAGCCCGGACCCTGCCGAGGTCTTTGCTTAAGCACAGGATCGATCTCGACCAAACGGAGTACCGGCTGCTCGTGGCCGGTCTCATCCCGCACGGCGCCGACTGGCACCAGGTCAGTTCGACGCTGGGGGTAGACGACGTCACCGAGAACCGGTACACATTCACGTCGAGTGCGCCCGAATGGGTTAACTCGGTCGACTCCGTGTCCGTGTTGATCCACGCAACGTTGCGAGGACGCCCGGACGTGGGGGAAGTGCGGCAGAGCTGGCGACACGTCGGTGTGGTCGGGCAGGGCACCGCCAAGCGCGTCCTGCTGATCACTGCGCTGACGGGGCTACCGAGGTTGACCGGCGAACTGCAGCGGGTGCTGCGGGTCCTGGGCGACGAAGAGCCGAGCGTCGAGGTCATTCCGCCGCGCTTCGACCTGCCGGGGTACCACCGGGCCGCGCTGGCCGACTCAGAGCTGATCTGCGTGGGCGCCGTGGCGGGGACCCGGCTAGTAGCCGCATAACGCTCGCCCGCCAGCGAGCTGGGAGGGAGCAAGGCAATGGTGGAGGTCCACGACGGCCCGCCCATGGACGGGTTCTCGGTGCCCCTGCGCCTGCACAACCTGTTGCTGGCCCTGGCGGGCCGGATCGACGACAGCGCGCTCACCGAAGCGCGTGAGCTGATCGCCCGGGCCCACATCGACGAGGCGGTCGAGCTGACCACCGGCACGCTCATCGCGGGCCGGATCCCGGTCAGCTCCGCCGAGCAGCGCGAGCTGGCGCTGGTCCTCGAGATGAGCCGGTCGGACGCGACGCTGGCGAACGACCTGCTGGTCGATGAGACCGAGCCGGTCAGCACGCACCGGTTCAGCGGCGAGAACACCCCGGAGTTCGGCATCGCCGAGGCGCTCGACCGGACCCTGCAGGTGCTGCCGGACGTCCGCTCGGTGCACGCGGTGTGGCGCAACACCCCGGCCGGCAGCGTGCCGGGCGCGTTGCCGCAGCGTGTGGTGCTCGTCGAGCTGGGACCGGAGGGCAACCCGCCGGCCGTCGCGTTCCGCGTCGACACGGCGTTGCGCCGGGCCGGGATCCACTCGGTCGTCGAGGTCAGCGGCCCCGGCGTCGCGCATTCCGAGTACCACCAGGCCGCGTCGGCCGCCGCGTCGCCGGCCTGGGTGACCGGGAGCACGACGTCCGGTGCGTCGTCGTCCTTTCGGTCCGAGCCGGTCGGCAAGCCGCCGGCCCCGGTGACGCCGGAGCCGGTCGGGGAGTCGGTCAGCAGGCACAGCATGCGATCGGGCAGCACCACGACGACGGCGCCGGCCGAGCCGGTCGCCCCGGTGGTGCCGATCGTCTCGTCGGCGCCGCCCCCCGCCGAGCCGCCCCGCAAGGCGCGGTCGGAGACGCGGGCGGAGCGCACCGCCGACCTGACCCCGGCCGAGGTGGCGCAGCTGCGGCAGGCGCTGGCCGAGGACCCGGAGAAGGGCCGCGAGATCGCCGCGGGCAAGCCGTCGATGCACGAGGTCGTCGAGCTGCCGGCGTTGGACCTGGACGACCCGAGCTTGAGCGAGCGCGACCGGGCGCTGCTGCGCGAGCTGCACGCCGAGCTGGCCGAGCGTGAGCGGGCCGAGGCGGCGAAGATGCGCCTCAACGGCGCGTCCCGTTCCGGCGGCGACCAGCGCGGCTGGACCGCACCCTAGGTTCGTCTTCCGCAAAGGGGGCACTTTCACGTGAAAGTGCCCCCTTTGCCGTGTCCGGCGTGCCACAACTGCGCGACGGGACGTCGGGTGTCGGAGGTATGTTGCCGAGGTGGAGCAGCCAAAGGAGTTTGTCTTCGACATCCCGGTCGGCGCCGGCGTCGCGACGCGGGCCAATGCCGACGGCCCGCCGGCGACGCCGAAGGACGCGGCCACCGTCATCCTGGTCCGGGACGGCGCCGACGGCGTCGAGATCTTCCTCCAGCACCGGGTCAAGGGCATGCCGTTCGCGGGCGGGATGACCGTGTTCCCCGGCGGCGGGGTCGACCAGCGCGACGCCGACACGTCGGTGGCCTGGGCCGGTCCCGAGCCGTCGTGGTGGGCCTCCCGGTTCGGCTGTGACGAAGCCCTCGCGCGGGCGCTGACCTGCGCGGCCGTGCGCGAGACGTTCGAGGAGTCCGGCGTGCTGCTCGCGGGCGGCGCGGACGCGGTGCTGACCGACGTCACGCCGTACGCGGCGGCCCGCCACGCCCTCGAGACGCGGGAAGTGTCGCTGGCCGGGTTCCTCGCCGACGCGGGCCTGACGTTGCGGGCCGACCTGCTGCGCCCGTGGGCGCACTGGATCACGCCCGAGCAGGAGCCGCGCCGGTACGACACCCGGTTCTACGTCGCGAAGCTGCCCGAGGGCCAGGAGGCCGACGGGGCGACGTCGGAAGCGTCGAGCTCCGGCTGGCAGCGTCCGGAAGACGCCATCGCGGACGCGCGCGAAGGCCGCCGGATGCTGATGCCGCCGACGTGGCTGACGCTGAGCGAGCTGGCGGAGTTCGCCACCGCCGACGACGTGCTGGCCGCGCCGCGCGAGATCGTCCGGATCGCGCCGACGCTGGTCCGCGAGAACGGCCACGTCCGAGTCGTCCTGGAGCCGCGATGAGCGCCCCGGCCTACGGCGTCCTGCGCCAGGTGTCCGAGACGGCTTCGGTGCTGCTGGAGAACAACCCGTCGTCGATGACGCTCGAAGGCACCAACAGCTGGGTGCTGCGGGCGACGCCTTCGAGCCCCGCTGTGGTCGTCGATCCGGGCTACCGCGACCTCGAGCACCTCGAGCTGCTGGCCGGTGTCGGCGCGGTCGAGCTGGTCCTCCTCACGCACCACCACCCCGACCACGCGGAGGGCGCGCCGTGGTTCGCCGAGCGCGTCGGCGCGCCGGTGCGGGCGTTCGACCAGGCCCTGTGCATCGGCGCATCGTCCTTTGTGGACGGGGAGGTGCTCTCGGCGGGCGGCCTTTCGCTCCGCGTGCTGCACACGCCGGGCCACACCGACGACTCGGTGTCGCTGGTCCTCGACGGCCAGGTGCTGACCGGTGACACGATCCTCGGGCGCGGCACGACGGTGCTGCACGACCTCGGTGACTACCTGCGTTCGCTGCGGAAGCTGATCGAGCTGCCGGCGGGCACGGTCGGCCTGCCCGGGCACGGCCCAGAGCTCCCCGACCTGCCCGCGACCGCGCGCGAGTACCTTGCCCACCGGGAACAGCGGCTCGACCAGGTGCGTTCGGCTTTGAAGACGCTCGGGGCGGACGCCACGCCGCGCCAGGTCGTCGAGGTCGTGTACGCCGATGTCGACCGGGCGCTGTGGGCGCCCGCCGAGTGGAGCGTGCAGGCGCAGCTGGACTACTTGCGGTCGGAGGAGAACGGATGAGCAACGTCGAGGTCGAGTTCTACTGGCGGCCGGGCTGCGGATTCTGCGCAGCCCTGGAACGGCCGTTGTCGAAGAGCGGCTTCACCGTCCGCGCGATCAACATCTGGGAGGACCCGGCGGCGGCCGCGCGGGTCCGCGAGGTCGCCAACGGCAACGAGACGGTGCCGACGGTGATCGTCGGGTCGACGGCCATGGTCAACCCGTCCTTCGCCGAGGTCGAGGCGGCGGTCAAGGCAGCTTCGGCGGGGTGAGGGCGCCGGGCCGCTCTCCACCGAGGAAGGCGGCCCACACTTCGCGCAGCCCGGCGTTGTTCTCCAGGCCTCCCGGGGCGCCTGGCAGTGGCAGGCGCCGAACCGGTTGCCCGTTGTAGCGCGCGGAGGCCTGCGGGCGACTCACTGCGCATGGACGACGTGATCAGCTTCGTGCTCAACGGCGAGCAGCACTCACTGAGTCGGGCCGAAGTACTGACCGCGGCCGCCCGCGGTGGGCCGGAGCCGATTCGCACCCACTGGGTCTCCGTCGGAGATCAGAGATGGCCACCGAGGCAGCTGTTCGAGCGCGCTCTGGGGGTGTCGCGGACCGAGTTCATCTCGCACTACGCGATCCGCCAGCTCCGGCGCCTCGGCTTCTCGACGAGTCCGCTTCCCCAGGAGCTGGTCGAGCAGGTTGCGCCGGCGCCCCTTACCGAGCCGCCGACGGGCGGAATCGATGTCGGCTCGGCGGTCAAGTCCTTCGTCGACCTGCTCCAGTTCTTCGGCCAGGAAGACCTCTCCCGTCGCGTGAGCCGGCTGGAGGACCGGCTGGAAGGCGCCGACGGCGAAACCGTCGAAGAGCGGGTGGCCCCCGAGGGGCTGACCGACGACCTGCTCAAGGGCGCACTGCTCGTGCGGCAGCACGCGGGTCGCGTCAACGACCTCATCCACGCGGCGATGATCGTCCGGGCGCTGCCGAAAATCCTCGAGCCGGGTGAACGCATCGTTCGGCGTCCGTCGCTGGCTTCGGGAAACGACGGCAGCCGCAAGTTCGACCTCGAAACAGATCGCCGCGTGGCCGAGTTCAAAGCCGCCCAGTGGAAGGGCCGCGACACGATGCGCAAGCGCATGCTTGTCGCCGACCTGGTCAGTCTGGTCCTCGATCGCGGGGATCGTCGTGCCGAGTTGTACGTCCTCGGCCGCCTGCCCATCGACTACCTGCGCAACAGCACTTCGACCGTCGAATGGGCGCTCGGTCGCTCGTCACCCCACCTCCGGGACGCCTACCGGCAGCGTTTCGGCAGCGCCGCGCTGACCGTCAGCCAGTTCACCGCCGGACCCGCGGCCGAAGTCGCTCTGCGGGACCTGACCGAAATCATCGGGTGAGCATCGGCATCAGGTAGTACGTCAGTTCCACCTCCCCGGGCTCCGCCGCCCGCAGGATGCACGCCCGCATCCCCGGCTGGATCGACAGCACCACCCGCTCGCTCCCGAACGCCGCCAGCGCGTCCAGCAGGTACCGGGCCTGGAACGACGGCGAGGTCCGCCCGCCGCCGACGTCCGCCTTCAGTACCTCCTCCGCCTCGCCCGTGTCCTGGCGGGCGCTCGCCAGGCGGACCTGGGTGTCGCCCACCTCCACCGTCAGGACTCGCCTGTCCTCCGCGTACACCCCCACGCGACGGACCGCCGCGGCCAGCGCGTCCGCCCGAAGCGTCACCGTCGTGTCCACCGTGCCCGACGGGATCGAGTCCTCGGACAGGAAGCCCGCGTCGAGGACCGCCGTTGCCACCAGGCCTCCCTGCCAGCTCACCCCGAACCGGCCCGGGCCGACGTGCAGGCCCACGCGCCCGCGCGCCTGCCGGGCCGCCTCCGACAGCAGGGCCGCCGGGACCAGGACGTCCAGGGACCCCGGCGACGCCAGTGGCAGCCGGGCCACCGCCATCCGGTAGCGGTCGGACGCCGTCAACGTCAGGCCGGAGCCGGAGGCCTGCAGGCGGACGCCGGTGAACAGTGGCAGCGGGTCGTCCTTCGCCGCCGTGCCCGCGACGATCCGCAACGCCGAGGCGAACGCCGCTCCGTCCACTTCGGACACCTGGGCCGGTGGGTCCGCCGCCGCGAGGGATTCCGGCAGCAGTGGCAGCGCGAACCGGGCGTTGTCCAGCCGCAACGCCAGGCGGGTGCCCTCGACGACCAGGCGCACCAGCTCCGAGTCGAGCACCTTCAACGTCTCGGCCAGCGGGGCCGCGGGGACGACCACCGAGCCGTCGGTGTGCGATGTCGCCGGGCAGCCGAAGCTGACGGCGAGGTCCGGCGCGACGCCGGCGACCGTCAGCCCGGCCGGGCCGGCGTGCAGCCGGAGCCCGGTGCGGGCCGGCAGCAGGCGCGACGCGGCGGTGACGGCCGCCGAGAGGCGGTGGGCAGGCGCGGTGACGTCCATGCCCGAAAGCTAGCGGCCGGCACCGACAAAAACCGCTGAACTACGCGTTGACCAGCTCAGGAGCCGGAGCGGACCGGGGCGCCCGGACCGTCCCGCGCAGCAGCCACACGATCAGCGCGAGCACCAGTCCCGCCGCGCTCGCCGCCAGGAAGGCCGGGCCCGGACCGGCGTGCTCGACGATGTACCCGCTGATCGACTGGCCGGCCGCCAGCCCCAGCGTCACCGCCGTGAGCACCCAGCCGAACGCCTCCGCCGCGGTCCCGGACGGCGCGACCACCTCGATCGCCGCCGAGTGGGCCGTCGACTGCGGCGTGATCAGCGCGCCCGCCAGCAGCATCATCAGCGCCAGGCCCCACAGCGAGGACGGCCACGCGAGCAGTGCGACCAGCGCACCGAACCCGCCGAGCAGGATCGGCAGCCGAACGCCCAGCTGCCGCGGCCACGGGCGCAGGCTGTAGGCGACGCCGAACGCGACCGAGCTCAGCGACCACGCCGACAGCAGCAGGCCGCCCACGGACGCGTGGCCCGCCTCGGTGGCCGCCGCCGGCACGGCGACCTCGACGAACCCGATCACCACGCCGAAGCCCAGCGCGGCGATGGCCAGCGTGCGCATGCCCGGGCCGGCCAGCGCGCCCAGCAGCGACCCCGAAGAACCCGGAGCAGCAGGCCCCCAGGCCCGCACGGCCGGGCTCAGCGCGAACAGCACCGCGCCGGTGAACTGCAGCGCGACGCCCAGCACCAGGCCGGTGCCCGCCCACGGCGCCATGACCAGCAGCCCGGCCACACCGGGGCCGAGGATGAAGAAGACCTCCATGCTGATCGCCTCGTACGAGAAGGCGGCGTTGCGCGGGCCGCCCGGCGGGAGCAGCCGGCCCCACAGTGCCCGCGACGCGGACCCGACCATCGGCTCGGTCAGCCCGGTGAGGGCGCCGAAAGCAACGAGCACCGCCGTCTCGGCGTGCGACTCGATGGCCGTGACCAGCGCGCTCATCGACAGCGCCAGCAGCAGCGAGACGGTGAGCAGCGGCCGCGTCGGCCCGAACCGGTCGATCAGCCTGCCCTGCAGCACCGCACCCACTGACACTCCGACGAGTGAACCGGCCGAGACGAGCCCGGCGACGGCGAACGAACCCGTCTCGCGCTGGACGTAGAGCAGGGCCGAGATGCCGATCATCGCGATCGGCAGGCGGGCGAGCACCGACGCGACGGCGGGCCCCCGGGCCGCCCGGGTGGTCAGCGCGGTGCGGTAGTCGGCTAGGGACGTGCGGCTTTCGTGGTTCGAGGCAGACTGGGACACGCGTACAAGTATGCCCCAGACTGGTACGTCAGTACCAGTTATTTGCCGGTCAGGTGCGTCACCGGCAAACCGGCCGTAGATCTTGGGGTCCGCCCGATGGGTCTCGATCAGGTAACGCTCAGGATATTCTCTGTGGACTCCTGCAACGAAACGGCCCGGGTGGCGTCCTTGAGAGTGAATGGCCTTGAATTCGTGGGTATGGGCCGTGATGGTTGAACAACAGCACAGAAGAAACCCAGCTCCCTCCGGCACTCGGGTCGGGGCCTGGCCCGGAGGGCGGGGAGCGCGGATCGTCGGGGGATGGTCCGCGCAAACAACGAAGAGCCGGTGCGCCACGTCGGGGGTGGCGCCCGGCTCTTTGTTATTGACCATGAAGACACGAAGAAGGCCCCTCGGCAAGCCGAGGGGCCTTCTTCGTGAGAAGAACTAGCGAGCCCGGCGGGCCAGCCGCTCCGGATCCAGGATCAGCACGCTCTTGCCCTCGAGCCGCAGCCAGCCGCGGTGGGCGAAGTCGGCGAGCGCCTTGTTGACGGTCTCGCGGGACGCGCCCACGTACTGGGCGATCTCTTCCTGCGTCAGGTCGTGCGTGACCCGCAGCAGGCCCGCTTCCTGGCTGCCGAACCGCTGCGCGAGCTGCAGCAGCGCCCGCGCCACGCGGCCCGGGACGTCGGTGAAGATCAGTTCGGCGACCATGTTGTTCGTCCGGCGCAGACGGCGCGCGACCACGCGCAGCAGCTGTTCCGCTATCTCCGGACGGGTCGAGATCCACTGGCGCAGGGCCGGGCGGTCCATGGTGACCGCGCGGACCTCGGTGACCGTGGTCGCGCTCGACGTCCGGGGGCCGGGGTCGAAGATGGACAGCTCGCCGAACATGTCCGACGGGCCGAAGATGCCCAGCAGGTTCTCGCGGCCGTCCGGGGACTTGCGGCCGATCTTCACCTTGCCGGACTGGATGATGTACAGCTTGTCGCCGGGTTCGCCCTCGTTGAAGATGACATGGCCGCGGGGGAACTCCACGGATTCCAAGGTCTGGGCCAGCGCCTCCGCCGCTGCCGGCTCCACACCCTGGAAAATGCCCGCACGGGCCAGGGTTTCGTCCACCTCGGGTGCCTCCTCGTCGAGAAACGATCACGCTCCCCCTTGGCTGGAAGAGCGTGACGCCGATCACTTGCGCGTCAGTCTAGGGCGTACTCCCGAGATCGCCCGCCGGACTCGCACAAGGCGGAAACGATCTCGTTCGAACGTGGAGCCTAGCTCCGCACGCGACGCGCGCGTAGCCTGGCTGCCCGTCCGCCCAGCCTACGCAGCCGGAACAGCTCCAGCGCACGGCCGATGCCGTGCCCGTAGAGCGCCCTGACCTCGTTGGGCTGCGCCTGCTCGAGGAACTCTTCGACCTCGTTCTCCTGCACCGCGACGTGCTTGAGCCTGCTCTCCACCCGCTCCATGAAGAGCGCGAAGAACATGATGACCAGGGGGACCAGGATGACGAACCAGACAGTCATGACCGGACCCCGAAACACTCGATGAGAAGCATGTACTCCAGATCCTCGCTCATGGCGGCCGGAAAACGCGCCGAGGTGGTGCTCTGGCGTGTCGGTCGTCCACCGGTGCAGTGCCCGGCTCGTCCGACGGCGCCCGTAGGCTATCGGGGTGCCACCTGCCACCACGAACGCCCCCCGTGAGGGCGCTGGTGAAAGCCGGTTAGCTCTGGTGAGACGCGCCAGGCGGATGAAGCGTTGCCTCGACGACGTGTATCCGGACGCCCACTGCGAGCTCGACTTCACCACGCCACTGGAACTGCTGGTCGCGGTCGTGCTGTCCGCGCAGACCACCGACGTCCGGGTGAACCTCGTCACGCCCGCGCTGTTCAAGCGCTACCGGACCGCCGCCGACTACGCCGGCGCCGACCGCACCGAACTGGAGGAGTACCTCCGGAGCACCGGCTTCTACCGGGCCAAGGCGAACTCCGTGATGGGCCTGGGTGCGGCGCTGGTCGAGCGCTTCGACGGCGAAGTCCCGGGCAAGCTCGAAGACCTGGTCACCCTGCCCGGCGTCGGCCGCAAGACCGCCAACGTCGTCCTCGGCAACGCCTTCGACGTGCCGGGCATCACCGTCGACACCCACTTCGGCCGCCTGGTCCGGCGCTGGGGCTGGACGGCGGAGGAGGACCCGGTCAAGGTCGAGCACGTGGTCGGCGAGCTGATCCCCCGCAAGGAGTGGACGATGCTCTCGCACCGGGTGATCTTCCACGGCCGGCGCGTCTGCCACGCCAAGAAGCCGGCCTGCGGCGCCTGCCCGCTGGCCAGGGACTGCCCGTCGTACGGCACCGGCCCGACCGGGTTCGACGAAGCCGCGAAGCTGGTCAAAGGCGTCGAAAAGGACCACATCCTGGCGCTGGCGGCGCCCCGGTGACAAGAGTCACCAAGTGGGCACTGGCCGCCGCCGTGCTGGCGGTGGCCTTGATCGTCGCGTTGCTGCCGCGCGGGGGCGCCGACACCGCCGCGAAGCCGGCCGGCGACCTCGGGTCCGCCCGGTCCGCGGCGGCGCTCCAGCCGTGCCCGGCGCCCGCGTCGGCGCGGCCGGTGAAGCAGCTCGAAGGCATCACGGCGGACTGCCTCGGCGACGGCGCGAACGTCGACGTCGGCAAGGCCCTCGCCGGTGCTCCGGTGCTGGTCAACGTGTGGGCGTCGTGGTGCGAGCCGTGCCGGACCGAGCTGCCCGTGCTCCAGGAGTACGCGAAGCAGCCGGGCGCCGTGCGCGTCCTCGGCGTCCAGGTGCAGAGCCCGGCGAAGGACGGCCTGGACCTGCTGGCGAAGCTGGGCGTGCACCTGCCGTCGGTATACGACGGCAACGGGCAGACCGGCCCGGTCCGGACCGCGCTGAAGGTGCCGCCGCGGCTACCGGCGTCCTACTTGGTCACCGCGACCGGCGAGGTCCGGTTCATCGCGAACCCGCCGACCTTCGGGAACACTGACCAGGTGCGCGCGGCAGTCGAGGGGGCATCGTGATCGGACCACTGGTCGAACCGGAGTCGGTTCCCGAGTGGCTCCGGCCGCTGGTCAAGGTGAGCGCCGAGGTCGATTCGAAGACGTTCACGCGGTTCAGCCCGCCCGAAGACGCCTACACCCGCCCCGCCGCGGTGCTCATCCTCTTCGGTGAGCGGGAAGCCGACGGCGAGCCGGACGTCCTCTTGCAGCGCCGCGCCGACACGCTGGGCTCGCACGCCGGGCAGGTCTCGTTCCCCGGCGGCGGCGCCGAGGACGGCGACGGCGGCCCGATCGGCACCGCGCTGCGCGAGGCCGAAGAAGAGACCGGCGTGGTCCCCTCCGGCGTCCGGCCGGTCGCGGTGCTGCCGGAACTGTTCGTCCCGGTGTCCGGGTTCGCCGTGACGCCGGTGCTGGCGCACTGGGCGGAACCGTCGCCGGTGCACGCGGTCGACCCGGGCGAGACGGCGTCCGTCGCGCGCGTCGCCATCGCCGACCTGGTCGACCCGGCCAACCGGTTCACGGTCAAGAAGGCCGGCATGCCGTGGAAGGGGCCGGCCTTCGAGGTCGGCGGCCTGTTCGTGTGGGGGTTCACTGCCGGGTTGCTGTCCGTCCTCCTGAACCTGGGAGGCTGGGAGCGCGAATGGGACGCGGGCGACGTCCGGGACCTCGACGAGGCGCTCGCGGCGTTCCAGGCGCGGCTCGCAGGAAAGGACTGACGCGGTGAACTGGGTCGATGTGCTGGTACTGCTGCTCGCCGTGCTGGCAGCGGTGTCCGGCGCGTACCAGGGCGTGCTCATCGCGCTGCCGTCGCTCGTCGGCGTCGTGCTCGGCGCGATCGCCGGGATCAAGCTCGCGCCGGTCGTGGTCGCGTTCTTCGACGACCCGGTCTGGAAGGTCGCCTTCGCCGTCGCGACGGTGGTCTTCCTGGTCGCCTTCGGCGAGGCGATCGGCGTCTACGTCGGCCGCCGGCTGCGGCAGAAGATCAACCCGGACAAGCTCTCCGGCATCGACAAGACGCTCGGCGCGGTCGTGCAGGCCCTGGTCGTGTTCGTGGTGGCGTGGCTGATCGCGACGCCGCTGACGACCGTGTCCGGCCTGCCCGGGCTGGCCAAGGCGATCAACGGCTCGGTGGTGCTCGGCAAGGTCAACGAGGCCATGCCGGAAGCCGCTCAGGGCTTCCCGAGCCAGCTGCGCAAGCTGCTCGACGCGTCCGGCTTCCCCTCCATCGTGGACCCGTTCCAGAAGGCGCCGACGGCGGACACCTCGCCGCCGGACCCCGCGCTCCAGCGCAGCGGGATCGTCCAGGACCTGCACGGCAGCGTCGTCAAGATCCGCGGCACCGCCAGTTCGTGCTCGCGGTCGCTGGAAGGCAGCGGGTTCGTGATCGCGCCGCAGCGGGTGATGACGAACGCGCACGTCGTGGCCGGCACCGACACCGTCGGCATCGAGACGACCCAGGGCGACTACCCGGCCCGCGTCGTCTACTTCGACCCGGAGGTCGACATCGCGGTGCTCGCGGTGCCGCGCCTGAAGGCCGAGCCGCTCCAGTTCGCGGCGGAGACGGCGTCGGCGGGCAACAGCGCCATCGTGCTCGGCTATCCGCTCGACGGCCCGTACCGGGCGACGCCGGCCCGCGTGCGCGGCCGGATCAACCTGCGCGGCCCGGACATCTACGAGGCCAACACGGTGCAGCGGGACGTCTTCACGGTCCGCGCCGAGATCCGCAGCGGCAACTCCGGCGGCCCGATGGTGACCCCGGACGGCAAGGTCATCGGCGTCGTCTTCGGCGCGGCGGTGGAGGACCCGGAGACCGGCTTCACGCTCACGGCCGAGCAGGTGCGCGCCGAGGTCGACGCGGCACCGTCGCAGTCGACGAACGTGTCCACCGGCTCCTGCGCGGCCTAACGCCCGAACCGCAGCGCGATGCCGTCCAGCAGCGCGCGCAGGCCCGACTCGAAGATGTCGTCCAGGACGAGGTCGTAGCCGGTCTCCTCGAGTTCGCGGAGCATCTTGGCGAACACCGGGCGCCCGGTGATCATCGGCCCCATCGAGGGGAGCTGGCGGTCCATCCACTGCTCCTCGGACAGCCCGGACGAGGCCAGCGCGTGCTGCTCGCGTTCGAGGTGGATCGCGATGCCCTGGACGTGGCTGAAGAACAGGACATGCAGGTCGCACAGCGTCGCGGCGTCGACGCCGAGTTCGGACAGCGCCGTCAGGGCCCATTCGCCGTGCATGCCGAGGTTGCGCAGCGGCAGCGGCCGGGTGATCGGCCCCAGCTGCGCCAGCCACGGGTGGCGCTTGAACAGGGTCCAGAGGGTCCGGCCGCCGAGCAGCAGACGTTCGCGCCAGTCGCCGGACGGCTTGGCGGGGTAGCCGCGTTCGCCGAACGCGGCGTCGGCCATGAGCAGCACCAGCTCGTCCTTGCCCCGCACGTACCGGTACGGCGCCATCGCCGCGACCCCGAGGCGGGCCGCGACGCCGCGCATGGACAGCGCGCCGAGGCCTTCGGCGTCGGCGATGGCGATGGCGGCCCGCACGAGCTGCTCGCGGGTCAGGCCGCGCTGACCGCCGCGGCGGTCCCGGTCGGCGACGACCGTGCCGGACCGCGGCTCGGCGCGGACGAGACCCTCCTGGCTCAGCCGTTCCAGGGCCTTCGCCGCGGTCGCCATTGCGACGCCGTGGTCGGCCGCGAGCCGCCGGGTCGAGGGCACCCGCGCGCCCGGCGGGAGCTCGCCGCGCGCGATCCGCTCCCGCAGCGCGTCGGCGATGGCCAGGTACTTCACGGCGATCTCCTGACCTAGTACAGACAGCCATCTGTACTAGTACAGAAATGGCTTCCGAGCTGGCTGTTCTCCACAGTGTGCGGACAAGCGTACGACTCTGGAGGAAACAATGCGAAACGTCCTGATCTCCGGCGCCGGTGTCGCCGGCGGCACCCTGGCCTGGTTCCTGGCGCGCGCGGGCTGGGCGGTGACCGTGGTGGAGCGGGCGCCCGGCCCGCGCACCGGCGGCCAGGCGATCGACGTGCGCGGGGTCGCGCTCGACGTCGTCGACGAGCTGGGGCTCGGCGATCGGCTGCGCGCGCTGCGGACCCGGATGCGCGGGATGTCCATGGTGGACGGGGACGGCCACGAGCTGTTCCGCTCGGAGGAGCACACCTTCAGCAGCGGACGGCTCGACAGCGCCGATTTCGAGGTGCTGCGCGACGACGTCGTCGGGATGCTGCTGGAGGCGCCCGGCGTCGAGTTCGTCTTCGGCGACTCGATCACCGCCCTGACCGAAGAGGCCCACGGAGTGCGCGTCGAGTTCGAGCGCGGCGGCTTCCGGACGTTCGACCTGGTCGTCGGGGCGGACGGCCTGCACTCGGCGGTGCGGCGGCTGGCCTTCGGCCCGGAAGCGGACTTCACCCGCCACCTCGGGCAGTACCTGGCGATCTTCCCGGCGGACAACTTCCTCGGCCTCGAGGACAGGCAGGTCTGGTTCCGGCACGAGCACACCGGAGGCGCGGTCTACCCGGTCCGGGACAACACCGAGCTCCGCGTGACCCTCGGGTTCGGCTCGGACCCGCTGCCGCGCATGACCGTCCCGGAGCAGAAGCGGCTGGTCGCCGAGCGGCTGGCGGGGATCGGCTGGAAGGTGCCGAAGCTGCTCGAGGCGATGGCCGCGGCGGACGTCTTCTACTTCGACGCCATGGCCCAGATCCACCTGGAGCGCTGGTCGGCAGGCCGGGTCGTGCTGGTCGGCGACGCCGGCTACTGCGCCTCCGCGCTGTCCGGCCAGGGGACGAGCCTCGCGCTGGTCGGCGCGTACGTCCTCGCGCAGGAACTCGGCCGGGCCGGCCACGATGAGGCCTTCGCGGCTTACGAACGGCGGATGCGGCCCTTCGTCGACCTCAACCAGGCGCTGGCCAGCGAAAATGCCGAAGGACCGGCCTCGGAGGAGTCGGTGGAGCGGGCCAAGAACGCCATCAGTCTCGCTTGAGGAAGCCCGCCAGGGCCGCCGACGTGCGGTCCGGCACCTCGAGGTGGGGGAAGTGCCCGACGTCCGGCCAGATCTCCGGCTCGGCGTGCGGGCCCGCCCAGCGCGTCGACGACAGGGCCGTTTCGGGGAGGATGCAGGTGTCGTCGGCGCCGTGCAGTTGCAGCGTCGGCGCCGCGATCCGGGTGCCGACGGCGTCGGTGAACCGGCGGCCTTCGCCGCGGAACTGGGCGCGGAACGCCCACCGGTAGTACTCGAGCGCGCTGTGCGCGACGCCGGGCACGAGCATCGCCTGCCGGAAGGCCTGGACGCTGCCGTCGAAGTCCGAAGTGGACCGCCAGCGATGGCCGGCCCAGCCGCCGAACAGGTCCGCGACGGCCTGGGCGTCCGCCTTGACCAGCCACTTCTCCGGCGCCATCGGCACCTGGAAGCGGAAGAGGTGCCCGGCCGCGCGACCCTGGTCGCGCCACGGCCGGGCCGCGCCCGAGCGCAGGGCGAGCGGGTGCGCCGCGCCGATCGCCGTCACGGAGGACACCAGCCGCGGGTGCAGCGCCGCGACCGTCCAGGCGAGCATGCCGCCCCAGGCGTGCCCGACGAGGTGGGCGCGGCGCGCCCCGAGCGACTTGATCAGCCCGCCGACGTCACCGGCCAGCGTCCACGCGTCGTAGCCGCGGGGCGGCTTGTCCGAGTCGCCGTAGCCGCGCAGGTCGACGGCGACCGCGCGGAACCCGGCGTCGGCCAGTGCCCGCAGCTGGTGGTGCCAGGTCCACCAGAACTCGGCGAACCCGTGCAGCAGCACCACGACCGGCCCGTCACCGAGCTCGGCGACGTGCAGGCGGATGCCGTTCGCGGAGACGTCGCGGTGGACCCACGGGCCGTCGAGCCGGACGATCGACGGGTCGGGGGACGCGTGCAACGACGTCAGTCGCGCGTGGTCAAGCCGGCTTCGGGCGCGCGCTGCGGCTTGAGCGCGGCGGCCGTCTCCTTGACGCTGGCGATGGTCCGCTCCGGTGCCTTGAACTTCTTCACCTTGCGGTAGCCGAGGAACCCGGCCACGCCCGCGACGACCAGCATCAGGACGAACACGATGCCGAACGCGATCCAGCGGTACCGCACCCACTCGGCCAGCCCCTCGGCCGCGAAGAAGAACAGGAAGAACGTGCTGTACAGGAAGACCGTCAGCGCGATCAGGAAGAAGATGGCCCCCTTGAGGCCCTTCTTCACCTCGCCGACCAGCTCGGACTTCGCCAGTTCCATCTCGGCCCTGACCAGGGTGGAGATGTGCTGGGTCGCGTCGCCGACCAGGCGGCCGATCGACTGGTCGCCGGGGACGTCGGTGGCGGAGGACAGCGGGAGGTAAGGCACGGCCCCCACGCCGTCGGGGCCGATGCGTTCGTGCTTGGGGCTGCTCACCGGGTCATCGTGCCATGTGTCCTTTATGCGGGCGCGGCGGACTCACAGTGTGTCGGAGATTCGCGCATGAACCTTGCTACGACGGAGTAGCAAGGCCGCCGCCAGGAGGGACGCCGTCACCGACGCGATCAGCACCGCGGCCTTCGCCAGTTCGCTCGTTTCCCCCGGCAGCGCGAGCTCCGCGATCAGCAGGCTCACGGTGAAGCCGACCCCGCCGAGCACGGACAACGCGGCCAGGTCCCGCCAGCCCATCCCGCGCGGCTTCTCCGCCAACCGCAGCTTCACCGCGAGCAGGCTGGCCCCGAGGATGCCGACGACCTTGCCGCCGAGCAGCCCGGCGAGCACCGCCAGCGGCAACGCCGTCGTGAACACCGCGCCGAGCGCGTCCGCGTTGACCGAGATCCCGGCCGCGAACAGCGCGAACGCCGGCACGGCGACGGCCGCCGACCACGGCTGGAGCCGGTGCTCGAGCCGCAGCGCGGGGGCCTCCGCCTCGCCTTCGCCGGGGCGGACGCGGGTGAGCAGGCCCAGCGCGACACCGGCGATCGTCGCGTGGACGCCCGCCGAATGCACCGCGACCCAGGTGACCAGCGCCAGGGGGACGTACAGCCACGGCGTCCGGACCCGGCGGTGCTGGAGGAATGCGTAGAGGGCGAGCGCGCCGACGGCTACGGCCACGGCGACCAGGTCGAAGCCCGTCGTGAACAGCACGGCGATGACGATGATCGCGCCGAGGTCGTCCACCACGGCCAGGGAAAGCAGGAAGACCCGCGCGCTCGACGGCAGGTTCGACGCCGTCAGCGCCAGTACGCCGAGAGCGAACGCGATGTCCGTGGCGACCGGGATCGCCCAGGCCCGTTCGATCCCCGGCGTCCCCCAGCCGACGGCCAGGGCGACGAGCGCGGGCACGGCCATCCCGCCGATCGCGGCGACGACCGGCAGCACCGCCTGCTTGAGCCGGGACAGCTCGCCGATGACGAGCTCGCGCTTGAGCTCCAGCCCGGCGACGAAGAAGAACAGGGCGAGCAGGCCGTCCTTCGCCCAGTCACCGACCGTCAGGTTCAGGTGCAGGAACTCCGGGCCGAGCCGGAAGTCGCGCAGTGCGTGGTAGCTGTCCCGCAGGGGCGAGTTGGCCCAAAGCAGCGCGAGCGCCGTCGCGCCGAGCAGGATCAACCCGCCGGTCGTCTCGGTACGCAGGTAGCGGGCGAATTCGCTGAACGGGCGGGTCATCGGGGCGGCTCCTGGGGTCGCTGATCACGCTGCCACACGTCGTGCCGGTGGTGGGTGACGCGATGGGCTCCTAACATGCGAATCGACAACGAAGCTACCTGGACAAAGGAAGACGACAGTTGTGAGCACCTCAACCGAGGTCCAGCAGGACACGAGGTTCTTCGGGCACCCACGAGGACTGGCGAACCTCTTCGGCGTCGAGATGTGGGAGCGGTTCTCCTACTACGGGATGCTCGGCATCCTGCCCATCTACCTCTACTACCGGGTCGAACAGGGCGGTCTGGGCCTCGCGCAGGAGTCCGCGCTCGGCATCGTCGGCGCGTACGGCGGCCTGGTGTACCTGTCGGCCGTCATCGGCGCGTGGGTGGCCGACCGCCTCCTCGGCTCCGAACGGACGCTGTTCTACAGCGCCGTGCTGATCATGATCGGCCACCTCAGCCTGGCCCTGCTGCCGGGCCTGGGCGGCATCGGCGTCGGCCTCGTGTGCGTCGCGGTCGGCAGCGGCGGGCTGAAGTCCAACGCGACGGCGATCGTCGGCACGCTCTACGCCGAGGGCGACGAACGGCGCGACGCCGGCTTCACGATCTTCTACATGGGCGTCAACCTCGGCGGCTTCGTCGGCCCGCTGCTGACCGGGCTGGCGCAGACCGAGGTCGGCTTCCACCTCGGGTTCGGCCTCGCCGCGATCGGCATGGCGCTCGGCCTGACCCAGTACGCGTTCGGCCGCAAGAACCTCGGCGACAAGGCGAAGGAGGTGCCGAACCCGCTGCCGTCGTCGCAGCGCGCGCTGGCGATCGGCGCCGCCGTGCTGCTGGTGGCCGCGATCGCGGTGCTGGTCCTCACCGGCGTCGTCAACCCGGGCAACCTCGCCGACGTCGTCGTGTGGGTGGTCGGCGTGATCTCGGTGAGCTACTTCCTCGTCATCCTGACCAGCGGCAAGATCACCGCCGTCGAACGCAGCCGGGTGTTCTCCTTCATCCCGATGTTCATCGCCAGCGCGGTGTTCTTCTCGCTGTACCAGCAGCAGTTCACGGTCGTCGCGGCCTACACCGACCAGCGGCTGAACCGGACCCTGTTCGGCTGGGAGCTGCCGGTGTCCTGGGTCAACTCGATCAACCCGGTGTTCATCATCGTCTTCGCCCCGATCCTCGCGGCGTTGTGGACGAAGCTCGGCGACCGCCAGCCGTCGACGCCGATGAAGTTCGTCCTCGGCACGGTGCTGATGGGCGCGGCGTTCCTGCTGTTCCTGCCGATGGTGGGCAGCGGCAAGAACGCGAGCCCGATGCCGGCGATGGTCGGCATCCTGTTCGTGTTCACGATCGCCGAGCTGTGCCTCTCGCCGGTCGGGCTGTCGCTGTCGACGAAACTCGCGCCGGCGGCGTTCCGGACGCAGATGGTGGCGCTGAACTTCCTGTCGATCTCGTTCGGCACCGCGATGTCCGGCAAGCTCGCCGCGTACTACTCCGTCGACGACGAAGCGTCGTACTTCAGCACGGTCGGCTTGGTCGCCATCGGCGTCGGCGTGCTGCTGTTCCTGGGCATCCCGTTCATCCGCAAGCTGATGAAGGGCGTCCATTAGCCCACGGTGACCCCGAAGATCACCCCGACGAAGTAGGTCACGACCATGGTGAGGGCGCCGACGCCGACGTTGCGGAGGATCGCGCGCCCCACGTTCGCGTCGCCGAGCCTGGCGCTGACGTACCCGGTCAGCGTCAGGCCGACGACGACCGCGGCCGCGCACGCCCACACCCGCAGGGAGACGCCGGCCCAGGCGATGGACAGGATCGGCAGCAGCGCGCCGACGGAGAAGGCGATCAGCGACGCCCACGCGGCCTGCCACGGGCTGGTCAGGTTGCCCGGATCGATGCCGAGCTCGGCCTCCGCGTGCGCCTGCAGGGCGTCCTTTTCGGTCAGTTCGCGGGCGACCTGGCTCGCCAGGTCCGGCGAGAGTCCCTTTTCCTCGTAGATTTCCGCGAGCTCGCGCTCCTCGGCCTCCGGCATCGTCCTGAGTTCCTGCTTTTCGAGCCGGAGCAGGGCCTGTTCGGTGTCGCGCTGGGTGCTGACGGAGACGTATTCCCCACCGGCCATGGAAAAGGCGCCGGCGACGAGCCCGGCGATTCCGGCGGTCAGGATGGTGGTGCTTTCCGTGGTCGCCCCGGCGACGCCGACGACGATGCCGGCAACCGACACGATGCCGTCGTTCGCGCCGAGCACCCCGGCCCGCAGCCAGTTCAGCTTCCCGCCCACGCCCTGGTGCGGTTCGTGGGCGTGTCCCACGGCGTCACCGTCGATCGTTTCGGTCACGAGAACAGTGAAACACGAACGCGGAATGGTGGCGAGACTTCCCATTCCGGGCAGGCTCCCCTAAATAACGGCTGCCTTGCCTAAGTTGGTCCTGTGTGGACTCTCAGCCGCCGGGCGTCATGATGGACGGCATGGAAGAGCAGGTGTGGCAGCCGCTGGTCACGGTGGAGGGCCTGCCGCTACAGGGCGGCGAGGGCCGGTTCCGGCTGCTGGAGACGGCGGCGAGCGGCCTGGCGTACTTGATCCACTACCCGGCGGGGGTGTCGTCACCGCCGCACGCGCACGACCACGACTCGATCGGCTACGTCCTGTCGGGCCGGCTGCGGGGAGCCGTCGACGGCGTCGAGGCCGTCCTCGAACCGGGTGATTCGGTCCTGCACCCCCGCGGGGTGACTCACCACGTCGAGGCCCTGACGGACTCGATGTGGGTCGAGTTCAAGTCACCGCTGCCCGTGCGCCCACCGATCGCCTGAGCGCGTGTCGACCCTCCAATCACGCGTGTCGACGCTCCAATCACGCGTGTCGACCCCGGGAAAGCGGAAACGCCCGGCCCCGCGGAAGCGGACCCGGGCGTCTCCTGGAGTGAAGCTCAGGCGTCCAGCTCGGCGAGGGCCTGCTTGGCCTTCTCGAGCTCGGCCTCCAGCGCGGCGACCTTCGCGGCCTGCGCCTCGCGGGCCTGGTTGATCACCTCGTCGATCGGGCCGGACAGGTCGCTGTGCAGCTCCTTCGCCGCCCGCGACACCGCCGCGGCCGGGATCTCGAGGCCCTTCGCGACCCACTTCGAGCCGTTCTTCAGTTCGGCCTGCCACTCGCCGTCGGCGGTGCCGGTGACCGTGAGGATCAGCTCGACCGTGCGGGTCTTCTTCGCCGTCGACGCCGCCGCCGCACCCTTCGGGCGGCCGCGCTTCGGCTTCGGGGCCTCTTCCTCGGCGGCCGGCTCAGCCGAACCTTCCGAGGGAGAGGCCGGGGACGCGGACTCGGTGACGGTCGCCTCGTCGCTGGAAACCTCCGGCGTCGAAACCGGAGCCGAAGCCGGGGCCTCGGCCGTTTCCTCGTCGTGCGTCAGGACATCCACGGTCATCGTCGTGTCGTCTCCTTGCCCGGGAAGTGGGTGTGGTTCGCGGCACAGCGTAGAACATGCGTTCGACTCGTGCCACATGGGGTGTCATGGCAGAGCCCTCCCGGCGCGAAGCCGGAAGGGCTCTGACGGGAGAACGCTAGCTCACTCCTCCGACTTGCCCGACTTCAGGCCCGACGAGATCAGGTCCATGACCGACGAGTCGGCCAGCGTGGTGACGTCGCCGACCTGCCGGTTCTCCGCGACGTCGCGCAGCAGGCGGCGCATGATCTTGCCCGAGCGCGTCTTCGGCAGCTCCGGCACGACCATGATCTGCCGCGGCTTCGCGATCGGCCCGATCTCCTTGGCGACGTGGTTGCGCAGCGCCTGGATGGCCTCGTCGCCCCCGTCCACCGCGTTGCCGCGCAGGATGACGAACGCGACGATGCCCTGGCCGGTGGTCGGGTCGGTCGCGCCGACGACCGCGGCCTCGGCCACCGTCGGGTGCGAGACCAGCGCCGACTCGACCTCGGTCGTCGAGATGCGGTGGCCGGACACGTTCATGACGTCGTCGACGCGGCCCAGCAGCCAGACGTCGCCGTCGTTGTCGTACTTCGCGCCGTCGCCGGCGAAGTAGAAGCCCTGGTCCTTGAACCGCGACCAGTAGGTGTCCCGGAAGCGCTCCTCGTCGCCCCAGACCCCGCGCAGCATCGACGGCCACGGCTTGTCGAGCACCAGGTACCCGCCACCGCCGTGCGGGACCTCCGTGCCGGTGTCGTCGACGACCTTCGCGGAGACGCCCGGCAGTGCCTTCTGCGCCGAGCCCGGCTTGGTCGAGGTGACGCCCGGCAGGGGCGAGATCATGATCGCGCCGGTCTCGGTCTGCCACCACGTGTCGACGATCGGCGCCTTGCCCGCGCCGATGTTCTCGCGGTACCAGATCCACGCCTCGGGGTTGATCGGCTCGCCGACCGAACCCAGCACCCGCAGCGACGACAGGTCGTACTTCTCGGGGATCTCCGCGCCCCACTTCATGAACGTGCGGATCAGCGTCGGCGCGGTGTAGTAGATGGAGACCTTGTGCTTCTGGACGATCTCCCAGTGCCGGCCCTCGTGCGGGGTGTTCGGCGTGCCTTCGTAGACGACCTGCGTGACGCGGTTGGCGAGCGGGCCGTAGACGATGTAGCTGTGGCCGGTGATCCAGCCGATGTCCGCGGTGCACCAGTAGACGTCCTCGCCCGCCTTGTGGTCGAAGACGTTGTGGTGCGTGTACGCGGTCTGCGTCAGGTAGCCGCCCGACGTGTGGAGAATGCCCTTCGGCTTCCCGGTCGTCCCGGACGTGTAGAGGATGAACAGCGGGTGCTCGCTGTCGAACGCCTCGGGTGTGTGCTCTTCGGACTGTCCGTCGACGAGCTCGTGCCACCAGAGGTCGCGGCCGTCGGTCCACGGGACGTCGCCCTCGAGCTTGTCCCCGGTGCGCTTCACGACGATGACCTTCTCGACGGTTTCGGCGCCTTCGAGCGCTTCGTCGACATTGGCCTTCATCGGCGCGGCCTTGCCGCGGCGGAACTGGCCGTCGGAGGTGATGACGACCTTCGCGGCGGCGTCGTCGACGCGGGCCCGCAGCGCCGTCGGGGAGAAGCCGCCGAAGACGACGTTGTGCAGCGCGCCGATCCGCGCGCACGCGAGCATCGCGAAGATGGCCTCGGGGACCATCTGCAGCTGGATCGCCACGACGTCGCCGGCGGTGACGCCCAGCGACGTGAGTGCGTTGGCGGCCTTGGAAACCTCGGTCTTCAGCTCGGCGTAGGTGACGTCCCGGGTGTCACCCGGCTCGCCGACCCAGTGGATCGCGACCTGGTCGCCGTGGCCGGACTCGACGTGCCGGTCGACGCAGTTGTAGGCGACGTTCAGCTTGCCGCCGACGAACCACTTCGCGAACGGTGCATTGGTCCAGTCCAGTACCGTGGTCCACTTCGTGTCCCACGTGAGCCGCTCGGCCTGCTTGGCCCAGAACGCTTCGCGATCGGCGTCCGCCTCGGCGTAGAGGTCGGCCTTCGCGTTGGCCTGGCCGGCGAATTCGTCGCTGGGCGGGAAGGTGCGGCTCTCGGTGAGCAGGTTGTCCAGGGCTGGGGACTGCTCGGTCATGGTTGCAAGGCCTCCTGTAGTGCGCCGACATGACGGCTAGCGGCACGCTAGCGACGTTAGTCCGCCTTGTAAAAGGTTGCACCCACGTTGCCCGGCCGGTTCACCGTGCCAGGCGAGCCCCGGTGACTAAGCGTTCGTTCAGCCGGGCTTTCGCCGCCGGCCACTCCGGCGCCAGCATCGAATAGGTGACGGTGTCGCGGGACGAGCCGTCCGGCCGGATCCGGTGCGCGCGCAGCACGCCTTCGCGGAGTGCGCCAAGCCGTTCGATGGCGCGTTGCGAGCGGAGGTTGCGGATGTCGGTCTCCCAGGAAACCCGTTGTGCGTCAAGGGTTTCGAACGCGTACGTCAGCAGGAGGAGCTTCGACTCGGTGTTCAGCCCGGTGCGCTGCCAGTCCGCGCCGATCCACGTGTGCCCGATCGACAGGATCCGGTGCTTCTCGACGACCTGGTAGTACGACGTCGTCCCGGCGACCCGGCCGGACGCGGAGTCGATCTGCGCGAAGGGGCGGCGGTCGGGGTCGGCGAGCGCCTGCTCGACCAGCCGTTCGGCGGCGGGGAGGTCCTCGGGCTGCCGGCTGCTCAGCCACGCCCAGATGCCGGGGTCGGCGCCGGCCTCCAGCAGGCCCTTGGCGTGCTCCGGCGTCAACGGCTCCAGGCGGACGTGCTCGCCGGACAGGGTCGGTCGGGTGCTCCAGTCGCTCACCCGATCACGGTAGATCGGCCAGTGGCTGTTCGGGATGTCCAATTTCTGATCATCTTCAGGGGCCACTTTCGGGTTGCCTATGCTCGGCGGACCACAACGGAAGGCAGGCTCGATGGCCGAAGAGCGGGAAGAGCTGAGCTGGGAGCTGTTCGGCACGGCGAGCCGTGAACTGGCTCACACCATCGCCGAAGACGGCTTCGCGCCGGACCTCATCCTCTCGATCGCGCGCGGCGGTCTCTTCGTCGCCGGCGCGCTCGGCTACGCCCTCGACGTGAAGAACCTGCACGTGATGAACGTCGAGTTCTACACCGGTGTCGACCAGCGCCTCGACCTGCCGGTGGTGCTGCCGCCGGTGCCCAACGTCGTCGACCTGACGAGCAAGAAGGTGCTGATCGCCGACGACGTCGCCGACACCGGCGCCACGCTCAAGCTGGTCCGCGACTTCTGCCTCGAGCACGTCGCCGAGGTGCGCTCGGCCGTCGTCTACGAGAAGCCGCACTCGACGGTGAAGTGCGAGTACGTCTGGCGGCACACCGACCGGTGGATCAACTTCCCGTGGTCGGTCCTGCCGCCCGTGGTCCAGCGTGCGGGGCAGGTGCTCGATGCCTGATCCCCTGAAGCCCCTCCTCGACCTCGAAGGCGTCGCGGCGGCGGCGAAGTCCGCGCAGGACGCGGTGTTCGCGGTCCACCGCCTCCCGGCGAACCTGCGCGGTGGCGCGGCGACGGCGGCGGAGGCGTCCGTGCGGGCCGCCCGCGCGTCCGCCGGCATCGAAGGCGCCAACCCGGAGCTACCCGCGGACGGCGCGGTCGCCGATCCCGTCCTCGCCGGCGCGCTGCGCGTCGCGGAGACCCTCGAAACGCTGCTGCCGACGTGGCGACGCGCGCCGCTGCAGGCGCTGGCCCGGCTGCACGTCCTGGCCGCGGCGGACCTCGTCGACGACCTGGATGCGCTGGGCCGCCCCCGGACCGGCGGCGGCCGGCTCGAACTGCTCGCCCAGCTGGTGACCGGAGCGACGTCGGTGCCGGGCCCGGTGCTGACGGCGGTCGTGCACGGGGAGCTGCTGGCGCTCGAGCCGTTCGGCAGCGCGGACGGCGTGGTCGCGCGCGCGGCCGCCCGGCTGACGATGGTCGCGACGGGCCTCGACCCGAAGTCGCTGAGCGTGCCCGAAGTGGCGTTCTTCCGCCGGGTCCCGCGCTATCTCGAAGCGGCGGAGGGTTTCGCGAGCGGAACGCCCGAGGGCGTACGCGGGTGGCTGCTCTTCTGCTGCGAAGCGTTCGAAGCCGGTGCGCGCGAGGCGAAGAGCATCTCGGACGCGGCCTCCTAACCGGACAGCTTCGCCGACCACTTCTCTTCGATCCGCCCGAACCGCCACACTGCCAGCGCGATGACCCAGGTCAGCACGAACAACCCGACGATCCCGAAGCCGACGTAGTCCAGGTTCACGGACGCGATCGCGGCCAGCGGCCCGCTCGTGATGGCCAGCTTCTCGGCGAGGATCGACACCAGCTCGATGGTCCCGATGAGCAGCGCCACCGCGACCGACAGCGCGGTCACCGTGATGTTGTAGAAGATCTTGCGCACCGGCTTCGCGAACGCCCAGCCGTAGGCGAAGTTCATGAAACAGCCGTCCACGGTGTCGAACAGGGTCATCCCGGCGGCGAACAGGATCGGCAGCACGAGGATCGCGTACCAGGGCAGCGCGAACGTCGCCGCGCCCGCGGCCAGCACGAGCAGCCCGATCTCGGTCGCGGTGTCGAAGCCCAGCCCGAACAGCAGCCCGACCGGGTAGATGTGCCACGGCTTGCGCACGGCCTTCGTCGCGCCGCGCAGCAGCCGGTTCATGACGCCGCGGTTGTCCAGCTGGTGCTCCAGCGCGGCTTCGTCGAAGTCGCCGCGGCGCATCTTCTTGAAGACCCGCAGGATCCCGACGAGCACGACCAGGTTCAGGATCGCGATCACGTACAGGAACACGCCGGACACCGACGTCCCGATCACGCCGGTGGCCTGGTGCAACGCCGACGAGTCGTCCTCGACCTGCCCGGCCAGCGCCCGGACGCCCAGAGACAGCAGCAGGCACAGCACGAAAACGATCGTGGAGTGCCCGAGGGAGAACCAGAAGCCGACCGAAAGCGGCCGCTGGCCGTCGCCCATCAGCTTGCGCGTCGTGTTGTCGATCGCGGCGATGTGGTCGGCGTCGAACGCGTGCCGCATGCCGAGCGTGAACGCCGTGACGCCCAGCCCGATCCCGAACACGCCGGACGTGCCCAGCGCGTAGTGGTGCGGTGCGACGAACGCCGTGAGCACGCCCCAGCCCACGACGTTCAGCAGCAGGATGAATCCGCCCATCCCGCCGATCGACACCCACTCGCGACGCGAAAGCCCACGCCGCGAGTCCTCCATCGTGCCCGCCATCGCCCACCCGCCTTCCCTCATCTGAGAGGTTAGACAGATGAACAGATAAGTTTCTAGCTCGCTCGCACCCTGAGCGTGTCCAGAGCCTTGCGCACGTGCCCGCCGGACGTGTGCAAAGCCTTCGCGGCGCTCTTGACGTCCTCACCGGACAGCAAGTGCACCAGCGCCACCTTGAGGTCGCCCCCGGCCTCGGTGAGCGCGTCAGAGCAGTCCGCCATCGTCATGCCGGTGGCTTCCTGCAGGATCCGGATGGTCCGGCCACGCAGCTTCGCGTTGGTGGCCCGCATGCTGACCATCAGGTTGGAGTAGGTCCGGCCCAGCTTGATCATCGTCGCGGTGGAGAACGACGTGAGGATCATCTTCTGCGCCGTGCCCGCCTTCATCCGGGTGGACCCGGCGATCGCCTCCGGGCCGGTGTCGACGGCGATGAGCACGTCCACCCCGGCCGGCTTCGCGGCCTTGGCGTTGCCCGAGACCAGCCCGGTCCGGGCCCCTTGGCGCGACGCCGCCAGCAGCGCACCCAGCACGTACGGCGTCCTGCCCGACGCCGTCAGGCCCAGCACGAAGTCGCCGGGCTGCACCATCGCGGCCATCTCGGCGGCTCCCGCGGCCGAGTCGTCCTCCGCGTTTTCGACGGCCTGGCGCAGCGCGCGCTCGCCGCCGGCGTGGTGCGCGATGAACCAGTCGCCCGGCACGTTGAACGTCGGCACCAGCTCGGCCGCGTCCAGGGTGGCCAGCCGCCCGGACGTGCCCGCGCCGACGTAGTGCACCCGGCCCCCGGACCGCAGGGCGTCCACCGCGTAGTCCACCGCGTGCGCCACCTGGGGCAGCACCGCGGCCACGGCACCGGGAACCGTGCGGTCCTCGGCGTTGATCGCGCCCAGGATCCCCGCGGTGGACATCAGGTCGATGTCCTTGGTGCGGGGATTGCGGGTTTCGGTCGGCGAATCGACGTGCACCGCCTGCGCGGGGACGGTCATCATGCGCCTCACATTTTCTCCGGTCATCTACTTGCCGGTTTCCCGCGGACGGCGACGACCGTCCGGCCTGACCCCCAAGCGGTGTGATCCGACTGCGTCCCTCGTCGCGTCCAGTGCGTTGACCGAGGCGTCCATGTGCCGCTGCGCGACGCCGATGAACAGGCAGTCGATGACGGTAAGCTGGGCGATCCGGCTCGCCGTGGCGCCCGAACGGAAGGTGGTTTCCCGGGCCGCGGTCGTCAAAACATGATCGGCGACCTCGGTGATCGGGGACCGCGGGAAGTTCGTCACGGCGATGGTGACCGCGCCGTGCTCACGCGCCACGCGCAGCGCCTCGACGGTGTCGGTGGTCGCACCGGTGTGCGAGACGCCGATCGCGACGTCACCGGGGCTCAGTACCGCGGCCGAGGTGAGCATGATGTGCGTGTCCGACCACGCGAAGCACACGCGGCCGATGCGGTGCAGCTTCTGCTGCAGGTCGGCGGCGACGAACGCGCTGGCGCCCACGCCGTAGACGTCCACGCGGCCGGCACCCGCGACGGCCGCGATCACCCGCTCCAGCGTGGCGATGTCGAGCTGGTCGGCCGTCTCCTCGACGGCCCGCGCGTCGGCGAAGCTGACCTTGCCGATCACGGCGGCCAGGTCGTCCTCCGGGCCGATTTCGCCGCCGAGGTTGCGCGTGGTGCGCGCCTCGGTGCGGGCGGTGTCCGCGGCCAGCGCGATGCGCAGCTGCGGGTACCCGCCGACGCCCACCGCCTTGCAGAACCGTGTCACCGTGGTCTCGCTCGTGTTGGCGGCCAGAGCCACCTCGGTGATGCTGCGTCTCGCCACGTGCGCGGGATCTTCCAGCACCACCTTGGCCACGCGCTGCTCGGCGCGGGCCAGGCCGGGGAGCAGAGACCGGATCCGCACCAGCGGGCTGGAGTCGGCGTCTCGAACGGTCGACTGGACCGGTTCGTGCTCGGACGGTGCCGTGCCGATTACGGATTCGGTATCACTCACCGTCGGAAAGTTACTAACCGTTGGCATTTGCGACAAGGCTACCCACACCCTTCGGTCTCATCGCAACCCGTCCGTGTCTGCGGATCTGGATTTGCGATTAATCACTGACCAGAAAGTCGCCAACCAGGTCGGTCTTGTTAACGAGGTCAAGCTAACGACTTGGCAACTTAGTGTCGCGGTGCAAGCGGCAAGCGGACGGTAAATTCGGGCTTCTGGTGGACGTTCGGCGACCGGTCGGTCACCGAGAGGTCAACCGCCAACCCTCCGCGACGAAGTCGGCGGGGTTTCGTTCACCGTCGAGGAGTGATCGGCCGCTCTCGGTGACTTTCACACCGTCGACCGAAACGCCCCGTCCCGTGTAACTCGGGTCGGTGCTGTAACGCCAGCGCAGGCTCACCGACGCGCCCTGCGGCAGGGTGCCCACCGCCTTCCACCAGGCGCGGTGTCCGTGTCCGGAGAGCGACGTCACGGTTCCGGAGGGTGCCCCCGGTCCGGAAACCGATAGGGCGATCGGTTGCCAGTTAACGCCGTCGGTGCTGGCCTGCAGCTGAAGTGGATCACCACTGCCCTCGGTGTCCACGAAGGCAGCGAACGAGACGCGCGCCTGATCACTATGCGTGGTAAATGCGCGAGTACTCAGCGTGGCAACCTCGGCGTTACCCAGCGTGCTCGTCCAGGCATCCTTCCCGGCCACCGGCCGCACCGCCATGGCCCGGGCCAGCGACGTCGCCCACACTTGGCGGGCGGTGTTGATCGAGCCCCAGCTCCGGCTCGGGTGCACGCGGTTGGTCAGCAGGATCGCGAACGACCGGGACTGGAGGTCGATGACCAGCGTCGTTCCGGTGTAACCGGTGTGCCCGGCGGTGACCGGCGACGCCAGCGCACCCATGTACCAGGGCTGGTCGAGTTCGAAGCCGAGGCCGTGCGAGTCGTCCGGGAACTGCTGGTTGTAGTTCGTCAGCAGTTGCCGGACGGTGTCCTCCCGCAGGATCCGGTGCCCGCGGTAGTTGCCGCCGTTGAGGATCGCCTGGGCGAGCGTGGCCATGTCACCCGCGGTGCTGAACACGCCGGCGTGCCCGGCGACGCCGCCGAGCGACCACGCGTTCTCGTCGTGCACGCTGCCGCGCACCATCCCGCGCGGCGGGTTCGCCTGGAACTCCGTCGCGGCGATCCGGTCCAGCTTCGCCGCGGGCGGGTTGTAACCGGTGTCGGTCATGCCGAGCGGCGTGGTGATCCGGTCGTGGACGACCTTGTCGAGAGACTGCCCGGTCAGCTTCTCGACGATGAAGCCGAGCGTCAGCAGGTTGATGTCCGAGTAGAGGTACGTCGTCCCGGGCTTGTTCTTCAGCGGGCTGTCGAGCACAGCCTGCCGGCGCGACGGGATGTCCGGGTAGCCCGCCCAGAGCGACGGGATCGGGTCGGCGTCGAAGCCGGAGACGTGCGTGAGCAGCATCTTGACCGTGATGGCGGCCTTGTCACCGGTGGCGAACTCCGGGAAGAACCGGCTCACCGGGGTGTCGATGGTGAACTGCCCGCGTTCGACCAGTTGCATGACGGCGATCGAGGTGAACAGCTTCGAGATCGAAGCCATGTCGAAGATGGTGTCGTTCTTCATGGGGACCTGCTGGTCCGCGGGCAGTTCGGTGCCCTTGGCGTCGGCGTACCGCAGCGCGCCGCCGACGGCGTACCGGTCGACGACCACGCCGTCGTGCGCGAGCAGGCCGACCGCCCCGGAGAAGTGCGGGTGCCCGGAAGTGTCCGGCTTGGTCCAGCTCGCCAGGAAGTCCTCGGCCGCCTTCATCGGCGCCGGGTCGAGGCCGACGTCCTGGGGCCGGCCATCGCGCAGCGTCGTCCACGGCGGGGCGAACCCGTGCTGCGGCCGGTCGAAGCGGCCGGCCGCCGGATCGTGGCTGGTGATGGCGCTGGCTCCCGAGTCCGACACGGTCAACGTGGTCAGGGCGACCAGCACTCCGGTGGCCGCGACGAGGACCTTCCTAGCACGCACGAGTCTCCCCCTCAGCGGTAGAGCAGGTAGTGGCGGCGTCTCCGGTCGAACTCGGCCAGCTCGGCCCGCCAGGCACCGGTGACCTCGTCGACGCCCGCGCCGGCGTCGACCATGGTCCGGAGCCGGTCGGACCCGGACAGCTTGTCGATGTAGTTGTCGGGCCGCCAGGCGAACACGTCCGGGTGCAGGGCCTTCGCCGTGACGAGCATGGCGACGGCCGTCCGGATCGCGTCGAAGGCCCGTGGGTCGTCGACGCTGAGTTGCACGCCGCCGCACGTCTGGTTGACGAACTTGCCGAACGTCGGGACGAAGTAGGTCTCGCGGAACTTCGCTCCGGGCAGTTGCTCGTCTTCGAGCTTCTCGCGCCAGCGCCAGTCGAGCCCGGGCGCGCCGATGATCTCGAACGGCCGCGTCGTGCCCCGGCCCTCGGAGAAGACCGTGCCCTCGAACATCCCCGTGCCCGGGTAGACGAGCGCCGTGTCCGGCGTCGGCATGTTCGGGCTCGGCAGCACCCAGTTCAGCCCGGTCCACGCGAAGAGCGTGTCGCGCTGCCAGCCGCGGACTCCGGCGACGTCGAGCTTTACTTTTTCGTCCGGCAGGAACTCTCCGGCGAAGAAGCGCGCGAGCTCGCCGACGGTCATGCCGTGTTGTTGCGCGATCGGCTGCCGCCCGATCCCGGAGGCGAACTTCGGGTCGAGCACCGGCCCGGCCGCCCGGCCGCCGAGCGGGTTCGGCCGGTCGAGCACGACGAGGGCCGCGTTCGTCTTCGCGGCGGCCACCATCGCGGTGTAGAGCGACCAGATGTAGGTGTAGAAGCGCGCGCCGACGTCGGCGATGTCGAACACGACCGTGTCGACGCCCGCCTTGGTGAACAGCGAGGCGAGCTTCGTCGCGTCGACGCCGTACGCGTCGTAGACCGGGATGCCGGTGCGCGGGTCGGTGTAGTCGCCCTCGGACCCGCCGGCCTGTGCGCTGCCGCGGAAGCCGTGTTCGGGGCCGAAGGCCGCCACCGGTTTCACGCCGGCCGCGACCATCGAGTCGACGATGTGGTCGCCGTTCCGCAGGACGCCGGTCGGGTTCGACAGCACGCCCAGCTTGCGGCCCTTGAGCGTGCGCCAGCCCTGCGCGGCCAGCTGCTCCGCGCCGGTCAGGACGCGCCCCGGGTGTGCTGTTTCCGGCTGCGCTCCGGCGACGGCGGAGCCGCCCGCCAGCATCGGGACGGCGAGCGCGCTCGCGCCGAGGAAGTGGCGCCGGTCGAGGTTCACCAGGTCAGCCCGTGGCCGAACGGGTACTTGACGGTCTGGACGTCGGCTCCCGCGGGGATGTCGACCGGCAGCTTCCCGACTGGTTTCGTTTCGCCGAGGATCACCTTGGCCAGCGCCTCCAGGGTCGGCCCGATGTAGCCGTAGGTGGCCAGCCAGGTCTTCACGGTGCTCGGGTAACCCGCGTCGTACGGGATCTGCGCGGCGACCGCGACGACCGGCTTCCCGGTGGCCTGCAGCGCGTCGAGCAACTTGGTCTGCAGGGGGTAGGTGGCGATGTTGTTCGTCAGCACGACGACGAGGTCGGCGGCCTGTGCCTTGGCGACGGCCTGTGCGATCTGGGCGTCCGTCGGGACCTGACCGGTCTGGTAGGCCGTCGCGGCCGTGCCGTGGGCGGTCAGCTTCTGCGCGAGGGCTGTGGTCGTGGAGACGCCCCAGCCGGTCACGAGTGCCGTCGCGGGCTTCTGCTTGAGGGGCAGGAGACCGGCGTCGTTCGCGATGGCCGTGATGCCACGGTCGGCGATGTCCTGCGCGGTCTTGAGGCTGGCCGGGACGCCGACGGTCTTCATGACTTTGTTCGTGTCGACGAACGGTGAGAACAGGATGCCGCGCTGGAACTTGAGCTTGAGCACGCGCAGCACGCTCTGGTCGATCCGCCGCATCGGGAGGTCACCGGATTTGACGGCGGCCAGGACCGAGTTGATGGCGAGCTCGAGGTGCACCGGCATGAGCAGCTGGTCGACGCCCGCCTTGAGCGCGAGCACCGGGATTTCGGCGTCGCTGTGCAGCTTGCGCACGCCCTCCATCTCGAGGGCGTCGGTGATCACGACGCCGTTGTAGCCCAGCTCGTTGCGCAGGCGGTCGGTGATGATCGGCTTCGACAGCGTCGCGGGTTCGAGCGACGGGTCGAGGCTCGGGAACTGGATGTGCGCGCTCATGATCGAGTCGACGCCGGCCGCGATCGCGGCCTTGAACGGCGGCACGTCGGTGGCCCGCCACTGCGCCTCGGTGCTGTCGATCCGCGGCAGTCCGGTGTGGCTGTCGGTCGGTGCGGCGCCGTGCCCGGGGAAGTGCTTGGCCGTCGCCGCGACGGACTTCTCGAAGCCCTTCACTTCGGCGGTGACGAAGTCGCTGGCCAGACCGGGTCGCCCGGAGAAGGACCGGACCCCGATGACCGGGTTGACGGGGTTGGAGTTGACGTCCGCGTCGGGCGCGAAGTCCTGGTTGATGCCGACGGCCCGCAGTTCGCGACCGAGGATCGTCGCGGCCTGCGTCGCGCGCTTCGTGTCCCGCCCGGCGGAGATGGCCATGGCGTTCGGGAACTCGGTGGCCGGCGCGCCCATCCGCGTGACGGTGCCGCCTTCCTGGTCGGCGGCGATCTGCAGCGGGATGTGCGCCCCGCTCGCGACGGCGGCCTTCTGGAGGCCGTTGGACAGCTTCGCGACCTGCACGGGGTCGTCGAAGTTGTCGCGCGTGTCGTTGTTGAAGTAGATGACCCCGCCGAGGTGGTACTTCTCGATGACCTGCGCCGGGGTGTCGACGCCGAAGTCGGTCTGGTTCTTCGGGTTGACCTCGTCGGCGGTCTTGCCGTTCACCCAGGTGACGAACAGCTGGCCGACCTTCTGCTCGAGCGTCAGCCCCCGCAGCGCCTGCGTCGCCGCGGCCTCGGCCCGCGCGTCCATGCTCACGCTCGGCGCACTCGCCGCGGTCGCGACACCCACACCGGTGAGGGCGAGCACCCCCGCAACGGGCAGGGCGAGCGCATGGAACCTCCGATTTCGGGTCGTCACGACCAGCCTCCCAGAAGTAGCGGGCGCCGTCAGGACGTCAGAAGTCCACTCGGAGGCGCCAGTATCGGGAAGCTACTCACCGAATCCGGCGATGTCCATCGACCGACCGAACGAACGGTCCAGTCGTACCCGGATCGGTAGGAAAATCTCCGTCCGCAAGATGCACCCCGCCTCAAGCGCCAGGCCGAGTCCCGCCCAATCACGCGAGATGCCCCGCCAATCACGCATGATGCCCCGCCAATCACGCGAGATGCCCCTCTGATCACGCGAGATGCCCGGCGCATACCCCCACATAGACGAGGCGGCGCCCGTGGCCGAAGCCACGGGCGCCGCCTGCAAGCGCGAACTTCTCGGGCGACCAAGCGTGCAACTCTGGTCGTACCTACATGGACTCGGCGTGTGGCGTCCCACTACGCAGTCCCTAGACGACGAGCCTCCCGCGGCGCGCTGCGCGTGGGTACCCGGAGTCCGCGCACGGAGGTTTGCCGGGGTGGAACAGGCTTCTCTTCTACCTGTTCCCTGGCCGACCGAACGTCCGCACCTACTTTCTACGCCGTGAGCCCGGTCACTTCAAGTGCGCGGACGGGTGCACCGGTACAGAGGCTGGATCGGGTGACACGGGCACCCTGCGCGACGGACAATTCGGGGCTGGGCCAAGCAAAGTGGAGGCCGTACGGCCGTGTGGGTGGCGGGTGTCCGGTTAACGGGACCGACGGCGACGGCTGAGGCCGTACCAGGTCGCTCCGGCGGCCACCGCGCCGACGCCGAGCGCGACCATGCCAGCCGATCGTGTCGGGATTCGGGTGCGCAGCGACATGGGCCGGTCGAAGGCCAGGATCGGCCAGCCGCGCTCGAGTGCCTCGCGCCGCAGGAGCTTGTCGGGGTTGACCGCGTGCGGGTGCCCGACGACCTCGAGCAGCGGGATGTCCGTGCTCGAATCGGTGTAGGCAAAGCACTCGGCCAGGTCGTAACCGTGAGTGGCGGCGAGCTGCTTCGCGGCGACGGCCTTGTTGGCGCCGTAGCAGTAGAAGTCGACTTCGCCGGAGTAGCGGCCGTCGACGATCTGCATCCGCGTGGCGACGCTCCGGGTCGCGCCGAGCATCTCCGCCACCGGCGCGACGACCTCTTCGCCGGTCGCCGACAGCACGATCACGTCGTGCCCGTCCTCCCGGTGACGCGCGATCAGCTCCGCCGCCTCCGCGTACACGAGCGGGTCGACGACGTCGTGCAGGGTCTCGCGGACGATCGACGAAACCTGGGCGACGTCCCAGCCGGCGCACAGCGCGGAAACCTCGGCGCGCAGCCGCTCGGTTTTGTTCTCGTCGGCGCCCGCGAGCGAGAACACCAGCTGTGCGTATGCGCTTCGCAACGCGGCGCGACGGTTGATCAGCCCCTCTTTGAGGAGGGGCTTGCTGAACGCCAGCGCGCTCGACGAAGCGATGATCGTCTTGTCCAGGTCGAAGAACGCGGCCACCGCGTGCTCCGGGCCCGGGTTCCGGATGCGCGACGGCGCGCTGCTCGGTTCGGCCACCCGCCCAGGATAGGAGCTTGATCGCGGCACGTCCCGTTGATCCACCACGCGCGCGTCGCGTCGGGCGGAAAATCCATGACAGGCAGGCACTTCGGGCGCGCTGTGCCGTTATCGAACTGTGTGCCTCGTCCGGTGCGCGAACCGGCGCCGGGCGGAGTTACAGTGAGGGAGTCCGGTGTCCAACCGGGCCGGTTCAGTCCGACCCCCCGGGGCTGAACCCACGGCGGCCCTCGTCCCTCCCCCCTGGCGAGGGCCGCCCTCTTACCTCCCGTTTGCCTCTCCGGTTTCCGTTTCCCTGGCCGGATTCCCGTTTTCGCGGCGACTCTCTCCGCTTCTTGCCTTCCCCTTACCTTCGGCAATTTCTCATTGCCTCACGAATCATGATTCGCGACGCGCATGGAATCTTCGCGTGCGGATATTCGTGCCCATTTCCGCCGCAGGTGCGTCGCTCACGGCCACGATCCTGCCACGCCCACCGACGGAACCGGGCCGCGAGCGGGGCCACGGCCGGCAGTTGTCCACAACACCCCGGTTGTCCACAGCCGGCCGCCCGCCCCGTTGTGCCGCCCCTGCCCCGCCCGCGACGGTGGAAACCGGGCCACCCACGGCCCGCACCGACGACGGGGGAGGACCGCATGACGGAGGAACGACCGCTGGTGATCGCCGCGGACGAAACCGTGCTCGACGAGATACTGCGCGTGGCCGCGGTCGCGGGCTGCGAACTCGTCCGGGCCCCGGACCTGACCGCGGCAAGCAGGCACTGGGCCCGCGCGCCACTGGTGGTCCTCGACGAAGAAGCCGTGCGGCACCCACCGGCCCTGCCCCGGCGCGGCGGAATCCTCCTGGTCTGCAAGGGCAGTCCGGGACCGGCGACGTGGGAGCACGCGTTCCGCGGCGGCGTCGAGCGCGTGATTTCACTGCCCGACGACGAGACCGCGCTGGCCGGCGCGTTCGCCGACATCGTCGAGACACCGGCGAAGCAACCCGGTCTGGTCCTCGGCGTCGTCGGCGGCCGGGGCGGCGCGGGCGCTTCGGTGTTCGCGGCGACCCTGGCACTGACGGCCGACCGCGATCCGGGCGGCGCGTTGCTGGTGGACTGCGATCCGCTCAGCGGCGGCCTGGATGTGTTGCTCGGCTTGGAAAAGACTGCCGGAAAACGCTGGCCGGACGTACAGCTCGGCGGCCGGGCATCGGTGACGTCCCTGGCCGAGTCCCTCCCACAGCGAAGCCACCGCCGCGGCAGCCTCCCGGTGCTCGCATCCGGCCCCGAAGGGCAAGGCCCGGACGTCGAGTCGTTGTCGGCGATCCTGACCTCCGGCCGCCGCGCGGGCCGCACGGTGGTGTGCGACCTCCCGCGCAGCCTCGGGGAGGCGTCCGAGGAGGTGCTGCTGAGAGCCGATCTGGTCCTGCTGATGGTGCCGCTGGAGATCCGGGCGTGCCTCGCGGCGAAGAAGGTCCTGAGCCGGCTGTCGAGATTGACGGCCCGCATCGGCCTGGTGGCGTGTGGACACTCGAAGGACCCGGCGGCCCGCACGGCCGCGTTGCTCGGCCCGCCCTTGATGGCATCGATGCCTCCGGAGCGCAACCTCTGGGGAGCGCTGGAGCGCGCCGAGTTCCCGACCAAGCCAAGAGGCCCCCTGGCCACCACGGCGGCGGACATCCTGAAAATAGCCCGCCGCGAAGCCCAGGCGGCCACCCGATGACCCCGGCCGACGATCTTCGCCAGGCGAGCACTCCGACAAGAGTGTCGGAGCTGTTGCTGCCAACGGTCATCAGCCTCCTGACCCGAGGCCCGGCAAGCGCGGCAACCTTCTCGACGCTCTGCAGCCTCGGCCGGACACGCGCGCCACGGCAAGCCTCCGGCGATCCCACAGTCCGCGCCCCCCGCAGAGCAGGTGAATTCATGAATACCGCCTGGGCGCGCTTGAGCGCGCCGCGCTCCCACCCGGCGCCTGGCACCCGCGTCACCGCACCGCGCGACCCGCAAGTCCCGCACCGAGCAAGACGGGCGGCCTCATGACCACCGACTTCGTGGACCGCGTCCGCAACCGCCTGGCCGGCGACCGCCGCCAGGCCGACCCGGTCGCCGTCGCGACCGCCGTCCGTGCCGAAGCAGGCGGCGCACTCGGCCACGACGCCGTGCTCGACGCCGCCCGCCAAGCCCGCGACGAGTTCGTCGGCGCCGGCCCGCTCGCCCCGCTCCTCGACGACCCGGCGACCACCGACGTGCTCGTCACCGGCCCGGCCGAAGTCTGGACGGACGGCCCGCAAGGTCTCGTCCGCACCGGCATCCGGTTCACGGGCGAAGAATCCGTCCGCCGCCTGGCCCAGCGCCTCGCCCTCGCGGCCGGCCGCCGTCTCGACGACGCGCAGCCCTACGTCGACGGCTGGCTCCCCGGCACCGGCCCCCATGGCCGCATCCGCGTGCACGCCGTCCTCCCGCCGATCGCGACCGGCGGCACCTGCCTGTCCCTCCGCGTCCTGCGCCCGGCGACGCACGACCTCGCCACTCTCGGCGAACTCGGCGCGTTCGACGAGGCCGGCGCCAAACTCCTCCGCGCCGTCGTCTCGAAGCGGATGGCGTTCCTCGTCACCGGCGGTACGGGCGCGGGCAAGACCACACTCCTTGCCGCGTTGCTCGGCGCCGTCGATCCGGGCGAACGGATCGTCTGCGTCGAGGACGCCGGCGAACTGCAGCCCGCGCACCCGCAGTTCGTCAGCCTCGTCGCCCGTCCGCCCAATGTGGAGGGTGCGGGTGCGGTCGGCCTGCCCGAGCTCGTACGCCAGGCGCTGCGTATGCGTCCCGACAGGCTGGTGGTCGGCGAGGTCCGCGGCGCCGAGGTCGGCGCGCTGCTCACCGCGCTCAACACCGGCCACGACGGCGGCGCGTGCACCGTCCACGCCAACTCCCCGGCCGAGGTGCCCGCCCGCATCGAGGCGCTGGCGGCGCTCGGTGGGTTTGGCCGCGATGCGGTGCACAGCCAGCTCGTCGCCGCGATCCGCGTGGTGCTGCACATGCGGCGCGAGCCAGGCGGTCGCCGTCGCCTCGCCGAGGTCGGCGTGCTCCGCACCGAGCACGGCCGGGCCCGGGTCGTGCCGGTGTGGCGCGCGGGCCGGTGGACGGTCGACCGGCACCTGTTCACGACCTCGGGGGCGATCGCGTGCTGAGTCTCCTGCTGGTGCGGATTTCCCTGCTGCTGAACGCTTTTCCGCGCGACCGAAGGAGGCGGCGATGATCACTCCGTGGGTCCCGCTGTGCGCGGGAGCGGCTCTGGCGTGCTGGCCCGCGGCGCCGAACCGGCTCCAGGTCATGCTCGAGCCGCCGGTCACCGTCCGGATTCCCCGGGTGTGGCGCGTCGTCCGCTGGCTGCTGCCGGCCGCCCTCGCCGGATTGCTCGCGGGAGCGGGAGGCGCCGTCGCCGCCGGCGTGCTGACGCTGGCGTGGAGCCAGGAGCGCCGAGCCCATCGCCGAGCCGCCGCGGATCTGGCGATGGCCGCACACACCGCGACCGCGTTGCGGACGATGGTGGCCGAGCTCCGATCCGGCGCCCACCCGGTCACGGCGGCGGAAGCCGCGGCGGACGTGGTCCTGCCGGTGGCGGGCGACCTCCACGCGCTGGCGACGGCGGCCCGGCTCGACACCGAGTTGCGCGCACCGGCGCTGCCCCAACTGGCCGCGGCCTGGACGCTGGGCAAACGCCACGGCCTCCCGATGGCCGACGTCCTCGACGCAGCCCGCCGCGACGCCGAAGCCGGTCTGGCCTTCGCCCGCCGGATGGGCGCCAAACTGGCCGGGCCACGCGCGAGCGCGGCGGTGCTCACCGGACTGCCGGTCCTGTGCGTGCTACTCGGGCAGGCCATGGGCGCGGCACCGCTGTCCGTGCTGACCGGCAGCACACCGGGCCAGGTGCTGCTGATCGCCGGGTCCGTCCTGCTCTGGGCGGGCACGGCCTGGTGCCGGGCCCTGACCGGACGGGTGCGGATCCGGTGACCGCGATCGCGCTCCTGCTCTTCGCCGGGGCCTTGCTGACCTGGCCGGACGAAACCATCGCGCGACGCTTCGCCCGGCTGACCGGCGGCCCGCAGCCCGTCCGAAGATGGCCCCGCGCGCTGCCGCCCATCGCGGCGGCGGTGGGCGGCGTCTCGACAGCGGTCCTGGTCGGCGGCGTCGCCGGGGTGGTGGCAGGCGTCATCGTGACGGCGACCGGGTGGTGGGCGATCCGCCGCACCCGCCGTCCACGACCACCGGCAATGGACGTCGCCGCGAAGCTGCGGCTGGCGGGAACGCTCGACCTCCTCGCCGCGTGCCTGCGCGCCGGGCTGCCGGTGCCCTCGGCGTTGGAGGCCGTAGCCGGCACCGCACCCGCGGCAGCGAAGACGGCGCTGAGCTCGACGGCCGGGTTGCTCGCCCTCGGCTCCCGGCCGGACGAGGCCTGGACGCCGGTGCGGGCGGTCCCCGGCCTCGGCGAGCTGGCGGCCGCGGCGATCCGGACGTCCCGTTCGGGCGCGGCGTTCGCCACGGCGGCCGGCGACCTCGCCGGACGGTTCCGCGATGACCTGGCCACCGAAGCCGAGGAACGCGCCGAGCGGGCCGGGGTGGCGCTCGCCTTGCCGGTCGGTCTGTGTTTCCTGCCGGCCTTCTTCTGCCTGGGCGTGCTGCCGGTCGTCCTCGGCCTCGCCGGTCGGCTCGGCCCGCTCTTCTGACCACGAACCCCATCGAAGGGAAAACCCATGCGCGCGTTCCGCCGCCGGCCCCGCTCGGACGCCGGTTCCACGACGGTCGAGTACGCCATCGTCACGGTCGCCGTCGCGGCCTTCGCCGCCGTCCTCTACTCCTTGCTCACCGGGGACTCGGTCGTCTCGTGGCTGACGAGCCTGGTCATGAAGGCCTTGTCGGTGCCGTCATGAGACAGAAGGACGAGGGCTCGGTGACGGTCGAGGCAGCGCTCGGCTTGGCCGGCCTGACCGTGGTGATGGTCCTGCTGGTCGCGGGCTTCGCGGTGCTGACAAGCCAGCTGCGCTGTACGGACGCGGCCCGCGAGGCAGCCCGGCTGCTGGCCAGGGGCCAGCCTGCCGAGGCGGCGGCCGCGGTCCACAAGATCGGCCCACCGGACGCGAACCTGGCGTTCGAGCAAAGCGGCGACGCGATCACGGCCAAGGTGACGGCCCAGTCGGCGACCGGCCTCCTCCCGGGAATCCACCTCGACGCAACGGCCTACGCGGTGGCCGAGCCGGACACGGAGGTGACGAATGGCTGACGGTCGAGCCCCCGACAGCGGAGCGGCCACGATCTGGACGGCAATGGCAGTGGCGGCGCTGACAGGCGTGGCAACGCTGGCGTTGTGCCTGGGAGCGACGGTGATAGGGCGCCACCAGGCGGAGTCGGCGGCCGACCTGGGCGCGCTGGCCGCGGCCTCCCACGCCGGCGAAGGCCCTGTCCGGGCATGCGAACGCGCGAGATGGGTGGCCGACCGGATGGGCGTGACGCTCCGGACCTGCCGATGGCAACAGCTCGACGCACTGGTCGAGGTCGAAGCCCCCGGCCCGGCCATCGCCGGCCTGCCGAAGCCATCCGCGCACGCCCGCGCCGGCCCGGCCGGCGAACCATCGCTCCCAGCCCCAGCCCCAGCCCCAGCCCCAGCCGGGCGGATAGGCGACCTCGGCGGTACGCCCGTCCGGCCGGCCCACGGGTGAGCTGCCGTGCTCAGCCACGGTTGCGCGAGTACGGCCACTGCTGCGCGAGTACGGCGAACTTGAGCGGCGTGCCCGGGCTACCCGCCTCAGGCGGACCTCCCGGCGAGCCCTCTCGACCAGCCACGCCTGCCCAGGGGGCGACCGCCTCGTCGCGGCACCCGGGCGGACCCGCCTCGGCGCCTGTGGTGGACACCCCTTGTCCGCAGCACGCGACACCTGTGACCGCGGACCGCCCACTCACGGACCGCCCACCCACGGACTGCCACCCGCGGGCCAGTGATCGCCGGGGCGGGCCACCCGCGGGCCACTGCTCGCCGGGGCGGCCCGCCGGTCGGCCACCGCCCGCCGAGGCGGGTCCCGGGGGCGGCCCCGCCCCTCGCCGACCGGCGGACGCCGACCGGTCGGTATGCGGCGGTGACCGGCTGATCCGCGGGGCCGGGCGATGAGCGGCCGATTGTCACGGGCAGCGGTCGTTGGTGCACGGCGAGCGGTCAAATTGGCTGCTCACCTGGGCCGAACCGGCGCCTTCACCCTGCCCCGCGACCCTCCGGAACCCCGCGGATCCTGGGGTTTCCCGCGACGAACGGTCCGTGTGTGGTCACCGTTCGCCGTCCAGCCGCGGCCCGGGTGTTCGGTCGGGCCGTCGGATCACTGGGCGTTCATCGCCTCGTAACCACCGGTTGTCGCGCGGGGGTTCCGGGCAATGTGCAACTTGCCGTTAAGTGAGATGTGCGACACCACGACAGGGTCTAGCGGGTCGCGGAGAATTCGGAACTTGAAGGCAGGAAACACAATGTTGGACGCGAATTGGCCGGACAGCTGGCGCGGTGCCTTCCGCATCGAACTGCGGGCGGAGGCGATCGGTCTCGCCTGGCGCGGCTGGCCGGTGCTCCCGGGCGTCGACCCCGCTCCTCTCACCGAGGGCGACGACCTCACCTGGCGTCGTCCGGTTCCGGCCACCGACGCCTGGCGTGAGCAGATCGGCACCCACGCCCACGAGGTCGCCACCTGGTTCTCCGACCGCACCCACAGCCTGCTCGTCGCCACCGGCACCGTGCTCGACGCCGTCGAGGTCGACGACGAACTCGGCAAGCGCGCTTGCCGTCTCCTCCGCGCCATCGGCCACCCCGCGCCCATCATCGCGCTGCCGAACGGCCGCTGGCTCTTCCTCACCACCGTCGCCGACCACGTTCCGGCCGAACTCGCCGGCCGCGCGGCCGTCCACTGGCACGGCAAGGACAGCTACATCCCGCTGCCGCCGTCGCCGTTCCAGCACGGTGTCGTGCACTGGCGCGTCAAGCCCGAGGTCTGCGGCTGGCAGCTGCCGGACGCCGCCGAGGTGCACGACGTCCTCGTGCGGGCCCTGGCCGACCAGCACTCGCCGCAGCTGGTCCAGTCCAGCGCTGCCTGAACCACCCGAACCACCGCCACCGGCCGGTCCCAGCCCGGCCGAGGCGGAGCAGGACACAACTCCATGAGCCATCAAGTGGCCGTTCTAGGTGCCGTGTTGACGCAACGCCCCGAGCACGGTTCCCAGCACAGCCACTGCCCCCGCCTTGTCCAGCGGATCGTTGCCGTTCCCGCACTTCGGCGACTGGACGCAGGACGGGCATCCCGTCGGGCACTCGCAGGAGACGATCGCCTCCCGCGTTGCGGCCAGCCACGGGACAATCGCGGCATAACCGCGTTCGGCAAATCCCGCACCCCCGGGATGGCCGTCATGCACGAACACCGTCGCCTCCCCGGTGTCTTCGTGCCACGCGGTACTCACCCCGCCGATGTCCCATCGGTCGCACGTAGCAAACAGCGGTAGCAGGCCGATCGCCGCGTGCTCGGCGGCATGCAGGGCACCGGGGACCCGTGCCGGAACCAATCCGGCACCCCCCGGTGCCCTGCCACCCTCGTGAACGGGCCCCCGACCGTTCGCCTGGGTCTCCTCCCCGGTCCCCACCGGCCCCGCAGATTCGGTCCCCACCCGATGGCCCCCGGTCCCCACCTTGCCATCGGAACCAACCGAGCCTGCGGAGTCGACCGAGCCGGCAGGCGAAGACGACGAGTCCCCGCCGAGCAGCTCGGCGGACACCGTGTACCAGACCGCGCGCGTACGCAGGCTCTGCTCCGGCAGGTCGAGCGGCGTGTGGTCCAGGACCTCCCCGGACGGCCGCCGCCGCAGGTAGCCGACCACCTGCGAGGTCACGGCCACCTCGCCGAGGCACACGCTCACCTCGCCGAAGTCCTGCTTCTCCTGGGTGCCCAGCACCGAGATGTCCACGACTTCGCGCGGTGTCGTCGTCCAGTCCGGGTTCTCCGCGTGGACCAGCGCCAGCCCGGTTTCCAGATCCAGCTCGTCGACGACGTACGACGCCCCCTGGTGCAGGTACACCGCGCCGGGATGGACGGCGAAGCAGGCCGATCCCGGATCGACCGTCCCGAGCATCCGGCCGGAGTCCGCTTCGACCACCGCGATCTGCTCGCCGCCGGTGCCGCGGATGCCGACCTCGGCATGCGGCCGGTCCCGCGAAGTCCAGTACCAGCCGCTCGACCGGCGCCGCACCAGCTTCTGCTCGGCCAGCTCGGCCAGCACCTCCTGGGCCGCCGCGCCGCCGAACACCTCCAGCTCGGGCAGGGTCAGCGGCAGCTCGGCCACGGCGCAGGCGAGCTGCGGCGCCAGCACGTACGGGTTCGCTGGGTCGAGCACCGCCGTCTCGACCGGCCGCGAAAGCAACGCCGCCGGGTGGTGCACCAGGTAGGTGTCGAGCGGGTCGTCCCGCGCGACGAACACCACCAGCGCCGAGTCGCCGGAGCGGCCCGCCCGGCCGGCCTGCTGCCAGAACGACGCGAGCGTGCCCGGGTAGCCGGCCAGCACCACCGCGTCCAGGCCCGCGATGTCGACGCCGAGCTCCAGCGCGTTCGTCGTCGCGACCCCCAGCAGCCGGCCCGACAACAGTGCGGCCTCCAGTGCGCGACGCTCCTCCGGTAGGTAGCCGGACCGATACGCCGCAACGGTTTCCGCCAACACCGGGTCCACTTCGGACAGAATTCGACGCGCGCCCAGCGCCGCCAGCTCCGCGCCTCGGCGCGACCGGATGAACGCGAGCGACCGCGCCCCTTCCAGCACCAGGTCGGCGAGGATCCGCGACGTCTCCGCCCCGGCCGAACGCCGGACCGGCGCGCCGTTCTCCCCGGTCAGCTCTTCCAGCAGCGGCGGCTCCCACAACGCGACCGTGCGCGCTCCGCGCGGCGACGCGTCGTCCGTCACGGCGACACAGGGCGCCCCCGTCAACCGCGAAGCGAACGAAGCCGGTGAAGCGGTCGTCGCCGAAGCAAGGACGAAGACCGGCGAAGCGCCGTAGTGCTCGGCCACCCGCCGAAGCCGGCGAAGTAGGAGAGCGACGTGCGAGCCGAAGACGCCGCGGTAGCTGTGGCACTCGTCGACGACCACGCAGCCGAGCCGCCGGAAGAACGTCGCCCACCGGCCGTGTGCCGAGAGGATTCCGCGGTGCAGCATGTCCGGGTTGGTGAACACCCAGTTCGCGTGCGCTCGCACCCAGTCGCGTTCGGCCGTCGGCGTGTCCCCGTCGAACGCCGCCGCCCGCACCCCCGGCACGTCCAAAGAGGACACCGCGCGCTGCTGGTCCGCGCCCAGCGCCTTCGTCGGCGACAGGTACAGCGCGTTCGCCTTCTCGCCCGCGGCCAGCCGGGACAGCACCGGCAGCTGGTAGGCGAGCGACTTCCCCGAGGCCGTTCCGGTCGAAATCACCACGTGCCGGCCCTCGTACGCGTGCGAAGCCGCTTCGGCCTGGTGCGCCCAAGGAGCGGAGACGCCGCAGTCACGCAGCGCAGCGACCACCGCCGGATCCACCCACGGCGGCCACTCTGCGTAGCGCGCGGCGCGACCCGGCAGGTCCGCGACGTGCGTGACCGGGTGCTCGCGCGACGGGACCCCGGCGGTCACCCGCCTCAGCAGCCGCTGCCCACGTGATTCGTCCACCTGCGGAGCTTGGCACAGGGGTCCGACAGTTCCGGCATCCCCAACTGCGCCAACGGATCGGCGAAGGATCGGCGAAAGAGTGATCGATCAAGTGAGGAGGCTCACACGGTAACGGAATGTACCGTCACCGGGACGGCGTGAAGAGGCTGGTTGCAGTACCAATACACTCCCGCAATCCACACCCTCTGTGGTGAGCGTCATGTGAGACGTGCATTGCTGCCCGGCTAGCGTGTCGCTCGGTACAGGGTCCATGCCAGCGCCGGCCGTGTCGAACCCTCGGCTTGCCGTCGACGCTGGCGCACGGCGACGTCTCATGGAGGACGAATGTCACGGCAGTTCCTCGCGGAGGGCGGCGGAAATATCGCCCTCTCCGGAGGTGGCTACACGATTGTCGGTGTAGTCGCCGTGGTCGCGCTTGCCGCACTCGTCATCGGCTACGTCTTGCTCAAGGAGGTGCTGGCCGCAGGCCAGGGCACCGCCAAGATGCAGGACATCGCCAAGGCGGTGCAGGAAGGCGCGGCTGCTTACCTCAAGCGGCAGCGGAACACCCTCGCCATCTTCGGCGTGGTCGTGTTCCTCCTGCTCTTCATCCTTCCCGCCGACGACTGGAACGAGAAGATCGGCCGTTCGATCTTCTTCCTGGTCGGTGCGGGTTTCTCGTTCACGATCGGCTACCTCGGCATGTGGCTGGCGACGCAGGCGAACCTGCGCGTCGCGGCCGCGTCGCGTGAGGAAGGCGGCCGCGAAACGGCGATGCGCATCGCGTTCCGCACCGGTGGCGTGGTCGGCATGATCACCGTCGGCCTCGGCCTGTTCGGTGCCGCGGTCGTCGTGCTGGTCTACACCGGCCAGGCGCCCAAGGTGCTGGAGGGCTTCGGCTTCGGCGCCGCCCTGATCGCCATGTTCATGCGTGTCGGCGGCGGTATCTTCACCAAGGCCGCCGACGTCGGCGCGGACCTGGTCGGCAAGGTCGAGCAGGGCATCCCGGAGGACGACCCCCGCAACGCCGCGACCATCGCGGACAACGTGGGCGACAACGTCGGTGACTGCGCCGGCATGGCCGCGGACCTCTTCGAGTCCTACGCCGTCATGCTGGTCGCCGCGCTGATCCTGGGCAGCACCGCCTTCGGCGTGCACGGCCTCATCTTCCCGCTGATCGTGCCGGCCATCGGCGTGATCACCGCCGTCATCGGTGTCTACATCACCAAGGCGCGCGTGGGCGAGGGTGGTCTCGTCACGATCAACCGCTCCTTCTACATCTCCGCGGTCATTTCCGCGGTGCTGTCGGCGATCGCGGCGTTCGTGTACCTGCCGAGCAGCTTCTCCGACTTCGGCGCGGACTTCGCCGGGAAGACCGGCAACCCGGCGGTCATCGCGACCATCGCGGTGATCATCGGCATCGTCCTCGCGGCGGTCATCCTCAAGCTGACCGGTTACTACACGGGCACCGAGTACAAGCCCGTCAAGGATGTCGGCCAGACGTCGGAAACCGGTGCGGCGACGGTCATCCTGTCCGGTATCTCGATCGGTTTCGAGTCCGCTGTGTACACCGCCCTCGTCATCGGTGCGGCCGTCTTCGGCGCGTACCTGCTCGGCGGCGGCGTCGCGCTGTTCGCCGTGGCGCTGGCCGGCACCGGTCTGCTGACCACCGTCGGTGTCATCGTCGCGATGGACACCTTCGGCCCGGTCTCGGACAACGCGCAGGGCATCGCCGAGATGTCGGGCGACGTCGACGAGAAGGCCGCGCAGATCCTCACCGAGCTGGACGCGGTCGGCAACACCACGAAGGCCATCACCAAGGGCATCGCGATCGCCACGGCGGTCCTCGCCGCGACGGCGCTGTTCGGGTCCTACTCGGACGCGATCACGAAGGCGATGGGGGTCGGCGGGGACTTCGTCGCCAACATCGTGGGCCCGGCGACCCTGGTCGGCGTGATCGTCGGCGCGGCCGTCGTGTTCATGTTCTCCGGCCTCGCGGTCAACGCGGTGTCCCGGGCGGCCGGCGCGGTCGTCTACGAAGTGCGCCGCCAGTTCCGCGACATCCCGGGGATCATGGAGGGCACCACCCGCCCCGAGTACGGCAGGGTCGTCGACATCGTCACGCGCGACTCGCTGCGTGAGCTGACGACGCCGGGTCTGCTGGCGGTCTTCGCCCCGATCGCGGTCGGTTTCGGCCTCGGTACCAGCGCGCTCGCCGGCTACCTGGCCGGCGCGATCGCCTGCGGCACCCTGATGGCGATCTTCCTCGCCAACTCCGGTGGCGCGTGGGACAACGCCAAGAAGCTGGTCGAAGACGGCAACCACGGCGGCAAGGGTTCGTCCGCGCACGAAGCCACCATCATCGGTGACACCGTGGGTGACCCGTTCAAGGACACCGCCGGCCCGGCGATCAACCCGCTGATCAAGGTGATGAACCTGGTTTCGGTGCTGATCGCGCCCGCCATCGTGCAGCTGACGGTCGGCGACAGCGCCAACAACGCCGTGCGCATCATCATCTCGCTGGTCGCGGTCGCCGTGATCGTGGCGGCGATCGTGGTGTCGAAGCGCCGGGGGACGGTCCTGACGGACACCCCGACCGAGATCACGGCCTGACGAAGAACATGTTCCCGGGCCTGGCACGCGACGTTGCGTGCCAGGCCCGGGCGCGTCGGGTCGTCCCACGCTGGCACGGCGATTTGCGAAGCAGCGCCGAGTCGGTACCGTCGGGCCTGCCGGGACGCCGTCGGGCAGGAGGTACGCGAGTGCGGCAGCGGTCGACCGTTTTCGCCGCTCTGACCACGACGATCGCCATCGGTCTCGCCGGGTGCGGGCAGCCTTCCGCGGTGCCGGAGCCACCACGCGACCAAGATCTTCCGGCGGCGACCGTTGTTCCCCCGGCCGATCCCGCGGCGAGCTGGGCGGCCGGCTACTGCGACGCCGTGACGCACCTGGTCCGCGCCCTCTCCGAGCTGCCCGCCGTCGATCCCAGCACGCCGCAGAAGGCGTCCCGGACGTCCAGCGACCTTCTTTCCTCGGTGGTCGGTGGGCTCGACCAGAGCCTGGCCGGGCTGAACGCGCTCGGTGCACCGCCGATGCCGTCGGCGGACAGCGGGCGCAAGGACGTCATCGGGCAGTTCACCGAAATCCGCGCGGAGGCCGAGAGTGCGCGACGCCGCATCGAGGCGGCCCGCGGGAACGCCTCGGCGACGAAGGCGGCCCTCGGCCAGGCCGGGGCGACGCTCGACCGCATCGACGCGCTCGACTACCTCAAGGGCCTCAAGGACGTCCCCGCCCTGGCCGCGGCGGAGCAGCGCGCTCCGGCCTGCCGCCGGCTGGATCAGCCTGCCGGCTGAAGATCCTCGCGAGACCTGCCACTAGTCGAACTTGTGTTCTATTATGGCGCGGTGGATCGGACGATCTCGCTCTTCTCCGCCGAGGCCAGCGGGCCGGGCCTGGGCGACCTGGCCGGCCTGTTGTGCTGCCACGGCCAGATCACCGGCTTCGGGCGCACCGCCGCCCGGCTGTCGGTGGTCGTCGAAGAGCCGTGGCGGGCCCACGTCCTGGCCGGCGAGTTCCGCTGCCGCGGCGCGGACGCCCAGGTCTCGAAGGCCGACTGCGGCCGTCCGCAGGTCCGCACGTCGTTCCGGGTCGACCTGCTGCCGCTGGCGCTGCGGTGGCTGCGTGAGGGCTGCGCGGGGCCGGTCGAGGACGACTCGGGCAAGGCGGTGCCGGCCGGGTTCCGGCTGAGTGGCGCGATGCTGCGGATGTGGGCGCTGGCCGGCGGCCGTCCCGGAACGCAGGGCTACCTGCTGGGCGTCGACCCGCTCGCCCCCGGCATGCATGAGCGGCTCGTCGAAGCGCTGACGCCGTTGGGCGTCACGGCGAAGCTGGCCGGCCCGAAGGCCGAGGTGCCGGCCGTCAAGGTCACCGGGAAACGCCGGCTGGATGCGCTGCTGGAGCTGATCGGGGAGCCGCCGCCCGGCGCCGAAGCGGCGTGGCCGGGCGCGGCCCCGCAACCGGTCCCACACCCGGAGGCCGTGACGAGCACGGCCTGACCGGGTGCGGGCGCCGCGTCAGGGCCGGGGCAGCGTGCAGCCGGCCTGGGTGAGCGCGATTTCGTTGGCGGCGGTGAGGCAGGCCGGGATGCCGTACGTCTCCTGGCCGTAGTTGATGCCTTCGCGGACGGTGACGTTGCCGGCCTGGTCGACCTCGCACGGGTTGTTGTCCGTGCAGCGCTGGCCGTCCTCGTTGCCGGTGTTGTTCACGCCGACGACCTTGCCGCCGGAGATGATCGGCGAACCGGAGGTGCCGCCGATGGTCTGGCAGGCGGGCGTGTAGCGGATCGAGTCCTTCCAGGTCCAGCTGCCCTCCTTCAGCCGGTAGACGAAACCGTCGACGTTGCAGGAGTAGATGCGCTTCCAGTAGCCCGAGACGACGTCGATCGCGGCACCGGCCGACGGGTGGGCGTTCGACAGTTCCAACGGCGAGATCCCGTAGCTCGCCTTGATCTGCGCGTAGGTGGTGGTGAGCTGGTAGAGCGACACGTCGGTGTCGGTCATCGTGCCGTAGACGATCTTCTTGGCCCGGAGTGTGGCCTTGTTGCTGCCGCTGGCCGTGAGCAGCGTGAACGTCCGGCTGGAGGTGCGGTTGGTGATCACCTGCCCCGGCGCCGGGAAACCGGTTTCGAGGCAGTGTCCGTTGGACATGACGAGCGCGGGCGCCGTGTCGGGCGTCGCGGCCGGCTTGACCACCGACCCCGAGCAGTTGGACAGGGCCACGGTGCCGGCGAAGTTCGCTGCGGCCGCGTTCGCCGGAGTGGCCAGTAATACTGTGGCGGTCGCGGCGGTGAACAGGGCGCCGAGCAGGCGTCGGGTCATGGCGGGTCCTTTCGGCTGGACGGGGAAACCAGTGAAGCGTTGACATCCCGCGCCCACCACCGTCGAACGGAGGGTATCCGGACGGTCACGCGCTAGGCTGCGCGGGACGTGGCCGAAATCACGTGGCAGGTACGTTGGGGAAACATCGCCGAGGTCAGCGGCGATGCGCTGGGCACAGGACCGGCGGCGTGTTGGGCCACCTCCGCGCCGTCCGGCCGGGAACAGCGTGCACACTGGCAGGTCGAGACACGGCCCTGGCAGGGACGTGGTGCAGTCCCGCGGCGGCGGGGCGAGATGAGCGGAGAGCAGGACAGCGTGGCAGGAGCACCGACCAAGAAGAACGGAGCCTCGGCGGGCAACGGCGCCGGGCACCGGCGGCTGGTCATCGTCGAGTCGCCGACGAAGGCCCGCAAGATCGCGCCCTACCTCGGCGGCGGTTACGTCGTCGAGTCCTCCGTCGGGCACATCCGCGACCTGCCGCGTGGTGCCGCCGACGTGCCCGCCCAGTACAAGGGCGAGGCCTGGGCGCGGCTCGGCGTCGACGTCGACAACGGCTTCAAGGCCCTCTACGTGGTCACCCCGGACAAGAAGTCCAAGGTCACCGAGCTCAAGAGCCTGCTGAAGGACGTCGACGAGCTCTACCTCGCCACGGACCCCGACCGCGAGGGCGAGGCCATCGCGTGGCACCTCCTCGAGACGCTGAAGCCGAAGGTCCCGGTCCGCCGGATGGTCTTCCACGAGGTCACCGAGCAGGCCATCCGCGCGGCCGCCGACTCGACCCGCGAGCTCGACGCCGACCTCGTCGACGCCCAGGAGACCCGCCGCATCCTCGACCGCCTCTACGGCTACGAGGTCTCGCCGGTGCTCTGGAAGAAGGTCATGCCGAAGCTCTCGGCGGGCCGCGTGCAGTCGGTGGCGACCCGGATCGTGGTCGAGCGCGAACGCGAGCGGATGCGCTTCACCTCGGCGTCGTACTGGGACGTCTCCGCCACGATGGACGCCGGTGAGGAGGCTTCGCCGCGCAACTTCTCGGCCCGCTTGGTGGCCGTCGACGGCGCTCGTCTCGCCACGGGCCGTGACTTCGGCTCGGACGGGCAGCTCAAGGCGTCGAACAACGAGATCCGCGTGCTGGCGGAAGCCGACGCGCGGCGTCTCGCCGAGGGGCTCAAGCAGCGTGACTTCAAGGTCGCGAGCGTCGAAGAGAAGCCGTACACGCGGAAGCCGTACGCGCCGTTCATGACGTCGACGCTGCAGCAGGAGGCGGGCCGCAAGATGCGGTTCACCTCGGAGCGCACCATGCGGATCGCGCAGAAGCTGTACGAAAACGGCTACATCACTTATATGCGTACCGACTCCACGACGCTGTCGGAGTCGGCGATCTCGGCCGCGCGCAGCCAGGCCACGCAGCTGTACGGCAAGGAGTACGTCTCGCCGACGCCGCGCCAGTACACGCGCAAGGTGAAGAACGCGCAGGAGGCCCACGAGGCGATCCGGCCGTCGGGCGAGGTCTTCCGCACGCCGGGCCAGGTCGCGAGCGAGCTGGACACCGACGAGTACCGCCTCTACGAGATGATCTGGCAGCGCACGATCGCGTCGCAGATGGCGGACGCCAAGGGCACCACGATGTCCGTGCGCATCGTCGGCAACGCGACTTCGGGCGAGGAATGCACCTTCGCCGCTTCGGGCCGCACGATCACCTTCGCGGGCTTCCTCAAGGCGTACGTCGAGGCGGTCGACACCGAGACCGGTGGCGAGGCCGACGACAAGCAGAGCCGCCTGCCGGTGCTGCAGAAGGACCAGGCCCTCACCGCTTCGGACCTGAACCCGGACGGGCACACGACGTCGCCGCCGGCGCGGTACTCCGAGCCGAGCCTGGTCAGCAAGCTGGAAGAGCTGGGCATCGGCCGCCCGTCGACGTACGCGTCGATCATCAAGACCATCCAGGACCGCGGCTACGTGTGGAAGAAGGGTTCCGCGCTCGTTCCCTCGTGGGTCGCGTTCGCCGTGATCGGCCTGCTGGAGCGGCACTTCGAGCGGCTGGTCGACTACGACTTCACCGCCGGCATGGAAGACGAGCTCGACCGCATCGCCTCCGGTGACGAGCAGCGCGCGCAGTGGCTGTCGAAGTTCTACTTCGGCGGTGACATGGGCGTCGACGGCTCGATCGGCCGGCTGGGCGGCCTGAAGAAGCTGGTCGAAGGCAGTGTCGAGGACATCGACGCGCGGGAGATCAACTCGATCCCGCTGTTCAGCGACGCCGACGGGCACACCGTCGTCGTCCGCGTCGGGCGCTACGGGCCCTACCTGGAGCGCGAGGTCGACGGGAACTCGCAGCGCGCGAACCTGCCTGAGGACCTGCCGCCGGACGAGCTCTCGCAGGAGATCGCGGAGAAGCTGTTCGCGACCCCGCAGGAGGGCCGCACGCTGGGCACGGACCCGGTGAGTGGGCACGACATCGTCGCGAAGGAAGGCCGGTTCGGGCCGTACGTGACCGAGGTGCTGCCGGAGATCGAGATCCCCGAGGACGCGACGCCGGCGCAGAAGAAGGCCGCCAAGGCGAAGGCGCCGAAGCCGCGCACGGGCTCGCTGTTCAAGTCGATGGACATCGAGACGATCACGCTCGAGGACGCGCTGAAGCTGCTTTCGCTGCCGCGCGTCGTCGGCAAGGACCCGGAGTCCGGTGACGAGATCACGGCGCAGAACGGGCGCTACGGGCCGTACCTGAAGAAGGGCACGGACTCGCGCTCGCTCTCGACCGAGGACCAGCTCTTCTCGATCACGGTCGAAGAGGCGCTGAAGATCTACGCCGAGCCGAAGCAGCGCGGGCGGTCGGCCACGGCGAAGCCGCCGCTCAAGGAGCTCGGCGAGGACCCGGTGTCGAAGAAGCCGATGGTCGTCAAGGAAGGCCGCTTCGGCCCGTACGTGACCGACGGCGAGTACAACGCGACGCTGCGGAAGGGCGACGAAATCGAGTCGCTGACCGCGGAGCGGGCGGCCGAGCTGCTGGCGGAGAAGCGGGCGAAGGGTCCGGCGCCGAAGCGGAAGGCGCCGGCGCGCAAGCCGGCGTCGACGACGGCGAAGACGGTCAAGGCGGGTACGACCAAGAAGGCCGCTGCCGCGAAGTCGACGACGGCCAAGCGCTCGACCGCGACGAAGGCCAAGTAAGTCCAGCTCGAAGGCCTCCCCGCCCGCTGGGTGGGAGGCCTTCGTTGTCACACCTTCGAGTGACACCTCGAACGGATGTTCGGGAAATTGTCGGTGGTGCCGGGTTTCATGAACGCGTGACCAGAACACCACGCACCGTGCACACGGTGACCGCCAAGATCCTGAAGCCGGTCCGCGCGGCGGCCGGCGGTAGCTCCACCGCCCTCGACCTGATGGCGTCGCTGCCCGACTTCCCGGGAAGTGGCGGCGTCTGCGGCGTCGCCGTCGCGATGTACGACGAGCCGTGGACGTCGGCGTTCTTCGACGACCGGGCCACCTTCGGCATCGCCGGGGACGGGCTGCGCCTGTCCGGGCCTTCGCCCGGCGGTGTCGCCGAGTTGCTCCGGCTGGCGTTGACCCGCCTGCCGCCGCTGTCGCCGGCGCCGGGCGAAGGGCTGTACCTCGATGCCGACGAGCGCGGCGTGCTCGAGCCCGAGCAGGAATGTCTCGCCCTCGGCCTGATGGACGACCTGCGGCTGACCCGGCGCGGCACCGTCCAGCTCGACATCGCCTGCGACGGCTCGCCGTCGCGGTGGGAGATGCTGGCGTTCGTCGACGACGACCGCGGCCGGCACCTGGCGGCCCTGAGCAGACCGCGGGGCGGCCACCGCCGGCTCTGGTGGCTGCCCGGGACCGTGGAGCGGCTCGCGGAGTTCGTCGAAGGGCGGGTGCCGGAAGATGCCTGAGCCGTTCGCCGACCGCTCGCCGAACAACTTCACCCACTCGAACACATGTGCGAGAAATTGTCGGTGCCAGGGTGTTCAATCAGGGGGTGAGCAACGCAGTCGCCGTCTTCGACGTCATCGACGAGGTCATCGCTCCGCTGTCGGCCGAAGTGCCGGAGCGGCCCTCGGTGATGGAGTTCTACGACCCCGAGTTCGAGATCCCTTCGGTCCTGGCGGACACCGGACCGCTGCCGGGCCGTCGCTCCTCGCCCGCGTTGAGCCTCGCGGACGAGGTGGAGCAGTACACGCGGTTCGTCGCCGGGATGGCCGCGATCGGCCTCGCGCCGGATGGCGAGGTCACCGCGGAAGCCGTCGGGCTGTACCGGGCGCTGCGCGGTGGCTTCATCCGCGGTGTCGTCACGGGGGTGTTCCCGGCCCGGGCCAAGCCGTGGGAAGTGCGGTTCTTCGGCGACGAGGACTACACCACGGTCCTGCACAAGCTGGGCAATCGCGCGCGGCTGCGGTCGGGCTTCCTCAGCGAGCTGCCGGGCTGGGTGTTCGACGGGCTGCCCGACCGGCCGCCGGGGCCGGGCAAGCACCTGCGCATCGAGACCGACGAGCGCGGGCTGATCCCGCGCCGGTGCGAGCCGGCGGTCGAGCTGATCCGGGCGTGCGCGGCCCGGCCGCGGCTGGGCACGGTGCTGGTCGACCTCGCGGTGCGCAACGCGATCCTGGCCGAGTACCCGCACGGCGCGTTCGGGCTGGTGGACAACGACCTCGGCCGGTACCAGTTCAGCGCCGCGGTGGCCCGGACCGGGCGCTGGACGGTCACCTGGGGTCCGGCCTCGCGGAGCACGGCCGAGCAGTGGATCGTCGAGGCGGTGCAGAGCCATGCCTGAGCGGGCGGTGCGGACGACGGCCGGAGAGGGCGTGGACAGGGTGGTCGCGGCGGCCTCGAAGGACCTGACGGTGCGCGAGGCGATCCTCGCGGCGGCCGAGCTCAACAACGGCGTCCCGGAGCAGCGGCAGGCGGCCACGCCACCGGTGGGCTCGGACGAGAGGCGGCGACATGGCTGAGCGCACGGCGGCCCGGGAGCTGCTCGAGCTGGCCGCGGGGCCGGTGCTGGCGGCGATGCCGGACCGCGAGCCGGTCGACCGGCTGTACAACCCGGACGTCAGCGACCACGACATCCTCGTCCACGGCCCGGTATCGGACGACCCGGCGGACCTGGTGGCCGAGGTGGAGCGCCACGTGGCGTGGGCCGCCTGGATCGACGGCACACCGTTCGGCGAAAACGGCGAGCTGAACGAAATCGGCTTCGAGGCGGTCTCGTTGATGCTGCGCGGTTCGGTTCGCGCGGCACTGTGCGGCGTGTTCGACGGCGAACCGGAGACGGCGGACATCCGCTGCTACGCCGACGGCGAGCGCGCGTTCATGATGGGCTCGCTGCCCGGCCGCACGGCGATCCACCTGGCCGACTTCGAGGAGCTGCCGGAGATGCTGGTGGCGGAGCTGCCGGAGGTCCCGTTCGGCGATTCGGCGAGCGCGATCTGGATCTCGGTGGGCGACGACGGCCTGGTCCACGACGGCCAGGACGACGACGTCGGAGCAATGCGCGAGCTGCTGGCCCGCCCGCGGTCCGGAACGGCGGTCCTGGACATGCTGGCCTTCGGCGGCCTGTGCGCAGAGTTCCCGGACCACGGGTTCGTCCTGGTCGACACGGACCTGGGCCGCTTCGCCCTGGCGGCGTTGGATCGAGGAGAGGGCCGCCACCAGCTGGTCCTGAGCCCGTTCAGCCGCGGCATGCTCCGCGACTGGTGCCGCAAGATGATCGACCTCGGACAGGAGGAGGTGCCCTGAGCGGAAGCGCCGGAGCCTGCCGCGCCCGAACCGGCCTTGGCCAAGCCCAGTCGTCGAGTGTGACCCGTTTCACCACGATCTGTCACCATCAGCGGTCGACCCGGTGACCATCGGACTGGAGACTGCAGGAGGTTCGGGTGCGGGCTTGCGCTGCGTAACCGACCATCCTTTGGAGACAGAGCCATTGGGCGGATGCGTTATCCGCCAGCGTCGCTACCCTGGAAAGGCGAGGACATTCAGTAGTGAGGTGGTCACCATGAGCGCGAACGGTGAGGCTCCCTTCTTCTATGCCCCCGAGCTCACTCAGCGCGACGGAACTCTGCCCGAAGCACCCGGCGAGATGTTCGCGGATCCGGTCTCCGGGCTGGTCACCGCGTCGCCTGAGCCACGCACCGCGATTCCGAATGGCCACGAGCCGGCTGCCATCCAGGTGGCCGGGCCGGTGAAGCCCGATGAAGAAGTCGTGCGCCGGATGGTCGAGGAGACGCTCCGCGAGGAACAGGAAGCCGGTGTGAGAGCCCCGGACGCCATCCCGCCGGCGGGCACCTTGGGAGCGGACCAGCCGTTGGGCCTGCTTCCCCGGCAGCGGAACCGGCGGCGTACCTGGCCGACCCGGCCGCCGCAGCTGATGCGGCCCGTCCGGCAGGTTCCGCTCGCCGACGAGGACGTCGACGACGTCGATCTCGTGCCCGTCAAGCGGCGCAGGCTGCCGCGGATGCCGGCGGTGTCGATGCCGGCGATCAACCGGCCGTCGTCGAGTGCTGCGGGGGTCATGCTCGCCGTCGCCCTGCTGATCGTGTTCGGTTTCGTCGCCATCGAGATGGTGTCGAGCCTGGTCAGCAGTGTGACCGGACTGTTCGACTAGCGTCCCTTCGCCGATTACCACCCGCCAGGCACCACGGGGCCGTCCCGCGCGCCAGAGGCCGATCGGGCTACCCTGGCTTCACGGTCGGACCCCTCTCGAGGGCGTCCGGCACCGCGGTGACTAGTGGGGTGGGCGTATCAGCGAGGGCGTGCGGTCGGTACCCGGGGCCGGCCCGGGTGCGTCGTCGGACGCCGAGGCGTCCACGATCAACCGGGTCCGGCGGGTACTGGCGATCAAACCTTTCCGGCGGCTCTGGGGCGTCACATACCTGTGCAGCGTGGCCGACTGGCTGAACATCCTCGCCCTCACGGGCCTGGCCACGAAGCTGACGAACAACTACTTCGCCCAGAACTTCGCGTTCGTCGGCGTGGTGCTCACCGGCCTGGCGCCGGGGCTGCTGTTCGCCCCGATCGGCGGGCTGCTCGCGGACCGGTTCGATCGCCGCAAGGTGATGGTGGTCGCCGACCTGCTGCGGTGCGGGTTCCTGCTGTCCATCGCGATCGTCAGCGCGCCGTGGTGGCTGCTCGCCGGGAACTTCCTCGTCGGCTGCGCGTCGAGCATGTGGATCCCCTCGAAAGAGGCGGCGGTCCCGAACTTGCTCCGCCGTCCCGACCAGGTCGAGACGGCCAACCAGCTCGGCATGGTGATGACCTACGGCCTCGCGGTCATCACCGCGGCCGGCGCGAACGCGATCATCACCAGCACCGACACGACCTTCCACCTGTTCGGGGACAACGCGGCCCTCAGCATCGCGAAGCTGGTCGTCGTCATCACCGGCCTGCTCTACCTGGCCAGCGCGATCACCATCGCCACCCGGATCCCCGAGCTTTCGCTGCGCAACGTCCACGCGCTGCCGGAGCAGAAGGTCAAGCCGGCCGACGAGGAGAAGTTCGGCATCGGCCAGATGATCGCCGACGGCTTCCGGTTCATCCGGACCACGCCGCTCGTGCGCGGCCTGCTTGTCGGGGCCTTCGGCGCGTTCGCCGCAGGTGGCGCCGTGATCGGCTCGGCGAAGCCGTACTCCTCGAGCCTGGGGGCCGGCGACTCGGCGTTCAACCTGCTGGTGCTGACCGTCTTCCTCGGCCTGGCCACCGGGATGGCCACCGCACCGAAGCTCGCCAGGCGGCTCGCACACGACCGCCTGTTCGGCATCTCCATCGTCGCCGCCGCGCTCTCGCTGCTGCTGGTGGCCTTGGCGCCACACCTGACGGTCGCGCTGATCGGCGTGTTCTTCGTCGGGATCTGGGCCGGGACGGCGTTCCTCACCGGCGTCACGATCATCGGCTCGCGCGTCGAAGACGACATCCGCGGGCGGATCAACGCGATCTACCAGCTGATGATGAAGCTGGTGCTCTTCGGTACCACGGTCACCGTGCCGCTGCTGGTCGGGCTGGCGTCCAAGCGCGATATCACGGTCTGGGGCAACGAGATCCAAATCGACGGCACCCGCCCGGTGATGCTCGGCGGCGCCGCCATCGCGCTGGTCGCCGGGCTCTTCGCCTACCGGCAGATGGACGACAAGCGCACCGAGCCGATCCTCGCCGACCTGCGCAATGCGCTGCGCCGCACGCCGCGGCGCGTCAACGGCTTCCTCATCGCCGTCGAGGGCACCACCGCGATCAACACCGCGATCCAGGCCGTCAACCTCGCCGACTGGATGCGCGGCGGCACCCGCCCGGTTGTCGTCGCCGCCGACCCGGCGCTCGATGACCGGCGCCTCGCCGCGCTCGTCTCCGGCGCCTCGCTCACCGGGGCGCGGGCCCAGGCACTGGCCGCTGCCGCGGTCCGGGCCGACATCGTCGAGCGGCACGTCCAGCCGGCGCTCGACGCCGGTTCGGTGGTCGTGATGGAACGGTTCGTCGACTCGCCGCTGGCGCACCTGTCCGCCGTCGCCGGGCTGGACAGCGACGAGCTCGAAAGCCTCGCCGACTGGGCGACCGGGCGCCTGCGCCCGGACCTGACCATCCTGCTGGACGCCGCCCCCGACGGGCCGCCGCGCGACAGGTCGACCGCGATGAACGACCAGTGGCGCGTCCAGGCCCTGCTCACCGAGATGGCCGAGGCGGACCCGGACCGGTACGTCGTGGTCGACGCCGACGGCACGGACGCCGAGGTCGCCGAGCGCATCCGCACCGCGCTGCGCGCCGTGTTCGTCGGCCGGCTGGCCGCGCTGGCGCCGACGCCGGAGAAGCCGGTGACGCTCCCGCTGGAAACCCTGCCCATCGAGACCTCGGAAGAGCCTCGCGTGGAGGCGAAGTGACGACGACCGAACGCATCGGCGTCTGGAACCAGCTGGTCGGCCAGGAGCCCGCGGTCGAAACGCTGAGCTCGGCCGCGTCCGCTGCCGCCAAGATCGTCGCCGGCGAACCGGCGCCGCCCGGCGCGATGACGCACGCCTGGCTGCTCACCGGCCCACCCGGCTCCGGCCGCTCGGTGGCCGCCCGGACCTTCGCCGCGGCCTTGCAGTGCAGCACCGGCACCGGCTGCGACGCCTGCCCGGGCTGTCACACGACGATGGCGGGCACCCACGCGGACGTCCGGCTCGTGGTGCCGGAAGGCCTGTCGATCTCGGTCGCCGAGATGCGCGCGCTGGTGCAGGCCGCCGCGCGGCGCCCGACGACCGGCAAGTGGCAGGTCGTGATCATCGAGGACGCGGACAGGCTCACCGAAGGCGCGTCGAACGCGCTGCTGAAAGCCGTCGAGGAGCCGCCGGACCGCACGGTGTTCCTGCTCTGCGCGCCGTCGGACCACCCCGAGGACGTCTCGGTGACGATCCGTTCGCGCTGTCGCCTGGTGACGCTCCGGACGCCGCCGCCGGAGGCGATCGCGAACGTCCTGATGCGCCGCGACCACGTCGACGCCGAACGCGCGCAGTGGGCCGCGTCCGTGTGCGGCGGCCACGTCGGCCGCGCGCGCCGGCTCGCCACCGACGAGGCCGCGCGGCAGCGCCGGGCCACCGTGCTGCGGATCCCGCTCGGCCTCCGCCGGATGAGCGACATCTTCACCTGCGCCGACCAGCTGATCAGCGCGGCCGAGGCGGACGCGGGCGAGGCCAGCAAGACCCGCGACGAAGACGAGCGCAACGAGCTGCGGACGGCGATGGGCGGCGACGGCGTCGGCAAGGGCGTTGCCGGCGCCAAGCGAGCCGCCGAAGCCGCGGTCAAGCAACTGGAGAAGAAGCAGAAGTCCCGGGCGACCCGCACGCAGCGCGACACGCTCGACCTCGCGCTGGTCGACCTCGTCGGCTTCTACCGCGACGTCCTGGTGATGGGGACCCGCTCCGGCGCGACGCTCAACCACCCGGACCACGCCGACCAGATCCGCGAGGCGGCCTCGTCGTGGACGCCGGAGTCGACGCTTCGGCGCCTCGAAGCGGTGCTGGAATGCCGCGAGGCGATCGAGCTGAACGTGAAGCCGCGCATCGCCGTCGAAGCGATGGTCACGACGCTTCGCCAGGGCTGAAACGCTGAACGCAAAGGAACCCGCCAGGCGCACCTGGCGGGTTCCTTCACGCCCCTCGGGTCATTCGCGCGGCCGCGGCGACGGCTTGAACGGCTTCTCCTCGACGGCCACGGCCAGCGGGCGCCGCCGTCCGCCCGGCATCGCGGCCACCATGACCACCCCGATCAGCAGCATCGCGGTGCCCGTCCAGAACAGCGGCACCGTGTCGTACGCGCCACCGGTGTAGGCCAGGTTCTTCACCGGCCCCTTCGGCGCCTCACCACCCGCGGGCGGCGGCGTCGACGTGGTCCCGCAGACCACGCCGCCGGTCGGCGCGTACGCCCGGGCGATCTGCTCGCCGAGCGACAGCTGCGCCAGCGACGACGGCAGGTTCTTCGCCTGGTCGTCCGGAAGCAGGCTCTTGAGCTTGGTGGTCGGAAGCAACTGCAGGTCGAACATCCGCGCCGACGCACCCAGCTGGAAGCCCGCGAACGGCGTGGTCATGTTCGCCGACTTCTGGTCGAGCCCGGCGATGCTCAGCCGCAGCACCCCGAGGTCGAGCACGGTGCCCGCGGTGGTCCCGACCTGCTGAACCTGACCGGCCGCCGTCGCCAGCAGGCCGCCGACGACCGGGATGTCCTTGACCGCGCCGAACTGGTCGCTCAGCGGCTTCAGCGGCAGCCCGATCGGGATGTCCTTGGTCGGGTGCGTGGCATCCAGCGTGTAGAGCGTCTTCCCGCCCGCCGCGATGGTCAGCACCGGCGCGGTGTACTCGACTTTGGACGTCTTCGCGTCGCCGGTGGAGGTCACCTTGAGCGTCGGCTGGCTGACCACCTTGACGCTCAGCGCGAGCGGCGTGCCCTTGAGGATCTCGATGTCCGCGGCCTGCAGTGTCGACGTCGACTGCACGGCCTTGTTCTTCGACCCCGGGATGTCGACCAGCTTCACCTGCGACCGCGACGACAGCGTGTTCGGCAGGCTCAGCAGCGAGCCGTTGCCGTCCGCGGCGGTCTGCCCACCGCCCTGCAGCAGACCACCGAGACTCTGCAGGCCCTTGGTCAGGTCGAACCCGCTCGCCAACGAGTTCGGGTCGAGCTTCGGCTTCAGCGCGTCCAGCCCGAGGTTCGGCATCGACGGCACGACGTTCAGCAGCGACAGGCTGGCCACCGACGTGCTGGCGTCGGCGATGGTGTCGACGCACGGCCCGAGCGTCTGGCTCCATCGCGCGTGCGCGCTCCCGTTGAGCAGACCCACGTTGAGCAGCGGATTCGACGGCGCGTTGAGGCCCCCGCTGATCGGCTGCGGGTTGTCCGGCAACGCGGTCTGCACGACGCTGCCCGGCGTCTGCGGCGCATTCCCGCCCACCGACAACCCGAACGGCGACGCCTGCGCGATGGCCTTCTCGTAGTTCAGGTAGGCGTCGGAGTTCGCCGACGCACTGGACAGGCCCATCCCGGCCTCAAGGGCGGACTGCTTCGGCAGCGTCTCCCCGAACCCCGGCAGGATCGTGCTCGTCGGCACGGCATTGGGCAGCAACCGGACGATCCCGAGCGCGGTCCCGGCATCCCCGACGGCCTGCCCCAGCGGCTGCGGCCCGATCGGCGCGGAGATCGGCGCCTGCCCCGGATTCGCCGGCTGCGGAATCGGCGTCGTCGGATAGGTCGAATCGGCATTCGCCGGCGCCGCGCTGAGCAGGACCAACGCCGCGACCGCCGGCAGGGCCGCCGAACGGGGCAGTCTTCGCCGCATGTGCCAGAGCCTCCAGAGTGGGTCAGCCGGGGAGTGAGACCGGCGTCATAGGGCCTTAACGACGGTCCCCCGGGAAAGTGACGCGCACAGCTTCCGCTACACTTGCTACCGTCGCCAGCGGAAGCAGACGACATGCCGCCTTAGCTCAGTCGGCCAGAGCGATTCACTCGTAATGAATAGGTCAGGGGTTCGATTCCCCTAGGCGGCTCAGCAGATCAGGCCCCATCCGAAGATCTTCGGATGGGGCCTGATTCATTCCGTGGGTGACTAAGCGGGTGACCGTTCGGCGAGCAGCTCCAGCCCGCCCGGGCCGAGGCGCAGCACCGACGGGACCAGTTCCGTTGTCTCGTACGGCGAAGCGAGGACCTGCTCCCGGACCGTGTCCGCCAACCCGGAGTCCTCCCTGGCGACGTACATCTCGTCCGGGCACGGCAGGCCGACCAGCAGATCACCCGGGCCGAACTGCTGCGACAGCTGGGCGTACAGGTCGGGCAGGGCGAGCGCGGACGCCGCCAGCAGGTTCTCCCTGGCCACCGACACCAGTACGTCCTCGCCCGAGCTGCGGACCTCGAACTTCAGTCCGCGGGCCAGGCTCTGGTATCCGACGGCGAAGAGGTCCTCGAGCGGGGGTGCGCCCATCTCCTCGTGCTGGTGCCGGGTGATGTGGTGCATTCCGATGGTGCCGCGCGGGGTGCGCCCGACCACCGCGAGCGCGACCGACAGCCGGCCGGGTACCAGGGGCTGGTGCGGCAGGGTGTCGAGCAAGCCGGCGCGCGGGGATGACGTGCTCCACAGCACCGGGAGCACCTCCTCGGCCTGCCGGGCTTCGTCGGCTTCGGCCATCGCCGAACGAGCTTCTGCGAATGCGCGATCCCACTCTCCGGGGGCCGGCCGCGCGAAACTGTAGGTGCATTCCGCCTTGCGGAAGTGTTTGGCCATGAACTTCTGGTCGGCCGCGGACGGCTGCCATTCGCTGTACACCGCCGCCACCGCGAAGGCGCGTACCTTGTGCTGCTGGCGGACGCTCTCCCACGCCTGTTCGACCGCGTCCTCGGCCTGGGTGGGCGCGCTGGCCAGCACCGGCTCGTCGAAGCCCTTGAGGCGGAAGACCACGAGGTTCTGGGACACGTCGTCGTTCACCGGAACTTCCCCCAAGGCCGCATACCGCCTGTCTATCACAACCGCCGCCTCTCCGGCCGACGATCGAAAACCACCCGTACGGGGATGGCGAAGGGCCCCCGACGCCGCGGCAGGGGCCCTTCGGACGAGCTCGGGTTACTTCGGCGGGGTCACCTTCACCACCGTGGCCTTGGCGTCGCCTCGGGGCGTGCGATAGGTGATCTCGTCGCCCGCCTTGGCGCCGACCAGGGCCAGGCCCAGGGGGCTGTCCGAGGTGATCGCGTCCGCGTCCTCGCCCGGGACCGTCACCACCTGGAACGTCTCTTCGTCCCCGTCGGAGAAGCGCAGGGTGACCACCGTGCCGTCCGGGAGCTGGCTGTTGCCGTAGCCCCCGTGCTCCATCTTCGCGGCCAGTTCGGCGATCTGGCGGTCCAGCCGGGCGGCGGACTCCGCCCGGTCGATCACGTCCGCCTGGTCCGCCGCGTCCCCGGTGCGTTCCTGCTCGCCGGGTTGCGGCGCGAGGGCTGCCCGCTGCGCGCGCAAGTTCTCGATTTCCTTCTCCAGCTGGCTGCGCGCAGCCGGGCTGAGCCCCTTGTCCCCTGAGATCACCATGCCGGGCATTGTCCGCTGCGCGGACCGGGGTGGCCAATCCGGTTTTTCACCCGAAAGCCGCCGACAGGACGTCTGCCCTAGGATTTTGGGTCCGGCCTCCAGGAAGAAGGTAACGAGAATCACCGTGAGCGCAGTCCCCGGCCGTAGCGAGCGGCTCTCGCCGAACCAGCTGGCCAAGCAGGAACAGATCGTCGAAGCCGCGCGTCTGGTCCTCGCCCGCGACGGGCTCGCCGGGTGCACCGTCCGGGCCATCGCCGACGCCGGCCCGCTCACCAAGAGCGCGATCCACTACTACTTCGCCGACATCGACGTCCTCATCGACCGGGCGATGGCCGCGCACATCACCGCCTTCGCCGCGGGCCTGCGCGAGGTCGCCGCGAAGCACGGCGACCCCCGCGAGCGGCTCTTCGCCGTCCTCGAGGAGTACCTGAGCGTCTTCGCCGCGAACCCGAACGCCGCCTTCCTCTGGTTCGAGTACTGGATCGCCGCCGGGCGCGCGCAGCACCCGCAGGCCATCGACGTCATGCTCACCTCGCTCACCGAACTGCTCGCCGAGCTCCTCGCCCCGCTCGACGTCGACGACCCCCGGGCCCGGGCCCGGGCGCTCCTGTCGTACCTGCTGGGCACGGTCGTCCAGCAGCGCGTGCGCCCGCGGCCGTTTGCCACGCTGCGTGCCGACATCGAGGCGCTCTGCTTTGCGAACTACGGGTAGAAACCGCCAATAGATCCGTACTGCTCCGGATTGTGCGCTACGTCCGGCTCCCGCCAAGGTCGAGGAATCCCCGAGAGCAGGAGACGTGATGCGCACACGAACGTGCATGGCAGCGGCCGCGGCCGCCCTCTTGGTGCTCACCACCGGCGGCCAGGCCGGTGCCGCCCAGCCCGACGGCCCGCAGGTTTACGAGGTGACCGGCGCCGCCACCGCCCAGGAGCGCACCGAGATCGCGCGGACCGGCGCGGACATCCTCGACGCCGACGGCGCGACGGCCACCGTCATCGCCAACCCCGGCGAAGCGGCCCAGCTGCGCGCGAAGGGCTTCGGCGTCAAGTCGCTCGGCAAGGTCGACCGGCCGCAGGGCACGGCGGCCGCCGCCGCGGACTTCCCGGCCGGCTACACCGGCTACCACACCTACGCGGAGACGCAGACCGAGCTGCAGAAGGCCGTCGCGAACCACCCGTCGCTCACGAAGCTCGGCAGCGCCGGCAACTCGTACGAAGGCCGGGCCCTGTCGTTGATCAAAATCAGCGACAACGCCGCCACCGACGAGAACGAGCCCGAGGTCCTCTTCACCTGCAACCAGCACGCGCGCGAGCACCTCACCACCGAGATGTGCCTGCACATCGTCGACCGGCTGACCAGCGGGTACGCCACCAACAGCGCGATCAAGCGGCTGGTCGACAGCACCGAGATCTGGGTGATCCCCAGCGTCAACCCGGACGGCTCCGAGTACGACATCTCCGGCGGCACGTTCCACAGCTGGCGCAAGAACCGCCAGGGTCCCGGCACCGACCCCAACCGCAACTGGGGCTACAAGTGGGGCTGCTGCGGCGGCTCGTCGGGCACGACGTCGAGCGAGACCTACCGCGGCACGGCGGCGTTCTCCGCGCCCGAGACCCGCGCCGTCTCGAACTGGGTCAACTCGCGGGTCGTCGGCGGCACCCAGCAGATCAAGACGCACATCGACTTCCACACCTACTCCGAGCTGGTGCTGTGGCCGTTCGGCTACACCTACGCCGACACCGCGCCGGGCCTGACCGCGGCCGAGGCGCAGAAGTTCCAGACGCTCGGCAGGCAGATGGCCGCGACCAACGGCTACACGCCGCAGCAGTCCAGCGACCTCTACATCACCGACGGCAGCGTCAACGACTGGATGTGGGCGCAGCACAAGATCTGGAGCTTCACCTTCGAGATGTACCCGAAGGGCAGCAGCCCGGGCTTCTACCCGCGCGACACCCAGATCGGCCCGCAGACCACGCGCAACGACCAGGCCGTCGACATCCTGATCAACGCCGCGATCACCGGATAGGGCGCGCGGGCGCGGTCTAGGGTGCGGGCATGCCTCTGTTCTCGTTCGAAGGGCTCAGCCCGCAGGTCCACCCGGACGCCTGGATCGCGCCCACCGCCACGCTCATCGGCGACGTCGTCGTCGAGAAGGACGCCTCGGTCTGGTTCGGTGCGGTGATCCGGGCCGACTTCGGCCGGATCGTCATCCGCGAGGGCGCCAACATCCAGGACAACTCGGTGATCCACGTCAACGACGGCGTCTGCGAGGTGGGCAAGAACGTGACCGTGGGCCACCAGTGCCTGGTGCACGACTGCACGATCGGGGAGCAGGCGCTAATCGGCAACGGCTCGACGGTGCTCGACAAGGCGAAGATCGGCGCGCGGGCGCTGGTCGCGGCCGGGGCGACGGTTACGCCGGCGACGGAGGTACCGGACGAGGTGATCGCGATGGGCAGCCCGGCGAAGAAGTTCGTCCCGCTGACCGATTCCGCGCGGATGTGGGTCGAGCACAACGCGGCGATCTATCAGGAACTCGCGCGGCGGCACCGCGCCGGTACCAAGCCGGTTTGACTCTCCGGTAGCTGGAGACTCAAGAAAGCGTTGGGGGACAAGGGTTCTTCGTGCCCGGGGCACGAGGTCGCGGGCAAGATCACGGAGGCGCAGCTGCGCGGGATCGCCGAGCGCAAGCTGCCGGACCTCAACACCTCCGACGTCGAGGTGGCGATGCGCACGATCGCGGGCACGGCCCGGTCCATGGGGGTGGTGGTCGTGGGTCGAGTCCACCGGTGTCCGAGCGGAGTGGACTAGGCTCTTTCCCGCAGCAGCGACTGGCGCCATCGAGGTGGAGCACCACCGGGAAGCGACGACGAGGCCGGCACCGCGCGCCTGGGTGAAGGCCACTCCAGAGCCGGAGTACGCCATGACACACCAGCCGAAACTGACCGCACTCGCCGCCGCCGATCCCGCCATCGCCGGGCTCGTCGAGGACGAAGCCAAGCGGCAGCACGACAAGATCCGCCTGATCGCGTCGGAAAACTACGTCTCGCAGGCCGTGCTCGAAGCCACCGGCACCGTGCTCACCAACAAGTACTCCGAGGGCTACGCGGGCAAGCGCTACTACGAGGGCCAGCAGTTCATCGACCAGGTCGAGCAGCTGGCGATCGAGCGGGCGAAGGCCGTGTTCGGCGCCGAGCACGCGAACGTCCAGCCGTACTCCGGGTCGCCGGCGAACCTGGCCGTGTACCTCGCTTTCGCGCAGCCGGGCGACACCGTGCTCGGCATGGCGCTGCCCGACGGCGGCCACCTCACGCACGGCTGGAGCGTGTCCGCCACCGGCAAGTGGTTCACCCCGGTGCGCTACGGCGTCGCGAAGGAGACCGGCCGCGTCGACCTCGACCAGGTGCGCGACCTGGCCCGGCAGCACCGGCCGAAGCTGATCTTCGCCGGCGGCACGGCGATCCCGCGGACGATCGACTTCCCGGCGTTCGCCGAGATCGCCGCCGAGGTGGACGCGGTGCTCGTCGCCGACATCGCGCACATCGCGGGCCTGGTCGCGGGCGGCGCGCACCCGTCGCCGGTCGGGCACGCGCAGGTGATCACGACGACCACGCACAAGACCCTGCGCGGCCCGCGCGGCGCGATGATCCTTTCGGACGCCGACCACGCGAAGGCGGTCGACAAGGCGGTGTTCCCGGGCCTGCAGGGCGGCCCGCACAACCACACGACCGCCGCGATCGCCGTCGCGCTCGGGGAGGCGCAGCAGCCGTCGTTCAGCGACTACGCGCACACGATCGTCGCCAACGCCAAGGCGCTCGCGGACGCGTTGCTGGCGAAGGGTTATGACCTGGTGTCCGGCGGCACGGACAACCACCTGCTGCTGATCGACCTGACGAACAAGGCGGTCGCGGGCAAGCCGGCCGCGCAGGCACTGGACCGCGCGGGCATCGAGCTGAACTACAACACGGTGCCGTTCGACCCGCGCAAGCCGTTCGACCCGTCCGGCATCCGGCTCGGCACGTCGGCGATCACCACCCGCGGCCTGCTCCCGGAGCACCAGCCGCAGGTGGCGGCGTGGATCGACCGCACGGTGACGGCGGCCGCCGCCCACGACGAGTCCTCCCTGGACGCGATCGCCGCGGAGATCCGCGAGTTCCTGGCGCCGTTCCCGATCCCGGGCTACTCCGCCTGACCCCGGCAACCCCCAAGGGCGGGCACTTTCACGTGAAAGTGCCCGCCTTTGGCGTGTCCGGGGTCACAGGATATTTGGTTGCACTCTACAAGCTTCCCGAGGAATACTTGGCTCAAGCAAGTAGTTGAAAGGTACAAGCAACTACGCCGAAGTCTTTCCGAGGGAGACCACCATGAGCGACACCAGTACGGCGGAAGGAGCGGTCGCTACGAACGGCAAACTGACTCACCGCCAGATCCTCACCGTCCTGTCCGGGTTGATGCTCGGCATGTTCCTCGCCGCGCTCGACCAGACCATCGTGTCGAGCTCGATGCGGACCATCGCCGACGAGCTGCACGGCCTGTCCCTGCAGGCCTGGGCCACCACCGCCTACCTCATCACCGCCACCCTTTCGACGCCGCTGTACGGCAAGCTGTCCGACCTCTACGGCCGCAAGCCCATGTACCTGACGGCGATCTCGCTGTTCCTGGTCGGCTCGCTGGCCAGCGGCATGGCGACGTCGATGTACGAGCTCGCCGCCTTCCGGGCCTTCCAGGGTCTCGGTGCCGGTGGCCTGATGTCGCTGGCGCTGGCGATCATCACCGACATCACCGCGCCGCGGGAGCGCAGCAAGTACCAGGGCTACTTCATGGCCGTCTTCGGCATCTCGAGCGTTGCCGGGCCGGTCGTCGGCGGGTTCTTCGCCGGCATCGACACCTTCGCCGGCATCACCGGCTGGCGCTGGGTCTTCCTGGTCAACGTCCCGATCGCGCTCGCCGCGCTGGTCGTCGTCACCAAGGTGCTGAACCTGCCGCACACCCGCGTGGACCAGAAGGTCGACTACTGGGGTGCGGTGGCGCTGGCCACCGGCCTGGTGCCGCTGCTGATCGTCGCCGAGCAGGGCCGCGAGTGGGGCTGGGGCTCCGCCGCTTCGATCGCGATGTACGTCGTCGGCGCGCTGGGCGTGGCCGCCTTCGTGTGGATCGAACGCCGGATGGGCGACGCCGCCCTGCTGCCGCTGCGGCTGTTCAAGCGGCCGGTGTTCCGGATGTCGACGATCGTCACGGTCGTGCAGGGTGCCGGGATGTTCGGCGCGATGATGTCGCTGCCGCTGTACCTGCAGATCGTCAAGGGCGCGACGCCGACCCAGGCCGGCCTGCAGATGCTCCCGCTGACGCTCGGCATCATGATCGCCAGCTTGGGCAGCGGCGTGGTGATCTCCCGGACCGGCCGGTACAAGATGTTCGCGGTGGCCGGGATCGGCCTGATGGCGGCGGCGCTGTTCGCGCTGTCGACGATCACCGTCGACAGCTCGCTGGCCATGGTCATGGTGATCGCCTTCGTGATCGGGCTCGGCCTCGGCGCCTCGATGCAGACACTGGTGCTGGCCGCGACCAACGACGTCCGCCCGCAGGACATCGGCGTCGCCACCTCGGCGGCGACGTTCTTCCGGCAGATCGGCGGCACGGCGGGTACCGCGGTGTTCCTGTCGATCCTGTTCGGCACGGTCGGCGACCGGATCGCGAACGCCATCCGCTCGGCGATGACCACGCCGGCCTACACGGCGGCGCTGGCGCAGCACCCGGAGTTCGCGAAGCAGCTGCAGAGCGGCCTCGACGTCAACGACACGTCGTTCCTCTCGACGCTCGACCCGACGCTGGCCCGGCCGATCCTGCAGGGCTTCGCCGAGTCGATGAGCACGGTGTTCCTGGTCGGCGGGATCGTGCTGACCGTCGGCTTCGCGCTGGTGTGGTTCCTCAAGGAGAAGCCGCTGTCGGACAAGTCGGCGATGGAGCAGCGCGCGGAGGCCGACGCGGACGCCGCTCCGGCCCTCGCCCTGGCGCACTGACCCGCTCAAAAGCCGTGAAGGCCACCTTCAGGAACTTCAAGTTCCTCAAGGTGGCCTTCACGAAGTTGGGGCCTAGTGACCGGTGCCGTTGGCCGCTTCCTTCGCCAGGCGGTCGGTCTCGCGCTCGTACGACCGGGCGATCTCCGCCTCGGCCTCGGTGCGGCCGACCCAGGAGGAGCCTTCGACGCTCTTGCCGGGCTCGAGGTCCTTGTAGACCTCGAAGAAGTGCTGGATCTCCAGCTTGTGGAACTCGTTCAGGTGGTGGATGTCCCGCAGGTGCTCCAGGCGCGGGTCGGCGCTCGGAACCGCGAGGACCTTGTCGTCCGGGCCCTTCTCGTCGGTCATCCGGAACATGCCGATCGCGCGGCAGCGGATCAGGCAGCCCGGGAACGTCGGCTCCTGGACGAGGACGAGGACGTCGAGCGGGTCGCCGTCCTGGCCGAGGGTGTCGTCGATGAACCCGTAGTCGGCCGGGTACTGGGTGGCCGTGAACAGGGTCCGGTCCAGCTTGATGCGGCCGGTCTTGTGGTCGACCTCGTACTTGTTGCGCTCCCCTTTGGGGATTTCGATCGTGACGTCGAACTCCACGCCGTCCTCGCTGCTTCTTCAGATTCGGGCATACCCGCATCGCGGGCGGCAACCTTCATGACTGTCTTGACGTCTCCTAGTGTGGACTACGCCCTGCCGGGAGGCCGCATCGATGTCGGCCACGCGGCATGTGAGCTTGGCCCCTCCGGGGGCAGGTGAGAAGGAGTGGTGGGTGCCGGAAAACGACCAGCCGATGTGGCCTTCGTCGGACGAAGACCGCTCGTCGTCCGGCGCGCGGGAGACCACTCCGATGGCCCTGCCCGACCCGCCGAAGGCCACCGGGGACGGCCCGGGCGTGCCCAAGGTCACAGGCAGTGCGGCGCCCAAGGGATCGTGGTTCGCGCCGAACGTCCCGCCCGAGCCGGTGCCCGGGCTCAACGTCCCGGCGGAGGAGCCACCGCCCCCGCCGTCGCCGGCCAAGCAGGACCTCGCCGACCGCCTGGGCAGCCGCGAGCCGAAGCAGCCCCCGGCGGCCCAGCAGCCTCCGGCGGCCCAGCAGGCCCAGCCGCCCGCGAAGCAGCCACCGGCGGCGGAGCCTGTCGAAGAGAGCACCCAGTACATCCGGGTCGAGCAGTCCAAGCCCGCAGCGTCCGCGCCCACCGGCGAGAGCACCCAGTACGTCGAGCCACCCGAGCCGAAGCCCGCCACGCCCGAGCCGGCCGGGGAGAGCACCCAGTACATCGAGGTGACGCCGTCCAGGCCGGTGCCGGTGGTGCCGGTCGAGCGCCACGTCCCTCCCCGCGAGGAGGAGAAGCCGGAGGAGCCGCAGCAGCAGTGGCGCGAAGAGCTCCAGCACTGGCGCGAGGAGCAGCAGCGCCGTGAAGAGCAGCTGAACCGCGGGCCCGCCCAGCGCCGCGAAGAAGCGGAACCTCAGCCTTGGAGCCAGCGCATCGAACTGCGCGAAGACCGCACCGGCGAGCGGCCGGCCGAGCCGGGCGACCGCCGTTCCGCGCTGCCGCCGGAGCCGCCGCGCGGGGTGGTGCCGTCGGCGTCCGCCGGGACGCTGGCCCGGCCGCAGCGGATCGAACCGGACGGGCAGCGGTTCGACGCCGAGGCGACCGTCGGGATCGAACGGCCCTCCCAGTTCCCCGGCGTCTTCCAGCAGCAGCCCCAGCAGCGGGCCGAACCGCCTCGTACCGAACCACCCGCCGAGCCGCCGTCGCCGTCCGCGGCCGAGGCGCCGGCCGCAAGTGAGCCGCCGAAGAAGCGGCGGAAGGGCAAGCTGATCGCGCTCGTCGTGGTCGTCCTCCTGGTGCTGGCCGGCGGCGGGGTCGCCGCGGCGATGCCGAAGGTGGCGAACCGGCTGGCCCTGCCGTGGGCGCCGAACGCACCCAAGGGCGACCCGCCGTCGCCGTCCGCGGCCACCCGGCAGCTGCAGGGCCCGGCCACCTCCGGGACGGCGCCGACCGCGAACGGCGTCAAGTCCGCGCTCGCCTCGGCGGCCGGCAACGGCGCGCTCGGCCAGCTCACCGGCAGCGTGATCGACCCGGTGACCGGGACCGTGCTGTGGGACCGCGGCTCGTCGACGCCGGTGACGCCCGCTTCGACGACGAAGGTGCTCACGTCCGCGGCCGCGCTGCTTTCGCTGGACCACAACCTGCGCCTGTCGACCAAGATCGTGCAGGGCGCGGACCCGGGCACGGTGATCCTGGTCGGCGGCGGCGACACCACGCTCACCAACCTGCCGCTCGGCACCGAGTCCCCGCTGTACCCGGGCGCCGCGCATGTCGACGACCTCGTCGCGCAGGTCAAGAAGGCGGTGCCGGGGGTCAAGAAGGTGCAGGTCGACCTGACCCTGTTCAAGGGGGCGACGACCGCGCCCGGCTGGGAGGCGGGCGACGCGCCGTCGACGTACGCGACGCAGATGTCGCCCGTGATGGCCGACGGCGGCCGCATCAACCCCAAGGACAACAACTCGCAGCGCACGGCGAACGCGGGCAGCGCGCTCGCCTCGTCGATCGCCTCGAAGCTGGGAGCCTCGGCGGGCGGCCAGGCGACCGCGCCCAAGGACGCGAAGGTGGTCGCCGAGGTGAAGTCCGCCCCGCTGACCGAGCTGGTGTCCGACCTGATGGAGCTGTCCGACGACGTCCTCGCCGAGGCGATCGCCCGGCAGGTCGCGCTCGCGAACGGCGAGGAGGCCAGCTACGCCGGCGGCGCCAAGGCGACCAACAAGGTCCTGAAGGACCACGGCTTCGACGTCACGGGCGTCGCGCTGTCGGACGGCAGCGGCATCTCGTCGCTGAACCGCATCCCGGCGCGGCTGCTGACCCAGCTCCTGGCGGCCGCCGCGGCGCAGGAGGGCAAGGACCCGAACACGGCGAAGCTGCGGCCGGTGCTGGCGGGCCTCCCGGTGGCGGGCGGCTCGGGCACCCTCGCCGACAAGCGGTTCGACACGGCGGCGTCGCAGGCCGGCCGCGGCTGGGTGCGGGCCAAGACGGGCACGCTGACCGCGGTGAACACGCTCGCCGGGCTGGTCCTCGACCAGGACGGCCGGGTGCTGGTGTTCGCGTTCATGTCCAACGGCTCCGACACCGAACCCGGCCGGGACGCGATCGACGCCCTCGCGACGAGCCTCCGCAAGTGCGGCTGCGCCTAGTGGACGCCGAACCGTACGAAGATCGTGGCCGGAAATCGGCACCGGCCAGGTAGCGTCGGAAGGGTGAGTCAGGAAACGGAGACCCGGCCCATGGTCGACTGGGCGATCGCCGCGCAGACCGGCGCCTTGCTGGTGCGCGGCGGCCCGCAGGTGCCGCGGGAACGGGCCGAGGAGGCCGTCACCGACCTGCGCGAGCTGACCGTCGAAGCCGAGGGGCACGTGCGGCAGCTGACGAACCTGGGGCTCGACCTGCCGCTGCTGCCCGGCGAGGTCGTCGACCGCCCGGGCTGGGTGAGATCCGCCGCGGCCGGGCTGGACGCGCTGACCGGGCGGGCCCTTCCGCAGCAGGGCGGGCCGTTCGGGCCCATCCTGGCCGGCGGCGCCGGTGTGCAGACCGGGCTGGTGCTCGCCTTCCTCGCCAGCCGCGTGCTCGGCCAGTACGACCCCTTCGGCGGCCCGGACCGGGAAGGCCGGTTGCTGCTGGTGGCGCCGAACGTCGTCGCCGCCGAGCAGGCGATGGACGTGCCCGGCCGCGACTTCCGGCTCTGGGTCTGCCTGCACGAGTGCACCCACCGGCTCCAGTTCACCGCGGTCAAGTGGCTGCGCGACTACTTCGCCGACGAGGTCGAGCGGCTCGTCTCGGGGCTGGCGGGCGGCGGCACCGACAGCCTGGCCGACCTGGTCGGCCGGCTGCCGGAGGCGATCAAGCAGGGGCCCAAGCTGAACCTGGCCGAGCTGCTCCAGTCGCCGAAGGAGCGCGCGGTGTTCGACCGGCTGCTCGCCCTCTCGACGCTGCTGGAGGGGCACGCCGACTACGTGATGGACGCCGTCGGCCCGCAGGTCGTGCCGAGCGTCGACACGATCCGTGCGCGGTTCTCCGCCCGGCGCAAGGGCGGTGGCGTCTTCGACCGGCTGCTGCGCGCGCTGCTCGGCGTCGACGCGAAGATCCGTCAGTACGAAGAAGGCGCGAAGTTCACGAAGCACGTCGTGGACGCCGTCGGCATGGACGGCTTCAACGCCGTCTGGCGGTCGCCGAACACCCTGCCGTCGCGCGCCGAGATCGCCGACCCGGCGGCGTGGGTCCGGCGCCTGCACGGATGACCGGGCCGGCGGTCGCGGCCGTCCGCCGGGCCGTCCGCGCCTTCCTGGAGAGCATCGAGGCGCCGGCCGAACTCTGCGTCGCGGTTTCCGGCGGCGCCGACTCGCTCGCGCTGGCCGAGGCCACCGCGCACGTCGGGCACCACCGCGGGCACGTCGTCCGCGCGCTGGTCGTCGACCACGGCCTGCAGGAGGGCTCGGCGAAGGTGGCGGCCGACGCGGCCGCCGCGGCGAAGGCCCTGGGCGTCGACGAAGCCGAGGTGCGCCAAGCCGACGTCACGGGCCCGGGCGGCCCGGAAGCCGCCGCGCGCAAGGCCCGCTACCGGGCGCTCACCGGGCACGGCCTCGTCCTGCTCGGCCACACCCTCGACGACCAGGCCGAAACGGTCCTGCTCGGGCTCGGCCGCGGGTCCGGCTCGCGCAGCGTCGCCGGGATGCGGCCGCACGATCCGCCGTGGGGCCGGCCGCTGCTGGCCGTCGCCCGGGCCACGACGCGGCAGGCGTGTGCCGAGCTCGGCGTCGAGCCGTGGGCCGACCCGCACAACGCCGAGCCGCGCTTCACCCGCGTCCGGCTGCGCACCGAAGTCCTGCCGTTGCTGGAGGACGTCCTCAACGGCGGAGTCGCCGCCGCGCTCGCCCGGACGGCGGCGCAGCTGCGGGAAGACAATGAGGCGCTGGACACAATGGCGGACATGATCTTCACCCGCGCGGGCGGCCTCGAAGGGCTGGAAGTCGGCGTCCTCGAGGCCGAGCCGTCAGCACTGCGGCGGCGGGTTCTTCGCAGGTGGCTGCTGCAATCGGGTGTGCGCGAGCTCACCGACGCGCACCTCCGGGCGGTCGATGACCTTGTCGCCCGGTGGCGTGGTCAGGGCGGCGTCTGGTTGCCGGGCAACTTGGAAGCGAGCCGGTGCCGTGGCAGGCTCTGCGTCATCTCCCAACCCACCACCCGAGGGGAATGACCCGTGTACGAGGGCGAAATCGCCTCCGTGCTCGTCACCGAGCAGCAGATCAAGGACAAGATCGCGGAGCTGTCGGAGCAGATCGCCGCCGACTATCCGGCCAACGGGCAGGGTGAACTCCTGCTGGTGGGTGTCCTGAAGGGCGCGGTCATGTTCATGACCGACTTCGCCCGTGCGCTGCCGCTGCCGACGCAGCTGGAATTCATGGCCGTCTCCTCCTACGGATCGGCGACGTCGTCGTCCGGCGTCGTCCGCATCCTCAAGGACCTCGACCGCGACATCGCGGGCCGGGACGTCCTGATCGTCGAGGACATCGTCGACTCCGGCCTGACCCTGTCGTGGCTGCTGAAGAACCTCGCGAGCCGCAACCCCGCGTCGCTCGAGGTCGTTTCGCTGCTGCGCAAGCCGGAAGCGGTGAAGGTGGACGTGCCGGTGAAGTACATCGGCTTCGACATCCCCAACGAGTTCGTCGTCGGCTACGGCCTCGACTACGCCGAGCGGTACCGGGACCTGCCCTACATCGGCACCCTGGACCCGAAGGTCTACACGGTGTAGTGCACCAGCGGAGTCCCCAACCGTTCACCGCAACTACCGGATTTGCGGAACCCCGGCTTCGCCGTTTGCGTCATAGGCTCTGATCACGTGCGTTAACCTATGCGAAGACCATTCGTGCCCGCGGTGACCGGGTCGGGGGAACGGGAGAGAGTGCAGATGGCCAACAGCAGCGCTGCCGATGCGAACGCCTTCAAGGCCGCGGCCGCGGCGGGTCAGGTCGGGATCGACCCCGACGCCGCGCAGGCCGTGCTGAACAAGATCCGCACCGGCAAGGACGCGGTCGAGACCCTGCTCGCCGGCGCGGGCACGCTCGCCCAGCCGCCGAAGCTCGGCGACAACCCGGTCGGCAACGCGATGGCCGCGAAGTTCGTCCAGCGCGCGGACGGCGGCGGCGACTCCTACGCCGCCGCGCTGAAGAACCTGCTCGACCAGTACTCCGCCGCCGAAGAGGGCATCGTCACGGCGATGTCCCGGTACCACGAGATCGACCAGGCCGCGGCCGATCCGTTCCGCAACGCCTGAGTCCAGAGGGGAACTCGTAGTCATGGCTCCGAACCACAGCGACCAGTCTTCGACGACCGACCCGGGCTCGGTGGTCCCGCTCGGCGACAACTCGTCGTCGCAGAACATCGTCGACAACGCCCGCGGCAGTGCCGGCGGCTTCGACATGGGCGGCGACCGCGCGATCGCCAACCCGCCGAACTGGAACAACCAGGACAGCCAGCAGCTGTTCGACGGCGCGACCCAGAACAACGACCCCGGTACGGCCACCGCGACCGGGCACGCCTGGGCACACCACGGCACCGAGCTGAAGCAGGCGTCCGATCACCTGTACAACGCGATTGCCGAGCTGGGCAACGCGTGGGTCGGCAAGGGTGCCGCGGGCGCGCAGGGCGCACTGGTGGCCATCGCCAATTCCGGCTCGCAGGCTTCCGAAGCCGCACACACGATGTCCGACCGGCTCGGCCGGCAGGCCACCGCGGCCGAGCAGGTCAAGAAGATGCCGCCGCCCCAGAAATACGACCCGAAGCAGAGCTTGGCGGCGGCGCTGGCGGGTGGCCCGGCGGCGATGATCGCCGACCAGAAGGCCCAGTCCGACGCGGCCAATGACGTCAAGGCGCAGCAGGTCGCGTTCTTCAACGCCTACACACAGGCGATGAGCGAGGTCGACAACTCGACCCCGAGCTTCGGCCCGGAGTCGCTGGGCATGAAGCCGACGGCGTCGCACAACTCCCTCTCGTACAACGCGGTGCACAGCGTCGGCAGCACGAGCTCGGTCGACGCGCTGCCCGGCGCGGGCGACGCGATCTTCGCCTCCGGTGGCGCGGGCTTCGGCGGCCACGGCGGCGCGTTCGGCGCGCAGCACGCCGGGGTCGTCGGCCCGAACGGTGTCCACGGCGGTGTCCCGGGTGCGGGCTTCGGCGTGGACGCGGCGACGCTCGGCAGCGACGGCGCCGGCGGCACGGTTGCCGGAGCGGGCGCCGCCGGTGCGGGCCACGTCGCCCCGGGCAGCGGGCAGCCGGGTGGCCACAACCCGCTCGGCACGGTCGGCATGGGCCTCGGCCTCGGCGGTGCCGCCGGTGGCCTCGGCGCCCTGGCTTCCCGCGCACTGGGCAAGGGCAGCAAGTCCGGCGCGAAGTCCGAGAACGAAACGACCCTGGCGTCGGCCGATGGCCAGGGCCAGAGCGCCGCGTCGGCCCAGGCGCCGCAGCAGGGCGTCGTCTCGTCCGCGGGCACCATCGGCGGGCAGACCCCGCCGCCGATGAGCCCGGGCATGGGCGGCATGGCCCCGCAGGGTGCCCAGGGCGAGCAGGACGAAGAGCACACGCACGCGTCCTTCCTCATCGAGGCGGACCCGGACGAGGCCTTCGGCGCGAACCAGGCGACCCCGCCGCCGGTCATCGGCGCGTGGTCCGGGGACGACGAAGACCGCTGATCCTTTCGGGCCGGGCGCGCTCACGGCGTGCTCGGCCCGGTTTCTCTTGGGGGTGGCTCGATGCCGAACGCTGAGCTGCTCACCCCGGTCGAGGTGGACTTCCTGTGGGAGTCGGCCGGGCTGGGCGAGCTGCCGTACCCGCTGCGCATCCGTTCGCACGGCGCGACCGTCGACGAGCGGTCGCTGCTGCGCCGCCGCACGTTGGAGGGGCTCACCGCGCGCGGTCTCGCCGACGGCCGCGGCCGGCCCGAGCCGCACATCGAGGACTACTTCGGCGTGCTGGCGAGCCCCGAACTGAGCCTGGACGCCGTCCAGCTGATCGCCCCGGACGCCGAACCGCTGCTGGCGATCGCCGGCGTGCTGGGCGGCCAGGGCCTGCTGGCCGTGCAGGACACCCGCGGCCTGCACCTGCATCCGTGCCCGGCCGACGGGCTCGCCACGGCCATCGTCTCGCTGCTGCCGGGTGCCCCGCGCGGTACCGAGAAATCGATCACGGTGCCGCTGGAGCAGCTGACCGGCGGCGACTTCCTGCAGCGCCGCGGCAACGGCGACGAGCGCGCGTCGGCCGACGAGGACCGCAAGGCGCTGGCCCGGCTGCACGCCCAGCCGCGGCTGCGCGGCGGCCAGATCGGCGCCAACTCCCGCAGCCGGCTGGGCGGACGTACCCGCACACCGGTGCTGAGCTGGTTCGACACCGAGACCGGCCGCTACTTCACCCAGGCCACCCGCGGCCGCGACGGCCGGGACTGGATCACCATCGCGCCCGCCGACGCCGCCACGCTGCGCCACCGCCTCGGTGAGATGCTCGCCGGAGCCGCGACGACCAGCTCGGTCTGAGCTCCTCCGCCGTCGCCCTGCAACTCGGCAGGGATGTCGCGAATGACTCATTCGGGACGTCCGAGGATGCTGTTGGCGAATTCGGTTTCATGCCAACCGGAGCGGCCAACTCGCCCGCCGCAACGGCCAACACGCCGGAGAACCCGGGCGAGTTGGCCGCTCCGGGTGTCGAGTTGGCCGCTCCGGGTGTCGAGTTGGCTGTTGCGGGCGGTGAGTTGGCTGTTGTGGGCGATCCGCTCGCCACCGGAGCGGCCTCAGCGCACCCGCTCGAATTCGCCAACAGCATCGTCCGAGGTCCCCAATGAGTCATTCGCGACGTCCGAAACCGCACCGGTACCCTGGAAGCTCTTCGAGCGGAAGGGGTACTGGGGCGGCCATGGCCGACAAACTCGAGGAATACCGGCGCAAGCGAGCCCGCAACCGCACCCCCGAACCCTGGCCGGACGGCCCGCCCGTCCCCGGGGACAACGACCTCTTCGTCATCCAGGAGCACCACGCCACCCGGCTGCACTGGGACTTCCGGCTGGAACGCGACGGCGTGCTCGTCTCCTGGGCGGTGCCGAAGGGCCTGCCGCGCTCCCCCGGGGTGCCCCGGCTCGCCGTGCACACCGAAGACCACCCCATGGACTACCTCACCTTTTCCGGCGAGATCCCCGCGGGCGAGTACGGCGGCGGCTGGATGACCGTGTGGGACACCGGGACGTACGAAACCCTGCACTGGAACGACCACAAGGTCGAGGTGGTCTTCCGCGGCGCCCGCACGCGCGGCAAGTACGTGTTCCAGAACCGGCACGACGAGGACGGCCGCGACTGGACCCTGCGTCGCCTCGACCCGGCGGACGACGGCCACGAGGACTCCCCCGAGTTCCTCGAGCCGATGGCCGCGGTCCCGGGCGAGCTTCCCTCACCGGCCGAGGACGACGACTGGGCCTACGAGTTCGCCTGGGGCGGCGCCCGCACGATGCTGTGCGTGTCCGGCGGCCGCATCACCGCGCACGACGTCACCGGCGCCGACGTCACCGGCCGGTACCCCGAACTGCACAAGCTCGGGGAAACCCTGGGCTCGACGGAAGTGCTGCTGGACGGCGAGATGGTGGTGGTCCGCGAAGGCCGGCCGGACGCGAAGGGCCTCGGTGAGCGCGGCCGCGCGGACGGGAACGACGCGAAACGGATGATGAAACACTGCCCCGCGTTCTTCTTCGCCTACGACCTGCTGCACTACGAAGGCCGTCCGACGGTGGAACTCCCCTATCTCGAGCGGCGGGACATGCTGACCGACCTCGGGTTGTCCGGCGGCAACTGGCAGGTGCCGCAGTACTTCCGAGGCAACGGCGAAGCGGTCCTGGCCGCGGCGCGCCAGCACGGGCTCGGCGGCATCTACGCGAAACGCGCGGACGGCGGCTACCACCCCGGCAAGGCGGACGGGGACTGGCTCCACATCGAGACGTGACAGCGGCCGCCCGGGGGACGGCCGCTGTCGACGTGCCTCAGTGCGCTGAGGGGGTCCGCTGGTCGGGAACCACCTGCAGCTTCCCGCCACCCGGCTTCCGCAGCAGCGCGAGGGCCAGCACCAGACCCACCGCCGCGAAGATCACACAGGCGACGAAGCCCTGCGTGAAGCCGTCCATCACCGCGGCCGGATTGGTGGCCGCCTCGGCCATGTGGGACGCGATCACCGTCGAGACGATCCCCACGCCGATCGCGCCGCCGACCTGGAAGGCCGCCGTGTTGAGGCCGGAGGCGATGCCCGCGTCCTTCTTGGCGATGCCGCCGAGCGCCGCCGCGGCCAGCGCGACCGGGCCGCCGCCGAGACCGAACCCGAACAGGACCAGGCCCGGGAAGACGTGCCCCCAGTAGGAGGCTTCCGGGGTGATCCCGGTGAGCAGCAGGCAGCCGACACCGAGCAACAGGACGCCGGTGACGGCGACCGGCCGGATACCGACCCTGGTCAGCAGCGCGGAGGCGAGGAAGGCGCCGATCACCGCGGCGATCGGCATCGCCGACTGGCTGAGCCCGAACTCGAGCGCGGTGTAGTGCAGCACGCCCAGCGAGTACTGGGAAATCGTCACGGACATGCCGAACGCCAGCATCGCCGCGATTCCGGTGACGAGGTTGCCACCGACGAGGGCGCGGGACCGGAACAGGCGCAGTGGCACCAGCGGCGAAGCGGAGCGCTTCTCGATCAGGATCGTCAGCGCGACGAGCACGACGAACACCGCGGCGAAGCCGATGGTGTGGAAGCTGACCCAGCCCTTCGCGGGCGCCTCGACGAGGATGTAGACCAGCAGGCCGAGCGCGGCCGTGCTGACCACGGCGCCCGCGAGGTCGAACGTTCGCCATTTGCCCGCGTCCTTGCTCTCCCGCAGCAGCACCGGGCTCAGCACCAGCATCAGCAGCGCGACCGGGACGTTCACGAAGAAGATCGACTGCCAGCCGAGCCAGTCGATGAGCGTGCCGCCGAGCAGCAGGCCGACGGTCGCGCCGATCGAGGCGCTCCCGGACCACGCCGCGAACGCCTTGTTGCGCTCACGGCCTTCGGGGAACGTGTTGGTCAGGATCGACAGCGCGGTCGGCGCCATCAGCGCGGCGGAAACACCGTGCAGTGCCCGGGCCACGAACAGGACCTCGCCGTTCCAGGCCAGCCCGGACAGCAGGGAAACCAGCAGGAACAGGGCGGTGCCGATGATGAACACCTTCCGCCTGCCGAGCAGGTCGGCCGCGCGGCCGCCGAGCAGGAGCAGGCCGCCGAAGGTCAGCAGGTTGGCCGACAGGGCCCACTGCGCCTGGACCGGCGACAGGTGCAGGTCCGCCGAGATCGACGGCAGGCCCATGATGACGATCTGGGCGTCGAGGATCACCATGAAGTTGGCCGTGCAGAGCAGGATCAGGGCTTTCCAGCGGCGCGGGTCCAGACCCTGCGCCACCGAGGTGGGGGCGGTTTGAGCGAGGTTCACGGCTCTCCTTCGAGCGGAGACGGCGTTTCTCCGCGGTCCGTAGGTCTGCGTCGACCGTACGGATGAAGAGGGCGCCCACCTTCCTCCCGATTGCACAGGGATTTCTTCCCGACTGCGGTTCCCGCCGATCCCGGAACTGCCCGCGAGCAAGCGGACACGCGCAGCTCAACCCGCGATACCGGCCGCCTCCGGCTACAGCTTCTTCAGCTGCTCCATCGCCTTCGCGGGGGAGGTCGCGTGCTCGGCCATGCCGGCCCACGGATCCCTCTTGCGCGCCAGGCGTTCCTTGATCCGCTTCGGCGTCCAGCCGTCCGGCTCCGCCTTGCCCAGTTCGTGCCAGTCCAGCGGCGTCGCCACCCCCGCGGACGGTCGCGCGCGCAGGGAGTACGGCGCCACGAACGTCGAGGTGTAGCCGTTGCGCAGGATGTCCAGGTAGACGCGGTCGCCGCGCTGGTTCTTCCGCACCGCCGTGGTCAGCCGGTCGGGGTCGAGCCGGGCCAGCACTTCGGCGGCCGCCTTGGCCAGGTCGCGGACCTCGTCGTAGGTCTGGCTCGGTTCCAGCGGCGCGACGACGTGGAACCCGCGTCCGCCGGTGGCCTGCAGGTACGCGGTGAGCCCGGCGGCGGTGTAGACGTCGCGAACCATGCGCGCGATGTCCCGCAGGTCGGCGACGGTGGTGCCCTCGGGCGGATCGATGTCGATCAGCACCATGTCCGGGTGCTCCAGGTCGTCCACTGTGGACGACCAGATGTGGTACTCGATCGCCGCCTGGTTGGCCAGGTACACCAGGGTCGCGGCGTCGTCGCAGAGCACGTGCCGGACGTCGCTCGTGGTCCGCTGCGGGATGGCCTCGACGCGGATCCACGATGGCAGCTTCGGGCCGGCTTCCTTCTGGTACCACGTCTGGCCGGAGATGCCGTTCGGGTAGCGGCGCAGGGTCAGCGGCCGCCCGCGCAGGTGCGGCACCATCGCCTCGGCGACGGTCCGGTAGTGCCCCACCACGTCACCCTTGGTCAGCCCGGCTTCGGGGTAGTAGATCTTGTCCGGGTTCGACGTCGTGATCTCGTCGGGCTCCACCGGGGCCTCCCTCGCCGGGCGGCGGCGGGCCCGTCCACCCGCGCACACTCCACCGCGCAGCGTGCCCGGCCGGTGCCCGCCACGTCCACTCCGAGCGTGCTCAGCCGTCCGGCGACGTTCGCCTCAGGCGTGGGCGAGCAGCTTCGCCAGCAGCTCCGGGTGCTCCGCCAGGCCCGCGCGCAGGGTGTGCTCCCGCAGCGGCTTCAGGTCTCCGTAGGGCTGGTTCGCCCAGTCCAGGGCGCCCTGGGGCGGCTCGGGGTCGTACTCGACGATGAACTGGATGTTCGTCGCGATCTGGCGCCCGGCCAGCCGTTCCGCCAGGTGCAGGGCCAGGTCGATGCCCGCCGAGACGCCGGCGGCGGTGATCACCGGGCCGTCCTCGACCCACCGCCGGGCGACCGGGGTCGCGCCGAGCGCGGGCAGCACGTCGCGGAACATCCAGTGCGTCGTCGCTTCCCGGCCCTCGAGGAGCCCGGCCGCGCCGAGGACGAGCGAGCCGGTGCAGACCGACGTCATCAGCTCGGCGCCCGCGGCCGCGGTGCGCAGCCAGGAGAGGAGGCGCTCGTCGGCCATCGCGTGCAGCGTCGGGACGGTGCCGCCGGGCACCAGCACCGCGAAGGGGGACGGCACTTCGTCGAACGTGTGGCTGGGAGCGATCCGCAGCGGCGTGTCGGTGCCGACGGTCTCCTTGGTGGCGCCGACGACGACGGTCCGGTAGCACGGGTCCAGCTGGCCGAGCGCGCTCAGCACCTGCAGCGGGCCCACGAGGTCCAGCGGCGTGAGGCCGGGGTACACGACGAAGGCGATGGTCTTCGGGTCATCGGTCATGCGTTCACGGTGGCGTTCGCGCGGGACGCAGGTGGCGTGGATGTCCGAATTCCTGCGAACCACGTCCGAGTGCCGGTCCGGCTGCTAGCGTTCGACCATGCCAGGCTCACCCAGACGGGTCGCGATCGTCGGATACGCCGACGCCGAGCTGCTGGACATCGCCTGCCCCGCCGACGTGTTCGACGCCGCCAACCGGCTCGGCGCGCGGCCGCCGTACGAGTTGCAGCTGGCGTCGGTCGACGGCCACGCCATCCGCACCGGCTCGAGCCTCGTCCTGCAGCCGCACCTGCGGCTCGACCAGGTCGCCGGCGACCTCGACACGCTGGTCGTCGCGGGCGGCTGGGGCAGCACGGCCGCGGCGGCCGACGAGCGCGTCCTGGCCCACGTCCGGCGGCTCGCCCGCACCAGCCGCCGGGTCGCCTCGGTGTGCACGGGTGCGGAGGTCCTCGCGGCGGCGGGGTTGCTGAACGGCCGTCGCGCGACGACGCACTGGCGGTACGCGGCGCGCCTGGCCCGCGACTACCCGTCGGTGACGGTGGACCCGGTCCCGCTGTACGTCCGCCACGGCAACGTCTACACGGCGGCGGGCGTGACGAGCGGGCTCGACCTGACGCTGTCGCTGGTCGAGGCCGACCACGGGCCGTCGCTGGCCCGCGAGGCGGCGCGCGCGCTGGTGACGTACCTGCAGCGCCCGGGCAACCAGGCCCAGGTCAGCCTGTTCCTGGCCGGGCCGCCGCCGGAGCACCGCGAGGTCCGCGACCTCACGGCCTACATCGCCGAGCACCTCGACGCCGACCTCGGCACCCCGGCCCTGGCGGCCCGCGCGGGCATCGGCACCCGCCAGTTGACCCGCCTGTTCGACGCCCACCTCAGCACCACCCCGGGCCGCTACGTCCGCACGATCCGCACGGAACACGCGGCCCGCCTCCTGTCCGGCACGGACCTCCCCCTGGCAACGATCGCCCGCCGCTGCGGCTTCGGCTCGACGGAGACGTTGCGCCAGGCCTTCCTCGACCACTTCGACACCCCACCGTCGGCCTACCGCCGGGTCCACGTCCGCCAGTCCTACGGCTGATGTCCCGCCAATCACGCGAGATGCCCCTCCAATCACGCGAGATCCCCCGCCAATCACGCGAGATGCCCCTCCAGTCACGCGAGATGCCCCGCCAATCACGCGAGAACGGCGTACCGGGACGAACCGGGCCGTCGGCGGCCCCTCGCGCGGGGTACGGAATCCCGCTGTCAGGATGTGCGGGTGGACCGCCCTGACCTCGACGACGACGAAACCGGCCCGATCCGCCGGATCACGGACGAGGTGTCCCTTTCGCCGGGCCGCGGGACGTCCGGAACGCCGGATACGCCCCGGAAACCCGCCCGCCGGACCCCGCCCGAGGGCACCCGCCGCGAAGCCGGCCCTGCCCGCCGCCGAACCGACAGCGGGGCCCAGCGGATTCCGGCCGCGGACAAGCGAGCCGACACCGGGCCGCAGCGCGTCGCCCACTCCGGGTCGCTGCGAGTCCCGGCCGAAAACGGCCGTGCCGAGACACCGCGCCGCCGCGGCGACACCGGACCACAACCGATCCACGCCGACAACGACCGTCCGGCCCGCCGGGGCGACACCGGGCCGCAGCGAGCCGCCGACGCCCGTCCCCGGCGCAAAGCCGCAACACCGGAGGCCCACACCGGGCACGGCCACGGCCACGGGCACGGCCCCGCCGCCCCGGCGTCGAAGCGCGTCCGCCTCCTGCTGATCTGGCTGCTCGCCCCGCTCGCCCTCGCCACCGTCGTCGGCATGATCGTCCTCTACCCCTGGGGCAAGGCCGCCCCCACCAGCGTCGTCCCCCAGGGCACCCCCGTGCACGCCGACATCCGCACCACCGCCACCGGCCCCTGCCTCGCCCAGGGCCAGGTCCAGGTCGGCGACCAGACGGACCCGAACGCGAAACCCTGCCTGACCGTCGAACTCACCATGACCGACGGCCCCGCCGCCGGGAAACCACTCCGCCTCACCGTCCCCATCGAGCCCAGCACCCCGCGCTTCGCCACTGGGGACGCCGTCGTCCTGGCCTACAACGGCGGGAACGCCGATGACACCGCCAGTTTCCAGCTCGTCGACTTCCAGCGCGGCACCCCGCTGCTCGTCCTCGCCGCCCTCTTCGCCGTCGCCGTGCTCGTGCTCGGCCGGTGGCAGGGCATCGCCGCGCTCGTCGCGCTCGGACTCTCCTTCGTCGTCATCGCGCTGTTCATCCTCCCGGCCATCCTCGCCGGGGAAAATCCCCTCGTCGTGGCGATCGCCGGCGCCGGCGCGATCATGTTCATCGCCCTCTACCTGACCCACGGCCTCTCCGCGAGAACCTCCGCCGCCGTGCTCGGCACGCTCGTCAGCCTCGCCCTCATCGGCGTGCTGTCCGCGATCTTCTCCGCCGCCGCCTCGCTGACCGGCCTCGACGACAGCACCACGACGCTGATCGGCTCGCTCGGCCACGGCATCGACGCGCGCGGGCTGCTGCTCGCCGGTGTCGTGATCGGCGCCCTCGGCGTGCTCGACGACGTCACCGTCACCCAGACCAGCGCCGTCTGGGAGCTCCGCCGCGCCAACCCGGACCTGACCTGGCGCGAGCTCTACAGCTCCGGCCTGCGGATCGGCCGCGACCACGTCGGTTCGGCGGTCAACACCCTCGTGATGGCCTACGCCGGAGCCGCGCTGCCGGTGCTGCTGTACTCGTCGATCTCCGGCGTCGGGCTCGGCGCGCTGCTCGGCAGCGAGGACATCGCGCAGGAGATCATCCGGACGCTCGCCGGCAGCGTCGGCATCGTCGCGGCCGTCCCGGTGACCACCGTCCTGGCCGCGCTGATCGCCTCCCGCGAGCCGGCCGGGCACCTCGCCACCGCGAAGGCGTGACTCAGTCCAGCGTTGCCACGAACCGGCTGACGGCTTCCATGGTGAACCGCTGCACGTACTTGCCCGACGGCGCCACCGACGCCAGCCGGTAGAGCGGGCGCTCCGCCACGCCGGACCCGCGGGCCTCGGCCTTCAGCTCGGCGACCAGCAGCTCGCCGAACACGAGGCCGTTCGCCTCGGTGTTGTTCATCAGCGCGTTCGCGAGCTTCCGCAGCGGCATGATGCCCAGCTCGCGCCCGCCCGTCCCGGAGAACACCGCGAGGTCCACCTTCGCCACCTTGCCCCGCCGGCCGGCGTTGACCAGCAGGCTCACCGTGCGGCTGCCCCGGACGTCGCCGACGACGAGGTCGAGGCGGGTCGCGGTCGTCAAGTCGACACGGCGCAGCCCCCACGTGCGCACGATCAGCGTCGAACCCTCCAGCCAGACGCGGCGCCGGATGCTGACCGCCATCACGTACAGCAGCGGCAGGGCGATCACCAGCGCGACGATCAGGCCGGTCACCGTGCCGCCGATCAGCCCGGCGATCCCGCCGAACGCCGCGGCGACGATCACCACCCCGATCAGGCCCGAGATCCCGCGGCGACGCCGGCCGCGCGGGTCCTCCTCGAACAACGCGATGCGCTCGGTCACCGGCACGCCCCCGTCCCGGCGAGGAACGGGTTGCCCGCGCGTTCCCGGCCGATCGTCGTCGCCGGGCCGTGGCCCGGCAGCACCACCGTGTCGTCCGGGAACGCCGCCAGCAGGCCCCGCAGCGCCGTCTCGACGTCCCCGCGGCCGACCGACCCGGCGAACAGCGTGTCACCGGTCAGGGCGAGCCTGCCACCCTCGGGCGTCTCGAGGCCCAGCACCACCGAGCCCGGGGTGTGGCCCGGCACGTGCCGGACGTCGACGTCCAGTCCCGCGTACGTGCCGGACGCCAAGGGCACGCTGTCGCCGTCGTACATCGGGCCGTCGGCGGGGTGCAGGTGCAGCGGGACGCCGTGTTCGGCCGCCAGCGCGGCCGCCGAGGCGACGTGGTCGGGGTGCCCGTGGGTGGCCAGCAGGGCCGCCGGGACCAGCCCGTGCTCGTCGAGCGCGGCGGTCAGCGGCGCGGCCACCTCCTGCCCCGGATCCACGACCACGCACGGCCCGCCGGCGGCCGCCGCCAGCAGGTAGCAGTTGGCCTGCAGCGGGCCGCTGCCGAACCCGACGACGAGCACCGAACGCCTCCCCGGACTTCCGCGCCGGATGGCGCCGATCACGATCAGGTTGAGACTAGCGGGCCCTGTACATGGTCCTCACAGGCTGTGCCCATACACTGCCGCTACCTCAGACGTGTGACACGAGCGGAAACCTGGAGGGTACGGGGTGGCGACCAACCAGCAGCGCCGCGAAGCTGCGAAGCGCAAACTCGAGCGGCAGCTCGAGCGCCGATTGGAGCAGCAGAAGCGACGCCGGATGATCGGGGCTGGTGTGGTCGGCGTGGCCGTCCTCGTCGTCGCCGGTGTCGTGGTGTGGATCGTGAGCGCGAACGGCGGCGACAGCACCAACGCCGCGGCGTCGTCCTCGGCCGCCCCGCCGCCGACCGACCTCCAGATCCCGACGCAGCGCACCGCGCTGCCGAAGCGGGCGACCCCGCTGCCGAACCCGACGACCTGCGACTTCAAGGCCGACGCGACGGGCAAGGCGCCGAAGAAGGCGAATCCGCCGGACGGCAAGAACGTCCCGTCGACCGGCACGGTGAACGTGACGCTCAAGAGCACCGCGGGCGACATCCCGCTGACGCTCGACCGCGCGCTCGCCCCCTGTGCGGTGCAGAGCTTCATCAGCCTCGCCAAGCAGAACTTCTACAACGACACCATGTGCCACCGGCTCGGCACCGAAGGCCTGCAGATGCTGCAGTGCGGTGACCCGTCGGCCACCGGCGACCCGACCACCGACGGCCAGGGCGGCCCGGGCTACACGATGCCGGACGAGGCGTTCCCGGAGATCAAGTACGGCCGCGGCATCCTCGCGATGGCGAAGACGCAGGCCCCGAACTCCGGCGGCAGCCAGTTCTTCATGGTCTACGGCAGCGCCGACGGCCTCCCGGCGGACTACTCGGTGTTCGGCAGCATCAGCGACGAGGGCCTGAAGGTGCTCGACGCGGTGGCGAAGGCCGGCATCGCGAACCCGAACCCGCAGGACGGCACCGGAGCGCCGACCAAGCAGGTCAAGTTCACGGGCGTCACCGTCCAGTAGTGCCCCGCACCGAGCTGAACGGGGATCCGCTCGGCCCGGACGCCGCACTCGCGGGAATGGTCTCCTACGGCCACTTCACCGCGATGCAGGTCCGGGACGGGCGGGTCCGCGGGCTCGCCTTCCACCTCGAGCGGCTGGCCACGAGCACGCGGCTGCTGTTCGGCGCCGAGCTCGACGTCGAGCTCGTGCGGTCCTACCTCCGCCGGGCGATCGACGGCGAATCGGCGCTTTCGGTCCGGGTCGTCGTGGTCACCCGGTCGTTCGACGAGCCGATGACCCCGGAGATCCTGGTCCGGACCGGGCCGCCGCACCCGGCCGACCCGGCGCCGCTGCGCCTCCGGAGCGTCCGCTACCAGCGCGATCTGCCGCAGGTCAAGCACCTCGGCACGTTCGGCCTGATCCACGAAAGCCGCCAGGCCCGGTTGGCCGGCTTCGACGACGCGGTGTTCGTCGACCACGAGGGCCGGCTCAGCGAAGCGTCGATCTGGAACGTCGCATTCCTCGCCGGGAACACCGTCGTGTGGCCGGAAGCCGCGGTGCTGCCCGGGATCACGATGCTGGTGCAGCAGGACGCCCTGCGCCGGCTCGGCGTCCCGCAGGAGACGCGCGAAGTCCGGCCCGCCGACCTGCGCGAATTCGACGCGATGGTCCTGACCAACTCCGAGACGCCCGGGCGCGCGGTCTCCTCCGTCGACGACCTCGTGCTGCCGCCGGCGGACCGCGCCGTGGCTCTGCTCGCCGAGGCGTACGAGACCGTGCCGTGGGACAAGATCTGAACCCCGTCCGCACCGGCCCCGTGTAAAGGGGCAACACCGGAGACCCGCCGAGGGCCCGGGGAGAGGTGCCGACGATGGCCGAAAACCGGGTTCCCGCGGTCCGCCGCGTCCTCGGGCGGGCCGGCCAGGCCGGCTGCGCCGGTGTCCTCTTCGCCGTGCTCGCCGGTGGTCCCGCCCTCGCGCAGGCCGATCCGCCGCCGCCGGTCAAGTACTTCATCGTGCCGCACGCCGACAACCCCGAGGACATCACGCTGTTCAAGATCGCCGAGCGCGCGCTCGGCGACGGGCGGCGGTTCCCGGAGATCTTCCAGCTCAACCAGGGCCGGCTGCGACCGGACGGCACGCCGTTCACCGACCCGGCGGCGATCGAGCCCGGTCAGGTGCTCCAGCTGCCCGAGGACGCCGCTCCGAAGCCGGGCGTGCAGTTCGGCCCGCTGCCGTCGCCGGTGCCCGTCACCCCGGCCGTGCAGCCCGCCGCGGCCGAAGGGACGTCCGGGCTCGGCGTCGGGCTGGCTTCGGCCGTCAGCGGCACCGGCGGCCTGCTGACCGGCCTGCTCGCCGGGCTCTGGTGGCGCCGCCGTCCGCAGCTGCTCCCGCCGGCCCCGTTCGAGCCGCCCGAGCGCACGGAGGACGACTTCGGTTCCGGCTCGGTCAGCGGCACCCTGCCGCTCCCGATCGTGGTCCCCGAACCGCGTCCCGACGTCGTGTTCCGCCCGGAGCCGAAGACCACCGAGCTCGCGATCATCGTGCTCGACACGGCCGAAACCCAGGTGATCGCCGCGGTCCGGCCGGGCGCGCGGTTCCACTTCCGGATCGGCCCGCAGCCGGACTTCGCGGACGCCGCCACCGTGCTCGTGGTCGACGACGACGCCGACCGGCCCTGACCCCGCCGCGTGCGTGCCGGGTACTGTGCCGGTCACTACCGATCCGACCACAGCCACGGCCGAATGGCTTCGTCGCGACGGTTGCGTGCCGTTCGGGGGGTCGGCCTACTTTTGGCCGGATCGGTAACTCTGCGCTGAACGGATCAACCGGCGACCGAACACTGGCCAGCGGGCCGCCACGCCCGCAATAGTCGTCTGATGACCTCGGATCCGTTCGGCACCCTCCGGAAGGCGCTGTGGATCGGCGGCGCTCCGTGGACCGGGAAGTCCACCGTCGCGCGGCTGCTGGCCGAGCGGCACGGCCTGACGGCCTACCACCACGACGACCGGGCCCGGCCCGGCACCCCGCCGCCGGACGACCTCCCGGCCGCCGACCAGCTGACCGCGATGATGGCCGAATTCGGGAACCGCTTCCGCTGCGCCCTCGACGACCTGAGCGCGCTGACTTCGCCCCGGCCGATCGTCGCCGAGGGCCGGGGACTGCGGCCGGAGCTCGTCGCCCCGCTCGTGGACTCCCCCGGCCGCATGGTGGTGCTGGTGCCGACCGAACTGTTCCGCCAGCACCAGCTCCGGCACCGGCCGGACGGACCCGCGATCCCGGAGCAGCGCACCCGGCTGACGCGCGATCGGATGCTCGCCGCCCACGCCGTGCGGACGGCGCGGGACCTCGGCATCCGCGTCATCGAAATCGACGGCAAGCTCGACCCCGCCGGCGTCACCGACGTCGTCGCCGAGCACTTCCACGCCTACCTGGACTTCGAGGTCAGCGGAAGGTGAACCGCGGCGGGCGCCGCTGGAGGAACGCGGCGACGCCCTCCGCGTAGTCCTCGCCGTGCAGGGCGTCCGAGCGGATCTCCTCGACCTCGGCGTCCGGCGTTTCCTGCCCGGCGACGATCTTTTCGATGATCCGGTTCATCCCGCGGATCGACGCCTGGGAGCGCGAGCACAGCGTCTCGACGAACGCCAGCGTCGAGCTCTCGAGGTCGCCGGCCGGGAAGACGTCGTTGAGCAGGCCGATTTCGCGGGCGCGGGCGGCGGTGATCAGCTCGCCGGACAGCAGGAAGTACTTGGCGTGCGCGGGGCCGACGAGCGAGACGAGCTGGCGCGTCGAGTCGAAGTGGTAGACGATGCCGAGCTTCGCCGGGGTGATCCCGAACCGCGCGCCCTCGGCGGCGAACCGGAAGTCGCAGGCGACCGAAACCTGGCAGCCGCCGCCGATGCAGTTGCCCTGGATCATCGCGACCGACGGCTTCCGCATCGCGGTGAGGGCGGCGACGGCACCTTCGACGGCCTTGTCGTAGCTCGCCGCGCCGTCCGCCGTGGTGCGCAGCTCCCCGAACTCGCTGATGTCGGCGCCCGCGGAGAAGTGCTTGCCGGCCCCGGCGATCACCAGGGCCTTCAGGGCCGGATCGGCCTCCACCTCGGCGACGACGTCCGGGATCGCCGCCCACATGCCGTAGGTGATGGCGTTCATCTTCTCCGGCCGGGTCAGCGTCAGGCGAGCGACTTCGCCGTCGCGCGTCAGGTCGAATCCGTCGGTCATGAACCGCACCCTAGCTTCTCGCCCTCAGCGAAACCGGCGGTGTGTGACGCGATCGGGTGGCTAGTTTGGGGCCATGGCGGCGATCGAGGTGGGCGGGACGGCGTTCGGCTACGACGAAGCGGGAGAGGGGCCCGCGGTCGTGCTGCTGCACGCCGCACTGGGCGACCGCCGGATGTGGGACGCGCAGTTCACCGGGCTCGCCGCCACCCACCGGGTGATCCGCTACGACCGCCGCGGTTCGGGGAGACCCGCGGCGAAACCGGCGAACATGCCCACTACGAGGACCTGCTGGCCCTGCTCGATGCCCGGGGGATCGAGCAGGCCGCGCTGGTGGGGGCCTCGATGGGCGGGGCGTGCGCGCTGGACGCCGCCCTCGCCGCGCCGGAGCGGATCACCCGGCTGGCGCTGCTCGGCTCGGGCCTGACCGGGCACACCTGGCCGGACCACATGCAGGCGGACATCGCCCGGCTGACCGCCGCGACGGTTCCCGCCGACCGGCTCGCCCGCTACCAGGCCCGGGCAGGCGACGCCGACCCGGCGGACGTGCGGGCCATGGCGGAGGCCAACATCCGGTACCTGGTCGCCGGACCTTCGCGCGATGTCTCCGTGTTGCCGGGCGCAATGGTCGCGCTGGTCCGGGAGATGTGCGAGCAGGTGTACCGGCACGACTGGACCGCTCCACAGTGGACGGAACGGATCCCGGACACCCGGCACCGGCTCGCCGAGATCACTACGCCCGCCTTGGTGGTGATCGGGACGTCGGACGCGCCGGGGCTGGTGGAGCTCTCGGCGCACCTGGCGGAATCGTTGCCCGGACCCGGCGTCTTGAATGACTCATTCAGGACCTGCGAGGTCCTGGCTCGTAAATCGAGGTGACTGTGGGCGCGCGGTAGCGCCCCCGGCGTAGCGCAGCGGAGCCGGGGCCCGGGGTGAAGGGGTTAGGCGGCGTGGGGTTGGAGGGTGACGTGCTGGCCGGTGA
>NZ_JAJPWR010000026.1:0-124002 GCF_046548995.1 Amycolatopsis sp. lyj-109
AGTGGTAATTAGGGTTAGAACCCTAATTACCACTCACGACGGCGGGGAGACGGCGTCAGTGCACGGGGTTCCACCCGTCGCCGCCCGCGAGGTACTTCTGCGCGGTGTAGTTCCCGGCCTGCGCGGCCGGCAGCTGCGGCCGGTCGGCGCCGGTTCCCGCGCCTGGGCCGGTGTTGCGGTACTCGGTGAACCGCGCGTCCTTCCACGAGAAGCCGGACATGTCGGTCCACGGCGCCGGCTTGATCGCCGCCGGCAGGGCCGTCTCGCGGATCAGGACCTGGGCGATGGCGTCGACGTCCCCGCCCGGGTGCCACGGACGGCCCAGGTGAAAGCTCGCGGTGGCCGCCGAGCTGAGGACGCGGCTGCCGACGATGAGGAAGCCGTACGGGTTCGAGCGCCGGGTGCTGGCCGCGGTCAGGTAGCCGTTGTTGCTGCTGGAACCGCGGTCGAGCAGCGTGATCGTCACCCGGTCGAACACCGCGGTCGCGCGGCCGAAGAGGAAGTCGACGTCGCCGCTGATCGCACAGTTGCGGTAGTACTGCCGACCGACCGTGCCGACCGCCGCGGTGTCGGCGTAGAGGGTGTCCTGGTGGCCGAGGAAGGCGACGTTGTCGAAGACCATCCGGTCGCCGGTCGTCTTGACCGCCACCGCCTGGGTGTCCTTGATCTCCGGGTGGGCGTTGCGGTCGAAGGAGTTGCGGAAGGTCAGCGCGGACGCGGTGAAGCCGTTCGCGGCGATCGTCGCGGTCGCGCTGCCCGAGGTGCCGTACGTCGAGCCGTCGGGTTTCTTGGTGCCGCTGGCGTTGTCGTAGTCGACGACGACGTCGGCGGCCTTCCCGGTGGTGCCGCGCAGGGTGATCCCGGTCTTGCCCGACGGCACCGACACGACTTCGCGGTAGGTCCCGGGTTTGACCGAGATCGTGCCGCCCGCCGAAACCGCGTTGATCCCGGCCTGCACGGTGGTGTAGTTGCCGGAGCCGTCCTTGGCCACGACGACGTTCGCCGCCGCCGCACCGGCCGGCGGGGCGGCCAGCGACGCCCCGGCGAGCACCGACGCGACGAGCAGGGTCTTGAACATGCTGTGCCGATAGTTACCAATCCGACCACAGCCACGGCCGAATGACTTGGTAGCAACGGTTACGTGCCGAGGCAGGGGTCGGCCTACTTTTGGCCACATTGGTAACACCTCCACGGTGGAACGCGCCGGGGGAACCGGACGGCGGCCGCCACCCCCGGCGCGGGTCGGTTACTTGTAGGTGATGTTCGCCGCGGTGTAGAGGCAGTTCGTCGAGTCCGGGCCGCTGCCGGTCTTCGTCGGCTCGCCGCTGGTGACGCCCTTGTACTTCGTACAGGGCTCCAGCTTGCGGCTCGTGTCTCCGACGATGGTGATCCTCGTCAGCTTGGCGGTGTCACCGTAGTTGGTGTTGATCCCGACAAGTGCCTTGCCGGGCACGGTGGCGGTGACGTTGTCGATGACGACGTTGCGCTTGTACTGCGTCTTGCAGTTGCCGCAGGAGCGGTACAGCTTGCCGAAGTCGTTGACCTGGAAGTTGCGGATGTACATCGTGCCGGGGCCGTTGTGCTGGAACACTTTGTCCGACGCCTTGCGCGCGCCGCCGCCGTCGATGGTCATCGTCTGCGAGGCGGAGGTGCCCTTGAAGGTCGCGGCGTCTTCGCCGACGTCCTCCCACCAGACGTTGAGCAGCGTGCAGGTGCCGAGGCAGTGCACGCCGTCGGCGGCGGGGTTGCCCAGGACGACGTTCTTCAGGGTGGTGCCATTGGCCAGCTGGAAGATCGGGCTCTGGCCCTCGTCCTGGCCGCCGCTGCCGAGGTCGCCGGTGCCGTAGAACCGCTTGAGCCCGCCGTCGTAGGTGCCGCTGGTGACCTTGATCGTCGCGCCCACCGGCACACTGGTGCTCGGGCTCGGCCACGAGGCGGCCGACGCGGTGGCGCCGGTGCCGACCGCCGCCGAAACGGCGAGCGCGGCGACCGCCACCACCCGGATGATCCGGGACATTGCTGGAGGAATCATTCGTCACTCCCTGGTCTTGGGCTTCAATCGGCGCTGATGGAAAACGTCCGACCGGGTTGTGAAAGCGCTTTCTCGTCCCCGAGTTTCGGGTTGCGGCCAGGCCGTGTCAATGTCGTTCGCCGCAGCGGCACGCATGTCGCCCGGATGGTCGCCACCGGCCGCGGTTTTCAGAAAACGCCGAAACTGTCGAAGGCGGCAGGCCCCTCACAGGCGCCCCGGGCCGGCGCCGGTGAGCACCAGCGCGGGGACCGCCCACGCCGGGTCGAGGTGGTCGACCAGGGTCGGCGTCCAGCCGACGTCCGCACCGAGATCCGGGTCGTTGGCCGCGTTGTACTCGGCCAGCAGGTCGACCGCCCGCGGCCACTGGTTGCCTTGGGCCACCAGCGTGCCGGTCGCGTGCAGCACGGTGCCCTTCCAGTAGTGCACCAGCTGTCCCAGCGGCAGCCCGGCCGGGATCCGGAAGAAGTTGTTCTCCGCGTAGATGCGGGACTGCACGCCGACGCCCAGCGAATACGTGTAGGCGGCCGGATCCTCGACCAGGTAGAGGTTGTCGTAGACGTGCACCTGGCCGTACCGCACCCGCGGCGCGCGCTGCCCGATCTCCGAGAACAGGTTGTGGTGCAGCGTGACCCGCAGCTTGCCGACGTCGTAGGTGGGCTTGTCGGTGTTGCCGATCAGCATCGTCTTGTCGTGGTCGTGCAGCCGGTTGTAGGACACCGTGACCAGGTCCGAGCCGTTCACGATGTCGAGCAGCCCGTCGTGAACTTCGTACTTGCGGCCGAAGTACGTCGGCTGCCGGTCGTTGCCCCCGTCGCTGAACTCGTTGTGGTCCACCCAGACGTGCGTCGCGCCGACCAGGTCGAGGTTGTCGTACTCGGAGTTCCAGTTTCCGTCGGCGGTGTCGAGGGGATCCCACTGCGGGAAGCAGTCGTGGGCGTCGGAAAAGTGCAGGTTCCGCAGGATCACGTTGTCGCCGGTGACGCGCAGGGTCAGCCCGTGCAGCGTGGCGTGGGCGCCGAGCCCGACGATCGTCGTGTTCGGGCCGACGTCGAGGGACACCTGCTTGGCCTGGTTGGCCTGCGACCGCTCCCGGGCTTCTTCCAGCGGCCCCGACGGCGGCACTCTCCCCCAGGTCGCCGGGTCGTACGCCGCCAGGTACGCCGGGAGGCTGTAGGCGGGATCGGCGAAACTTTCACAGCCCACGGGCCGGTCGGCGGCGTCCACGTTGCCTTCGATGGTGCCGCGGACGTAGATGATCTTCGGGGCGCCCGGGTTCGCCGCCAGTGCGGCCGCGAGCTCGGATCGCTTGGTCACCGTGCGGATGTTGCCGGGGATGGCAGCCGAGCCGCCGGTGGTCCCGGTGGTCGCGGCGGCCCAGCCGTCGTGCGCGCCGAGCACGACGCGGCCGGGGTCGTGGCCATGCGCTTCGGCGGGTGCCGCGGCGAGCGTCAGTCCGAGCAGGGCGAAGGTCCCCGCGAAAGCCTTCCAGCGCATGTCGGCTCCTCTAGTCGGTGTCCGGTCTCCTGAGCACCCGGGCCGCGTGCCGGGCGAGCCCGGCGGCGTCCGGGGCGCCGTCGATGACGACGACGTGGTGGGTCAGGGTCAGCTCCTCGCCCGGTTCGAGCAGCCACGGCCGGTGGTAGGTGGCGGCGAAGCTGACCACGGGGAACGGCTCGGCGCGGACGTACCAGGCCGTCGGGTGGGCCGCGTTGTCCGGGCTGTCGGCGAACAGCAGCGTCGAGGTCCGCAGGCTTTCGTCGTGCTGCCCGGTGAAGGCGAGCCACGGCGCCCGGTGGCCCATCGCGTCGGCCGCGGCCTTCCCGTCCGACGTCCGGACCGTGCCGCCGACGAACGAGCGCGGCCCGCGCCAGAACAGCCCGCCGTAGCCGGCGGTGTCCCGCCCTTCGGTGACCGGGCTTCCCCAGCGCAGCTCGTGGCCGCTGGTGTTGCGCAGCCGGCTGGACCAGGTGAGCGTCCAGTGCCCGCCGCGCAGTGAGACGTCGCCGAAGCGCAGCGTGCGGTGTTCGGTGAGCCAGCGCCGGCCGGCCGCGGTGCGCCAGGCCAGCTCGTGGCGCAGTTCGCAGTGCCCGCCGGCGTGGTCGATGTTTTCCCAGCGGACGTGGCCGATGGTGCCGTTGTTGTCGAGCGGGGTGTAGCCGCGGCCGCGGACGTAGGTGCGGCCGCCCCAGAAGTTCTCGCCCGAGAGGTGGGCCATGGTGAACTGCAGGCCGTTGTGCCAGGTGTGATCGTGCGGCCGGACCGCGGTCACGGTCTCCCCCGCGGTGGTGCGCAGCGGGTGCAGGTACGGCTTCGGCGAGTCCCCGGCCGGGGTCGGCGGCTCGACGACGTACTCGGCCAGCACCACGTCGCCGAGGCGCACGCACACCCGGCCGTCGGCCTCCTCGATCACCTCCGGCGTGCCGTCCCCCACCGCGGCCCGGCTCACGCCGGTTCTCCGATCTCCCCCAGCAGTTCCTCGACGGACACGGACCGGCCGGTGACCAGTGACCGGTTCGCGGCCAGCCCGGTGAGCAGGGCCTGCAGGCCGGCGTCGTGGCCGGCCGCGCAGCCGAGCGCGTCCGGTTCGGCGTCGCCGAGCAGTTCGGCGAGCATCCGTTCGTCGCCGCCGCCGTGCCCGGCCCCGAGCTCCTGGTCGAGCACGACCTCGGGGGGCGCCCACAGGCGCTGGAGCGTCAGCCGGGCACGCCCCCGCTTCGGCACCGGCTCGGCGCCGGACGCGTACTCGTTCTCCCGGACGTCCAGCTCGAGGCGCCCTTCGCTGCCGGAGAACGCGACGCGGTAGCCCTCGCGCGGCGAATACGCGTGCAGGTGGTAGTTCAGCACCGCGCCGCTGCGGTGGCGCACCAGCACCGACAGGTCGTCCTCGATGGTGACGCCCGGGGCGAACACGTCCTGGTTCCGGACATAGCCGTCTTCCCGCGCGGCGTCGCGGTAAAGCGCACGCAGCTTGGGAGAGGCGTCGAGGTCCAGCGCGAACCGGTCGCCGGCCGTGCGGTGGCGGCGGGCGTTCCCGTCGCCGTAGAAGAAGAGCCGGCCCAGCGCGAACACCGTCTCGGGGCCGCTGCCGAGCCACCAGTTGACGAGGTCGAAGTGGTGGCCGGACTTGTGCACGAGCAACCCGCCCGAGTTGGCCTTGTCCCGGTGCCAGCGGCGGAAGTAGTCGGCGCCGTGCGCGGTGTCGAGCAGCCAGCTGAACTCGACCGAGCCGATCTCCCCGATCGCGCCGCCGGCGAGCAGTTCCCGCACCCGGCGGTGCACCGGGTTGTACCGGTAGTTGAAGGCGACCCGCACCGAGCGGCCGGTCTCACGCCGGGCTACGAGGATCGCCCGCGCGCCCTCGACGTCGGTCGTCATCGGTTTCTCCGTGACGACGTCGCAGCCGGCCTCCAGCGCGGCGACCACGTACTCGGCGTGCGTGTGGTCCGGGGTGCACACGACGACGACGTCGATGCGTTCCTTCGCCAGCATGGCGGCGAAGTCCGCCGGCCGGTAGCCGGGGACCTCCGTGCCCAGCCAGTCGTTGTGGACCCGCATGCGGGTCTCGTTGTGGTCGCAGAAGGCCGCGAGCTCGGCCCGCGGCGACGCGGCCAGTGCCCGGGCGAACAGCTGCGCGCGGGAGCCCAGGCCGACGATCGCGTGGCGACGCACCGCCATCACCTCTCTCGTTCCGGTAAAGCGGCGCCGGTCCACGGCAGGGCGAGTTCGGAGAAGAGCGCGAGCCGCTCGGCCGCGGTGTCGACGTCGCGGTCGACGCCAGGCACGACGAAGTGCCGTTCGGGCCCGGCGTCCACGACCTGGACCCATTCCGTGGGCAGCGGCAGTGGTTCCGGGGCGTCGCGCACCGCCTCCACCAGCGCGGTGAACGCGCGGGTGGCGGCCAGCGGGGCCAGCAGGGGCTCGCCGTCACGCAGGTGGGCGACGAGGTTGGCCAGCAGGTCCCGGGGCGGGCCGACCGAGACCACTCGGTCGTGGACGGTGACCAGGTCGGTCTTGTAGTGCCAGCGGATCCGGCCCGCCGTGCCGTGGACGAGCACGTACGGCTCGTGGTCGGTCTCGGCGTCGAGCGTGGCCGCGACGACGACGTCCGGCGCCCCGGCGAAGCTCAGCCGCGCGCAGGCGGTGTCGTCGGACTCGATGTCCCGCGCCCGGTACAGCTCGACGGCGGTCCGCTCCGGCAGGGCCTCGGCGGTGCCGTTGACCAGCAGGGCGGTCGCCACGGCGTGGGCGAACGGGTTGGTCAGCGCCCCGTCCACCACCGGCTGCCCGCCGACCCGGCGGCGGCCCGCCCACTCGGCGCGGGCGAAGTACCGGTCGCGCCGGATCCACGCCCCGGCGGCGGCGATCCCGGTGACCGTGCCGATCTCGCCGGCTTCGATCGCCGCCCGGACGACCGGGACGGCGGCCGAGCCGAAGCTCTGGAACCCGGTCTGGCAGGCCCGGCCGCGGGCCAGCTCCGCCAGTTCGTCGAAGGCCGCGAGGTCGAGCACCGGCGGTTTCTCGACGAGCAGGTGACAGCCGGCGGCGAGGGCGAGTTTCGCCAGGGGCAGGTGCGTGTGCGGCGGGGTCGCCACCACGGCGATGTCCGGGATCGTGCGGGCGAGCAGTTCGGCCGCGTCCCGGGTGATCACCGCACCTTCGGGCAGGAGCGCGCGGGCTTCTTCGGAGGGTTCGCGGATGTCGCAGGCACCGGCCAGAACCAGGTCGCCGCGGTCGTGCCGGGCGCGGGCCCGGCGCAGGTGCTGGCCCGCGTAGCCGGCCGTGCCGAAGACGACCACCTTCGGCGTCATCGGCGGCCGCCGGTCGCGACCGCGGCCAGGGCGAGGGGGCCGGCCACTACGAGCGCCAGGATCGGCAGCATCCAGACGAGCAGGCCGGCGAGGCCGATGGCGGCCGCGAGGAGCAGTGCGTTCTTCGGCGCAGCGGCGGTTTCCCGTGCCGCGGTCACGAACGCCCGGCGCCAGGGCTCCGAGCCGGTGGCCACCACCTCACACGTCCGCACGGCGACCACCACCGCCGCCACCGCCAGCAGCCACAACGCCGCCCGCAGCGCGCCGGCGCCCGGCATCGAAGCCACCACCGCCAGATCCACCGCGAACAGCACCACCGCGGCGACGCACGCCAGTCCGAAGGGCACCCCGCCCCGGGCCGCCTCGCGGAAGTCCGCCCAGAATGTCGTCCACAAGGGACGGCCGAGGTCGTGCCGGACCCGGTCGAGGACCCGGCAGCCCGCCGTGAACGCCGGGACCGCGGTCACCACCGGGACCGACGCGAGCGCGACGAGCAGCCCGGCCAGCAGGCAGTCCGAGAACTCGCCCAGCCCGGCGCGCCAGGTCGTCCGCACAGGTGCGGTGGGCATCAGTTCACCCCTTCAGGCCGCTGGTGCTGACGCCTTCCACCAGCAGGCGCTGGAAGGCGAGGAAGAACAGCACGATCGGGACCAGCGCGAGCGCGGACATCGCGAACATGGCGCCGAAGTTCGACTCGCTGCTGGTGTCGACGAACAACCGCAAGCCCAGCGGCACGGTGAACTTCTCCGTGTCGTTCAGGTACACCATCTGCGTGAAGAAGTCGTTCCACGTCCAGATGAACGTGAAGATCGACGTCGTGACCAGCGCCGGTTTCGACAGCGGCAGCACCACGTGCCAGAACGTGCGGTAGACCGAACAGCCGTCGATGATCGCCGCTTCGTCGAGCTCGCGCGGGATGCCGCGCATGAACTGGACGATGAGGAACACGAAGAACGCCTCGGTGGCCAGCAGCTTCGGCAGGATCAGCGGGACGAACGTGTTGACCAGGCCGGCCTGCTGGAAGATCACGTACTGCGGGATCAGCGTGACGTGGTAGGGCAGCATCAGGGTCGTGATCATGAACGCGAACAGCGCGCCCCGGAACCGGAACTTCAGCCGGGCGAAGGCGAACGCGGCCAGCGAGCACGACAGCACGTTCGCCGCCACCGACAGGCCGGCCACCAGGAACGAGTTGAGGAAGAAGCGGCCGAACCCGACGTCCGCCGCGCCTTCCCAGCCCTTCGTGTAGCCGTCGAAGACGAACCGGGTCGGCAGCAACGCCAGCCGCGACAGGATCTCGTCCGGTGGTTTTACCGACGCGAACGCCAGCCACACCAGCGGGTAGAGCACCACGGCGACGATGACCAGGCACAGGACGTGCCAGCCGAACGAGCGCGCACTGCGCGGCAGCACGGTCATTTCTTGTCCTCTGCATCGTCGTAGAACACCCACAGCTTCGCGGTCCGGAACACGATGGCCGTCACGATCGCGATGACCACCAGCAGCACCCACGCCATCGCCGACGCGTAGCCCATCCGGAAGTCCTGGAAGCCGACCTCGAACAGGTAGAGCGTGTAGAACAGGTCCGCGTCGGCCGGGCCGCCGCGGCCGCCGCCGATGACGAACGCCGGGGTGAACGCCTGGAAGGCGTGGATCGCCTCCATCACCAGGTTGAAGAAGATCACCGGCGACAGCATGGGCAGCGTGATGTGCCGGAACCGGCGGAACGCACCCGCGCCGTCGATCGCGGCCGCCTCGTGCAGCTCCGCCGGGATCTGCTTGAGCCCGGCCAGGAAGATCACCATCGGCGCGCCGAACTGCCAGACGCCCAGCAGCACGATCGAGGCGAGGCTGAACTGCGGGTCGTCGACCCAGCTCGGGGTGTGCCAGCCGAAGAACGCGAGGACCTCGTTCACCGGGCCGCCGCCCATGAACAGCGCCCGCCACACCAGCGCCGCCGCGACGCTCGCGCCGAGCAGCGACGGCGCGTAGAACGCGGCCCGGTAGAAGCCGTTGGCGCCGCGGCGGGTGTTGAGCAGCATCGCCACCAGCAGCGACACCGTCAGCTTCAACGGCACCGAGACCAGCACGTAGATCAGCGTGACCTTCACCGACTGCAGGTAGCGGTCGTCGCCGGCGAACATGTGCGCGAAGTTGCCGAACCCGACCCAGTTCGGCGCGGTGAACATGTCGTAGTCGGTGAACGACAGGTACAGCGAGACCACCATCGGGCCGACGGTGAGTGCCACCGCGCCGAGCAGCCACGGCGTGAGGAAGGCGAACGCCTCCGGCTGGCTCTTGCGGCGGCGCCCGGCCGGCCGGTCCCGGCGCCGGCCGCGCACGGCCGGCTCCGGGGGCGCGACCGGCGGGTCCGGCGTGCGCAGGGTCGTCATCGGCTAGGACAGTCCCTTCTGGGCTTCGGTCATGAACCGGTTGACCGCGTCGTCGATGCTCATCCGGCCGAACGCGACCTCCTCGTATGTGCGCTGGAGGAGCTTCTGGATCGCGCCGGCGCCCTTCGGCGGCACCGGCGGTGCGGCCCCGAGCTTCGGTTCGAGCGCGGCTTCGTAGTCGTAGAGGGTCTTGTCGTTGCCCTTCGCGCCGGCCGCGAGCTGCGCGCGGACCTTGAGGTTCGGCGCGAGGCCGCGGTCGGTGCCGACGATCTTGCCGACCTCGGGGTCGTTGACCAGGAAGTCGACGAGCTTCGCCGCGGCCTCCTGCTGCTGGCTGCGTGCGGAAACCGCCAGGAACATCGACGGCCGCCGGTACTGCCCGGTGTCGCCGTTCGCGCCGCTCGGGTACGGCGCCACGTTCAGCGGCTTGCCGTTCGCCTTCTGGTACGCCGGGAGCAGGTTGTCGTAGGCGAACTCCGAGCTGGTCAGCTTCTTGCCCAGCGGGGCCTGCTCGGGCGAGGTGTTGTAGGACGCCGTGACGTCGGCCGGCGAGGCGGCCTTGGTGTCGCGGAACTTGCTCGCCAGCTGCCAGTAGCCGCGCAGGTCGTCGGCGGTGAAGCCGAGCTTGCCCTCGGGGGTGTAGAACTGCTTGCCCTGCTGGCGCAGCCAGATCTCCAGCGTCGTGTCGAGGATGCCGAAGTCGGTCACCCCGCGCGCCGAGCCGGCCGTGCCGACCTTCTGGGCCACCTCGGCGAACCGGTCCCAGGTCATCCCCTTCGCCGGGTCGCCACCGGCCGCGGTGAACGCCGCCGCATCGTAGATCATCGCCGGGGTGTTCTGCGCCCACGGCACGGCGTAGCGCTTGCCCTGGTAGACGCCGGTGGCCGCCAGTTCCGGGTTGACGTCGGCGAGCGAGATCGCCTTGCCGGCGCCGGAGTTCAGGTCGGCCAGGACGTTGCGGCCGCCGTACTCGGCCAGGTAGCGGCTGTCGACGTTGAGCACGTCCGGCGGCTTGCCCCCGGCCGTCTGCGTCGCCAGCTTCTCCCAGTAGGCCGCGTACGCCGAGAACGACGTCTGCACCTTGATGTTCGGGTTCTTCTGCTGGAAGAGCTCGACGGCCTTCTTCGTCAGGTTCGCCCGCCCTTCGCTGCCCCACCACACGAAGTTGATGGTCACGTCGCCGCCGCCACCGGAGTCGGAGCCGCAGGCGGCCACCCCCGTCAGCAGCAACGGGACCACCACGGCCAGCGCGGCGACACCCCGGCCCTTGGTCCTACGCTCAGTTGTCCGCCCCATCGAACTCTCCGTCCTCAGCCGGTCAGCATTCTTTCTGAAAAACTGCCTGAAAACGCTGTCAGCGCGCTCACGGTAGGCAGTGCGCCACACCGGTGTCAACGGCAAATTCGGAACTATAGCCCTTGTGCAGCAACGGTTTTGGCGTTCAGCGGGCTGAACGAGGGCAGCCTGAGAAAGCGCTTACCGGAACCGGGTCGATGGCCGGGCCGTCAGCGCGATGAGCACCGGTGCGTCGCTAGCCGGTGCGTTCGGCGGCCGCGCCGCCGGTTCGGCGTCGCGCGGCACTCGCCCACGGGACACCGATTTCGGAGAACAACGCCAGCCGGTCCGCGGCGACGGCGACCTCTTCGCCGATCCCGCGCACGACCGGGTGCCGGCTCGCCCCCTCGCCGACGGTGCGGATCCAGCCCGCCGGGATCCGCGACGGCGACGGCGCGTCCCGCACCGCTTCGACCACCGAGGCGAACGCGCGGGTCCCGGACAGCGGCGCGAGCAGTGGCACGCCGTCCGGGTCGAGGCGGTGGGCGATCAGGTTGCGCAGCAGGTCGGCCGGTTCGCCGAGGTGGAACCGCTCGTCGTCGATCTCGAGCCGGTGGCTCTTGTACCAGAACTTCGCGCGCCCGCGTTCGCCGTGCACCACGACGTAGGGCTCGTGGTCCTGTTCGGCGCACAGCGATGCGGCGACGACGATCTCGGGCCCGTCGCCGAACCGGATCCGCAGGCACGCGGTGTCGTCGGCCTCGATGTCGCGGGTGCCGTAGAGCTCGAGGGCGATCTCCGCCGGGTCGCGCCCGGCGACCCCGCCGACCAGCAGCGCGGTGGCCACCGCGTGGGAGAACGGGTTGGTCAGGGCGCCGTCGACGACGGCCTCGCCGTCGAGCCAGCGGCGGCCGGCCCAGGGGTTGCGGCGGTAGTAGGCGTCGGTGCGGATCCACGCCCCGGCCGCGCCGACGCCGATCAGGTCACCGAGTTTCCCGGCGGCGATCGCCGCCCGCAGGACCGGCAGCACCGGGGAGCCGAAGCTCTGGAACCCGGTCTGGCAGGCCGCTCCGGTCTCCGCGGCCAGCCGCGACAGCGTGGTGAAGCCGTCGAGGTCGAGCACCGGCGGGGTTTCCAGCAGCAGGTCGCTGCCCGCGCGCAGGACCGCGGCGCCGGCCTGGACGTGCGCGTGCGGCGGCGTCGCGACCACGGTGATCTCGGGGCGGCAGCGGCGGAGCAGGTCGTCGACCCCGGCGTGCGCGGTGCCACCGGGCGGCAGCAGGGCGCCGGCGGCGGCGGACGGGGGGCGGATGTCGGCCATGCCGACGAACCGGACCAGTCCTTCGTCGTGCAGGATCCGCGCGCGGTGCAGGTAACTGAAGGCGTAGCCGGACGTGCCGACGACCGCCAGCCTCGGCGGGTCCGCCACGGTGCGGCTCCGGCTCCCCGACATGGATCTCCGATCGGCGGGACCCGGTAGGGGCGCCCGCGCGGAACTGACGAATGGGTCAGGCTTTGGGAGAAACTTCCGGTCGCCACCGTAGGGTGTGCGCGACAAACGTGTCAATCATCAGGACAGTGACGTCGAAATCGTCGAAGGACCGATACGCCGAATGGCCGACCCCGTTTCGAGATAGCGCTTACTGGAATAGACCAGCTCCGACTGCAAGTCGTGAACGCCGGTTTGCAGGATTTGTTGACAACGCACTCAGCCGTTTCCATGATGTTGCTCAGTGCCTGCCGAGGAGTTGCCGTGACCGTGACCATTCACGACGTCGCCCGCCGGGCCAACGTGTCGATCTCGACCGTCTCGCGCGCGTTCACGTCCCCGGACCTGGTCCGGCAGCAGACCCGCACCCGGGTGCTGGCCGCGGCGCACGAGCTGGGCTATCACGCGGCCGGCGCGCCGCAGCCGGGGCCCGCGGTCCGCACCGGGCACATCGGGATCGTGGTCTCCGACCTGGGCAACCCGTTCTTCACCGGCGTCCTCAACGGCGTCCAGGCCCGCGCGCGGCAGGACGACATCGCGGTGCTGTTCGCCAACAGCGACGAGGACCCGGCGACCGAGCAGAACCTCGTCCGCCGGATGGCCAAGCAGGTCGACGGTGTCGTGCTGTGCAGCCCGAGCATGACCGACGACCAGCTGCGCGCGCTCGCCGGGCAGACGACCCTGGTGCTGCTCAACCGGGAGGTGGCCGGGATCCCGTCGATCGTGATGGACGCCGCGGACGGGATGCGCCAGGCGATCGAGCACCTGGCCGCGCTGGGCCACCGCCGGTGCGCCTACCTGGGCGGGCCGCGGGCGTCGTGGGCGAACCGGGCCCGCAGGCAGGGCCTGGCGGAGACGGCGCAGAAGCACGGCACGGACGTCGTCGAGTTCGGCCCGTTCCCGCCGGTGTTCGAGGGTGGCCTGCAGGGCGCGGACCTGGCGCTGGCGGCGGACGTGACGGCGATCGTGGCCTACAACGACCTGGTCGCCTTCGGCGCGCTGGCGCGGCTGAACGCCCGCGGGGTGCCGGTGCCGGACGAGGTCAGCCTGGTGGGCTTCGACGACCTGGTCTTCGCGGCGATTTCCGCGCCCCCGCTGACGACCATCGCGATGCCGACGGAGGCGGCGGGCCGCGCGGCGGTGACGATCCTGCTCGGCCTGCTCGACGGCGAGGCCGACGAGCACACGACCCAGGTGCTGGACACCCACCTGATCGTCCGCGCCACCACGGCCCCGCCCGCGGGCTGAGCGGTCACTCCCGGCTCCGGCTGACCGTCATGAATGACTCATTCATGACGTTGGGTTGTCAGGTGCCGAAGACGTTCCGGTCCAGGAAGGGGTTGCGGAACTTGCCTTCCGGGTCGAGGGTGTCCGCCAGCGCCCGGAAGTCGGCCAGCCGCGGGTAGTTCCCCGGGACGCCGTGGAAGAGCTTGCCCCAGTGCGGGCGGGCACCGAAGGGCGCCAGGCGCTCCTCGAGCACCGGCAGCACCGCCTCGACGTCGGCCTGCCGCGGCTGCCAGGTGAAGTGCAGGGCCACCCGGTCGCCACCGTGGCAGGGGCTCAGCCACCGGTCGTCGCCCGCGATGGCGCGGATCTCCGAGACCAGCAGCAGCGGGGCGACGAGGTCGCCGATCTCGCGGACCGCCCGGATCGCGGCGGCGGCAGCGCTGTAGGGCACGAAGTACTCCGACTGCAGCTCGTCCCCCACGCTCGGGGTGAACGCGAGCGCGAAGTGCGGGAGCCGCTCGTGCCACGGGCCCGGAATCCCTTGCTGGGGCGTGCAGTTGCCCGCCGGGATGCCGGCGGCGTGCGCCGGGTGGCGGGGCCCGTCCGCGGGTGCCGCGCCGAAGAGTTCCGGGCGCTCGGTGAAATCGTCGACGCGGCTCTTGACCCACACCTGGTCGATCGCGTGGTTCGCCCAGTTCGTGAACATGCTGACGCTGTAGCCGGCGTCTTCGATTTCGTCGAAGTTTTCGTACGCGGCCTCCCACGGCAGCTCGTCGAAGACGTCTTGGCGGACGTCGAAGGCGGGAACCACGTCGAGGGTCAGCCGGGTGACGACGCCGAACGCGCCGAGCCCGACGACCAGGCCCGGGAACTCGGCGTCGGCGCGGGTGAAGGTCCGCAGCTCACCGTCGGCGGTGACCAGCTCGATCCCGGAGACGGCCGCGGCGAGGCCCGGCAGCCGCCGTCCGGAGCCGTGGGTGCCGGTCGCGACGCTGCCCGCCACCGTGATGTGCGGCAGCGACGCGAGGTTCGGCAGGGCGAAGCCTGCTTCGTGCAGTTGCCGCGCGAAGTCGCCGTAGCGGGCCGATCCGCCGACCGTCACGGTGCCGTCGCCGATTTCGACTCCGGCGTCGAGGGCGCGCAGGTCCAGCAGGAGCCCGCCCGGGGAGTCCGCGATGGCGTTGAAGCAGTGCCGGCTTCCGAGGGCCTTGACGTGCGTCGCGGCCGCGACGGCCGACCGCACTTCGTCGACGGTTCGCGGGGTCGTCACCGCGTCCGCGCCGTAAGTGAGGTTCCCGGCCCAGTTCGACTCGCCCACCCGCCATGTCCTTCCGCCGTAAGTAGATCCGCCTTCGACCCTACGTCAGCCGCGGCGGCGCTCGGCGGGCCGGGATGATCATCCGCCCGCGCGAGAGCGCCGGTGTAGCGGCGGCGCGCAGGGTTCTGCCCGTCGTAGGCCGGGCCCCCTGCCCCGGCCTACTGAGGGAGACACCCATGCGAATGATCTGCCAGGCGGCCGCGCTCTCGGCGGCCCCCAATCACACGTGTCGACCCTTCAATCACGCGTGTCGACCTTCCAATCACGCGTGATGCCCCTCTGATCACGCGTGATGCCCCGCCAAGCACGCGAAATGCCCCTCGGGGCACGATCCGGCCAACTCAGGTGCACGCCGCCGAGGGGGATCTGCGACGCTGGGCCTGCTCCAGCAACTCCAGCCCCGTCGTCTCGCCCTGGTGGTTGCCCCTCTCGCGGAGCACCCGCAACGCCCGGTCGCACACGCCGCGCGCCTGGACCGGCTCGCCCGCCTCCAGCTGCGTCTGCCCGATGCCCAGCAACGCGTACGCGCTGCACCTCTCGTCGTCGAGGTCCTCCAGGATGCTCAACGCCAACCTCAAGCACGTCAACGACTCCGGGAGCCGTCCCGTGTCCCGGTGCAGCTCCCGTCGCCGCAGCCGCCCCCAGGCGGAACCTCGCAGCCGGACTGTAACCGGACGGCAGCGCCACTCGTGGGGAATTCGCACACATCCGAGACACCGGGACGGCGAACGTCACTCGTTTGCCGGGAGGCGGCGGGTCACTCCCCAGGACGGCGCGCCGCGCTCGAAGCCGTCCGGAGGTCGCCGAGCAGCTCGACCTGGCCGCTGAGCACCTCGGTCAGGATCTTCCGGGCCACCGCGAGCAGCTCGGCGACGTCCGCGCTGGTCAGCGAGTAGTGGACGGCGGAGCCCTCCTTGCGGGTGCTCACCAGCCCGGCCCGGCGCAGCACGGCGAGGTGCTGCGACATGTTCGCCGGCTCGATGCCGATCTCCGGCAGCAGTTCCGACACGGCGTGCTCGCGCTCGCTGAGCAACTCGAGGATGCGGATCCGCGCCGGGTGCCCGAGCGTCTTGAAGAACTCGGCCTTGACCTGGTACAGCGGCCTGCTCACGAGCCGCCCTGCCGTCCGGTCGCGGTCCCGCCGATGGTGCGCATGGCGTCGATCCTGCCGTGCCGCCACCCCGGCCGCGCGGCGCACTCCCCCGGACCGGTCAGGACAGCTCCCGCCTCGGGTCCGGGATCTCGGGCTCCACCGGCGACGCGACGTCGATGCCGTGCCGGCGCGCAAGATCGAACAGCTCTTCCAGCCGGGCGGCGTGCAGCTCGGAGGTGTAGTCCTCGCCGCCCGCCCGCGCCGCCGCGAGCTCCCGGTAGACGACACCCACGCGGCGCCGGAGGTTCCGCTCGAACTCGTTCACGACCAGCCGCCTCCTGTCACACCTACGGAGTTGCTAACATTCGCAATTGCTCAACAGGTTACACCCGCGACACACCGGAAAAGGAAGCTGCGTGCGCGAGTCCGTCCTCACGGTGGCCGGCGACCAGGCCGCCCGGGTGACCGAGGCCGCCCGGACGCGTTCCGGCGCGCCCGACGACGAGGTGCAGCGGTTCATCGCCTACGGCCAGCTCTGCCACCTGGTCGCCACCCTCGACCCGGACACCGGCGACTGGGCCGCCGCGCTGTCCCCCACCCTGAGCCCCTTTGCACCACAAAGGGGCACTTTCACGTGAAAGTGCCCCTTTTCGACGCCCCCGGACTCCCCTGACCGAAGCCGCGAAAGCCTTGGCGCCGGCCGGATCCGGCACGGTGACCGGCAAGGTCGTGCTCGTTCCCTGAACGCACCGAAGGCCACCACGGCGAGCGTGGTGGCCTTCGGGTCTTGCGGATCAGTCCGTGCCGAACTCCATCGCGGCGTTGTCGAGCAGCTCGACGTCGTCGGTCTTGCCGCGCGAGGCGATCACCTCGGCGCCGCCCTCGGCCATCGCGCCGATCAGGCCGGTCGACGCGGCCTGGGCGGCGCCGATCAGCTTCGGGTTCGAGCCGCCGACCATGCCGAGGCTCGCGTACTGCTCCAGCTTCGCCCGCGAGTCGGCGATGTCGAGGTTGCGCATGGTCAGCTGGCCGATCCGGTCCACCGGGCCGAACGCCGAGTCCTCGGTGCGCTCCATCGACAGCTTGTCCGGGTGGTAGCTGAACGCCGGGCCGGTCGTGTCGAGGATCGAGTAGTCCTCGCCGCGCCGCAGCCGCAGCGTCACCTCGCCGGTGATCGCGGTGCCGACCCAGCGCTGCAGCGACTCGCGCAGCATCATCGCCTGCGGGTCCAGCCAGCGGCCCTCGTACATCAGGCGGCCCAGCTGCCGGCCGTGGTTGTGGTAGCTGGCGAGCGTGTCCTCGTTGTGGATGGCGTTGACGAGCCGCTCGTAGGCGGCGTGCAGCAGCGCCATGCCGGGCGCCTCGTAGATGCCGCGGCTCTTGGCCTCGATGATCCGGTTCTCGATCTGGTCGGACATGCCGAGGCCGTGCCGGCCACCGACGGTGTTGGCCTCGAGGACCAGGTCCACGGCGGTGGCGAACTCCTTGCCGTTGATCGTCACCGGCCGGCCCTGCTCGAAGCCGATCGTGACATCCTCGGGAGCGATCTCGACCTCGGGATCCCAGAACGCCACGCCCATGATCGGCTTGACGATCTCGAGCCCGGTGTCGAGGTGCTCGAGGGACTTGGCCTCGTGCGTGGCACCCCAGATGTTGGCGTCGGTCGAGTAGGCCTTCTCGGTGCTGTCGCGGTAGGGCAGGTCGTGCGCGAGCAGCCACTCGGACATCTCCTTGCGGCCGCCGAGCTCGGTGACGAAGTCCGCGTCGAGCCACGGCTTGTAGACCCGCAGGGAGGGGTTGGCCAGCAGGCCGTAGCGGTAGAACCGCTCGATGTCGTTGCCCTTGTAGGTGGAGCCGTCGCCCCAGATCTGGACGTCGTCCTCGAGCATGGCGCGCACCAGCAGCGTGCCGGTGACCGCGCGGCCGAGCGGGGTGGTGTTGAAGTAGCTGCGGCCGCCGGTGCGGATGTGGAACGCACCGCAGGTCAGTGCCGCGAGTCCCTCTTCGACGAGGGCTTCCTTGCAGTCGACGAGCCGGGCGATCTCGGCGCCGTACTGACCGGCCCGCCCGGGCACCGAATCGATGTCGGGCTCGTCGTACTGGCCGATGTCGGCGGTGTAGGTGCAGGGGACCGCGCCTTTGTCGCGCATCCACGCGACCGCTACGGAAGTGTCGAGGCCACCGGAGAAGGCGATACCGACACGCTCGCCGACGGGCAGGGAAGTGAGCACCTTGGACATGCGAATGATTATGCACGGCTATGCATCGTCGTGCAATCCGGGGTGCCCTGGCTCACGGAAACCCCGTTGACGTGCGTGGTTCGGTGATCACATGGGCCGGATGCATGCCGACGAGCACGCCATCGACACCACGCTGGTCCGGCGGCTGGTGCGCGGGCAGTTCCCCCGATGGGCGAACCTGCCGGTCACTCCCCTGGCTTCGGGCGGCACGGTGAACGCCGTGTACCGCCTCGGTGACGACCTGACCGTCCGGCTTCCGCTCACCGAAGGCGGCGCCGACGACATCGCGAAGGAACGCCGGGTCCTCGGCGCCCTCGGCGAACTGCCGGTGGCGGTCCCGGCCGTCGTCGCGGTCGGCGAGCCGGCCGAGGAGTACCCGTGGCCGTGGGCGGTGCACGGCTGGCTCGACGGCGCACCGGCGCTCCAAGGCGGCCCGGCCCGCGGCCTCGCGGAGTTCGTCCTCGCGCTCCGGGCGAACCAGGCGGCCGGTCCCCCGGCGCACCGCGGGAAGCCGCTGTCCACAGTAGACACGGCTGCCCGCTCGGCGATCGCCGAGCTGGCCCGCACCGACGAGCCGTTCGACCCGGACGCGGCCCTCACGGTCTGGGCGGAGGCCCTCGACGCTCCACAGTGGACCGGGTCGCCGCGCTGGGTGCACGGCGACCTGATGCCCAGCAACCTCCTGCTGCGCGACGGCCGGCTGACCGGGGTCCTCGACTGGGCGACCGCGGGCCTCGGTGACCCGGCGGCCGACCTGATTCCCGCGTGGAACCTGCTGACCGGGGACACCCGCCGTACCTTCCGTGACGCCGTGGCCCCCGACGACGCCACCTGGGCCCGCGGCCGTGGCCGGGCGCTGGCGATGGCCGTGATCCAGCTGCCGTACTACCGGCAGACGAACCCGGTCATCTCGGCCAACGCCCGGTACGTGCTCGCCGAACTGGACGTGCTCACCAGTTCCCGATGACCGGCAGGTCCCACCGCACGGCGTGCAAGTTGCGGCCCGGGACCGAGCAGGCGCCCGTGACCGCGCCACGGTCGTTGAGGTCCTGGGCGCTGCAGTAGCCGTCCGGCGCCTGCAGCGGCAGCGGGGTCATGCGGCCGCCGGGACCCCAGACAACGGACCGATCGGACCCGGTTTGCACGAGCGCGCTGCCCGTGTCGTTCGCGGTGACCAACCGGCTCCACCCGCCGTCCGGGACCGGGAACACGGTGAGCTGCCCGAGCGGGTCCCAGCGGGCCGGGCGGGCCTCGCCGTTCCCCGCGTCCACTTCCCCGTAGATCGTCCCGTCCGCGCCGATCTTCTTCGCAGAGCTGAACTTCCCCGTGGTGTCGAGCACCGTGAGGTGCCCTGACGCATCCCACTTCGCGGCGTGGGAGCCGCTCGAGCCGACAACCGTACCCGCGTTGTCGAGGTCGGCGGCGGTGCCGCCGCCTTCCAGCTCGACGAGGTTGCCCGCCGGGTCCCAGTACTTCGACACCCCCTGGTACGAGCCGATCACCGCGCCCGCGTCGTTGATCGCGAAGCCGCGGCCGTAACCGACGGCCGTGACCGTGCCCCGGGCCGTGTCCCACTTGGTGGCCGTCTCCGGGCCCGGACCGCCGTAGGAGTACCCGACGGCGATGCCGTGGGCGTTGACCGCGGTCACACTCGACATCGAGTTGCCCGGGAAGCTGGACACCGGCGGCAGGTCCACGGGTGTCCCGGACGCGTCCCAAAGGGTGGCCCGTCCGAGCCATCCGTTGGTATTCGTCGAGTCCCCGATCGCCACCCCGTCTTCTGTGATGGCAACGGGCTTGACCACCTGGTAGCCCGGCTGCGGCAGCAGCTCGGTGATCCGGCCGGCCGCGTCCCACCGGGCTCCGCGCTTGACGGATTCCTTGTCCCACGCCGTCCCGAACACCGATCCGGCATTCGACACCCGATCTCCCCAGCTGGTCAGGCCCCCGGGCAGCGTGCCCAGGTCGATCGGGCCGCCCGGCTCGTCCGCACTCGCCGGTACCGCGGTGAGCACCATCGCCACCGCCGCCGTCGCGAGAACACCTCTGAACATCCCTGTTCCTCCCCTTCAGGTCGGTTCCGGGGTGTCCACGCGCGGCGGCGGTGACCGGTTTAGCTCGGCAGCAGCGCCGGGGCCACGAGGCGGGTGGCGTTCGCCGCCGCGTCGTCCGGGGCTTCCTGGGCCGAGCGCTCCGCCTCCACCCGGGCCAGGTAGTTCGCCACCTCGCGGTCGGTCCGGTGCGCATCCCAGCCCAGCAGCGGAGCCATCAGACCGGCCACGACGGGCGCCGCCGCGACACCGCGGTCGCGTTCCTCGATCGAGATGCGCGTCCGCCGCGTGAGGACGTCCTCCAGGTGCAGCGCACCCTCGTGAGAGACCGCGTAGACCGCCTCCACGCGGAGGTACTCCGAGGTCTCCGTGATCGGCGAAGCCAGCGAAGGATCCTCCTCCATCAGCGAAACGAGGTTCCAGATCCGCGTGCCGTACCGCTGCAGCAGGTGCTCGACGCGGGTCAGCGACAGGCCGGTCCGCGAAGCCACGGAATACCGGTCCTCCCACAGCTCGTGGTAGCCCTCGGCGCCCACGATCGGGAGCCGGTCGGTCCACGACGGCGGGGCCGGGCGGCCGAGCTCCTCGACCGCGACGTCGACCGCGTCCGCGGCCATCACCCGGTACGTCGTGTACTTGCCGCCGGCCACGATGACCAGGCCCGGCACCGGGTGCGCCACCGCGTGCTCCCGCGACAGCTTCGTCGTCGCGGCCTTCTTCGCCGCCAGCAGCGGGCGCAGCCCGGCGTACACGCCCTCGATGTCGTCGTGCGTCACGGGGGTGCGCAGGACGGCGTTGAGGTGCTCGAGCACGTAGTCGACGTCCGCGCGGCTCGCCGCCGGGTGCTCGCGGTCGAGGTCCCACTCGGTGTCGGTGGTGCCGACGATCCAGTGGCGGCCCCACGGGATGACGAACAGCACGCTCTTCTCGGTGCGCAGGATCAGCCCGGTGTCCAGGTCGATCTTCTCCCGCGGCACCACCAGGTGGATGCCCTTCGACGCGCGGACGGTGAACGGCGCGGGAATCCCGGCCGCCTCCGCCATGTCGTCGCTCCAGACACCGGTGGCCGCCACGACCGTGCGGGCGCGGATCTCGAACTCGATCCCGCTCTCGCGGTCGACCACCTTCGCGCCGACCACCCGCTCACCCTCGCGCAGCAGCGAAGTGACGCGAGTCCGGGTGAGCACCGAAGCGCCCTGCTCGGCGGCCGTCCGCGCGATCGTCATCGTGTGGCGGGCGTCGTCGACCTGGGCGTCGTAGTACTGGATCGCCCCGATCAGCGCGTCGTCCGCGAGCGCCGGGGCCGCCTTGAAGGCGCCCCGCTTCGACAGGTGCCGGTGCCGCGGCAGCGCGCGGGCGCCGCCGAGGGTGTCGTACAGCGTGACACCGGCGCCGATGTAGCCGCGTTCCCACACCCGGTGCTGCAGCGGGACCAGGAACTTCACCGGCCGCACCAGGTGCGGGGCCAGCGTCTGCAGCAGCAGGCCACGCTCCTTGAGCGCCTCGCGCACCAGCTTGAAGTCCAGCTGTTCCAGGTAGCGCAGGCCGCCGTGGATCAGCTTGGACGACCGGCTGGACGTGCCGGCGGCGAAGTCGCGGGCCTCGACCAGCGCGGTCGACAGCCCCCGGGACGCGGCGTCGAGCGCGACGCCGGCCCCGGTCACGCCCCCGCCGACGACGAGCACGTCGACCTCTTCATCGACCAGTTTCCGCAGGCTTTCCGCCCGGTACTGCGGGGAAAGCGGGGTCATGGTGTTCCTCCTCCTGCTCACTGCACGTCGACCCAGTCGAGCGTGCGGCCGACGGCCTTCTGCCAGCCCGCGTAGCCCTCGGCGCGCTGCTCGTCGCTCCACGTCGGCGTCCAGCGCTTGTCCTCGTTCCAGTTCTGCTCGAGCTCGTCGGTCGAGGACCAGAAGCCGACCGCCAGCCCGGCCGCGTACGCGGCGCCGAGCGCGGTGGTCTCGGCGACGACCGGCTTCGACACCGGGACGCCGAGGATGTCCGCCTGCAGCTGCATGCACAGCTCGTTGGCGGTGACGCCACCGTCCACCCGCAACACGTCGAGCGTGACGCCGGAGTCGTTCTGCATCGCCTCGACGACGTCGCGGGTCTGGTAGCAGATCGCTTCCAGGGTGGCCCGCGCGATGTGGGCGTTCGTCGTGGCGCGGGTGAGCCCGACGATCGCGCCGCGGGCGTCGGAGCGCCAGTACGGGGCGAACAAGCCGGAGAAGGCCGGGACGAAGTAGACCCCGCCGTTGTCCTCGACCTGGCGGGCCAGGCTCTCGCTCTGGGCCGCGCCGCTGATGATGCCCAGCTGGTCGCGCAGCCACTGGACGGCCGAGCCGGTGACGGCGATCGAGCCTTCCAGCGCGTAGACCGGCTTCTCGTCGCCGAACTGGTAGCACAGCGTCGTCAGCAGGCCGTGCTGGGAGCGGACCAGTTCCTGCCCGGTGTTGAGCAGCAGGAAGTTGCCGGTGCCGTAGGTGTTCTTGGCCTCGCCGGGCCGGAAGCAGACCTGCCCGACGGTCGCCGCCTGCTGGTCGCCGAGGACGCCGGTGATGGCGACCTCGCCGCCGAGCGGGCCGTCCGCGCGGGTGGTGCCGAAGCCGGGGTTCGACGACGGCCGGATCGTCGGCAGCATCTGCCGCGGGACGTTGAAGAACGACAGCAGCTCGTCGTCCCAGTCCAGGGTCTCGAGGTCCATCAGCATCGTGCGGGAGGCGTTGGTCGGGTCGGTGACGTGCACGCCGCCGTCCGGGCCGCCGGTGAGGTTCCAGATGAGCCACGAGTCGGTGGTGCCGAAGAGGGCGTCACCCTTCTCGGCGTCCTCACGCACGCCCTCGATGTTCTCGAGGATCCACTGCAGCTTGCCGCCGGAGAAGTAGGTGGCGGGCGGCAGGCCGGCCTTGCGGCGGATGATGTCACCCTTGCCCTCGCGCTCGAGCGCGGAGGCGATCCGGTCGGTGCGGGTGTCCTGCCAGACGATCGCGTGGCCGTACGGGCGGCCGGTGCGGCGGTTCCAGACGACGGTGGTCTCGCGCTGGTTGGTGATGCCCAGCGCGGCCAGGTCGTTGACGGTCAGGTTGGCCTTGTTGAGCGCGGTCGCGATGACCGAGCGGGTGCGTTCCCAGATCTCGGTGGCGTCGTGCTCGACCCAGCCCGGCCTGGGCAGGATCTGCTCGTGCTCGAGCTGGTGGCGGGCGATCTCGTTGCCGCCGTGGTCGAAGATCATGAATCGGGTGCTGGTCGTGCCCTGGTCCACGGCACCGACGAAGTCCGGCATGGTCGTGCTCCTACTCAGTTGGCGGGCTCGAGGTCCTTGGCGGGCATGCTGTCCAGCGGGGCGTCGGCGGGCAGGTGCCGCTCGATCAGGTACTTGTAGATCGCGCCGCCGATGACCGCGCCGATGACCGGCGCCACGATCGGGATCCACCAGTAAGGGAAGCCGTATTGGTCGGTGAACGCCGTGTCGTAGCCGGTCAGCCAGGACGCCAGGCGCGGGCCGAAGTCGCGGGCGGGGTTGATCGCGTAGCCGGCGTTGGTGCCCCAGGCCATGCCGATGGCGACGACCAGGAAGCCGACGACGACCGGGGCGAGGTTCGCGGCCGGGGCGGTGTTGCGCAGGTCGGTGATCGCGAAGATGACCAGGACGAGGATCGCGGTGCCGATGATCTGGTCGCGGAAGGCGCCCCAGTCACCCACCGGAAGGGTGCCGTTACCGGGCAGCGTGGAGAACACGCCCTGCGTCTTGATGGTGAGGCCGGGGTCCTTGACGTTGAGGACCTCGGTGTAGTTCCAGCGCACCAGCATCGCGGCGAGGAACGCGCCGGCGGTCTGGGCCAGGGCGTACGGGGCGACCTTGCGCCACTCGAAGCCCTTGAACACCGCGAGCGCGATGGTCACGGCCGGGTTCAGGTGGGCGCCGCTGATCCGCGAAGCGACGTAAACACCCAGGGTGACGCCGAGGCCCCAGGCCCAGGCGATGCTGTCGTGGTCCCCGATGCCCGCGGCGACGACCTGCGCCACCACCCCGCACCCGAACAGGATGAGGATCATCGTCCCCACGAACTCGGCGGCCATCTCGCCGGCGAGTCCACGGGCCTTGAGGCTTCGCGTCATTGCTTTCCTCCACAAAGGACCTTGTCCCCCTACTGGTGGATGAAAGTTAAGTTCGCGTGTCAGACCGGTCAACGGACGCCGGTCGGCATTGTCGAACGGCCGGAGTCGATGTTCGACATTGTCGAATCAGGGCCGGTCGGGTTAGGGTCGCGGCGTGCCCGGTCCGATCCAGTCCATCGAGCGCGCCGCCGCGATCCTGCGGTTGCTGGCGCGCGGCTCGGGGCGCCTGGGCGTCGGCGAGATCGCCGACGCCCTCGAACTGGCGAAGGGCACCGCGCACGGGATCCTGCGCACGCTGCAGGGCGTCGGGTTCGTCGAGCAGGACCGCGACACGGGCAAGTACCAGCTCGGCGCGGCGCTGCTGCACCTGGGCACGAGCTACCTCGACGTCAACGAACTGCGCTCGCGGGCGATCAACTGGGCCGACGCACTGGCCTCCCGCAGCGGCGAGGCGGTCCGGATCGGCGCGCCCCTGGAGGGCCGGGTGCTGGTCGTGCACCACGTGTTCCGCCCGGACGACAGCCTGCAGACCCTCGACGTCGGCACGCTGCTGCCCCTGCACGCGACGGCGCTGGGCAAGGTCCTGCTGGCCTACGACACGACGCTCGTGGCATCGTTGCGCACCGGCGAGCCGGAGGCCTACACCCGCCGGACGCTGGTCACCCAGACCGCGATCAAGCGCGCGTGCGCGAAGGTCCGCGAGGCGGGCTGGGCGGCGGAGAACGGCGAAATGATCTCCGGCGAGGCCGGGATCGCGGCACCGATCCGCGGCCACGGCGGCATCGTGGTCGGTGCGCTCGGGGTGTCCGGCGCGGTGGAGCGGATCTGCGAGCCGGACGGCAGCCCGAGCGCCCGCCTGCTGGGCCACGTCCGGGACGCGGCGCGGGCGGTCTCGCGCGACCTGGGTGCGTCGCGATGGTGAAGGGAGGGGCATGGTCCAGCGGTACGTGATGTCCATCGACCAGGGCACCACCTCCACCCGGTGCATCCTGTTCGACGCCCGCGGCCGGCTCGTCTCCGTCGTGCAGCGGGAGCACCAGCAGCACTTCCCGCGGCCCGGCTGGGTCGAACACGACGCGACCGAGATCTGGCGGAACGTCTCCCGGATCGTGCCGCAGGCGCTGGCCGACGCCGGCGCGACCGCCGACCAGGTCGTCGGGCTCGGGATCGCCAACCAGCGCGAGACCACCGTCCTCTGGGACCGGCGCACCGGCAACCCGGTGGGGCGGGCCATCGTCTGGCAGGACACCCGGACCGACGCCATGCTCGAGCAGCTCGCCCGCGAACCCGGCGCCGACCGCGTCCGGCAGCTGTGCGGGCTGCCGCTGGCCACGTACTTCTCCGCGCCGCGCATCCGCTGGCTGCTCGAACGCACGCCCGGGCTGCGCGAGCGCGCCGAACGCGGGGACGTCCTCTTCGGCACCATCGAGAGCTGGCTGATCTGGAACCTCACCGGCGGCGCCGAGGGCGGCGTGCACGTCACCGACGTCACCAACGCCTCCCGCACCATGCTGATGAACCTGCGCACGCTGAACTGGGACGACGAGCTGCTGGAGTTCTTCGACGTCCCGCGCGCGATGCTGCCGGAAGTCCGCTCGTCGACGGAGGTCTACGGCACCACCTCGCGGGTGGTCCCCGGCATCCGGATCGCGGCCGCGCTCGGCGACCAGCAGGCCGCGCTGTTCGGCCAGACCTGCTTCGCGCCCGGCGAGGCGAAGTGCACCTACGGCACCGGCAGCTTCCTGCTGCTCAACACCGGCCCGACGCCGGTGCTGTCCACCCACGGCATGCTCACCACGGTCGGGTTCAAGATCGGCGACGAGCCCGCGGTGTACGCGCTCGAAGGATCGATCGCCGTCACCGGGTCGCTGGTGCAGTGGTTCCGGGACGGCCTGGAGCTGATCGGCAGCGCACCCGAGATCGAGACCCTTGCCCGGACGGTCGAGGACAACGGCGGCTGCTACATCGTGCCCGCGTTCTCGGGCCTGTTCGCGCCGCACTGGCACAGCGAGGCGCGCGGCGTGATCGCCGGGCTGACGTCGTACATCACGAAGGGCCACCTGGCGCGGGCGGTGCTGGAGGCGACCGGCTGGCAGACCCGCGAGGTCGTCGACGCGATGAACGCCGACTCCGGGCTGGCGCTCTCGACGTTGAAGGTCGACGGCGGGATGACCGCGGACAACCTGCTGATGCAGTTCGTCGCCGACGTCCTCGACGTGCCGGTGGTACGCCCGATGGTGGCCGAGACGGTGTCGCTCGGCGCGGCCTACGCGGCCGGGCTGTCCGTCGGGTACTGGCCGGACCTGGAGGGCCTGCGGCGCAACTGGCACCGGGCGGGCCAGTGGCTGCCGGCGATGGACCCGGCCCGCCGCGACTCCGAGTACGCGCACTGGCGCCAGGCGGTGGAGCTGACGTTCGGCTGGATGCGCCCGGCCCCGGCCGCCGCGGCGCCCGGTTCGGACCTGGTCGAGGTGCTGCTGGCCGACCACCGCCGGTTCGAGCAGCTGCTGCGCGACCTGCGCAACAGCGAAGCCGACCGGCCCGCGCTCGTGGCGGAACTGGCGGCCCTGCTGGTCGCCCACGCGACGGCGACCGAGCGCATCGTCCGCCCGGACGCGCCGGGTTCTCCCTTCGCCGAGGACCTGCTGGCGGTCCTGGAGGGCGACGACTTCGAGAAGGCGTTGCTGCGGCTGGAAAACGTCGTCGACGCTCATGTGCGCGGCGAGGAACGCGGGCTGCTGAACGAGCTGCGCCGGAGTATGTCCACTTCGGACCGGACGGGTCTGGGCCGGGCGTTCGTCGCGGAACGCCGCCGCCAGCTGGACCTCGACTGCGGCGGGGTGGGCCACATCCGCGGCCTCGGCGACCGCCTGACGCTCTGAACCGGTCGGCGTAAAACCCCTTGCCCGACCGGCGTTCCGTCTGTCAGGGTGTCGCCAGTCGTCCGGACCCGCCTTGGCCGGGCCGTGTCCCTCCGCCCTCTCCGGCGGCGACGAGGACTCCCCCATGTCATCCGGATACCGTTCGGTGCTGCGCGTTCCCGGCGCCGCCGCCTTCTTCTTCACCGCCGCCGCGGGACGTGCGGGCATCGCCATGACCGGCCTCGGCCTGCTCTGGCTGCTCCACGCCCGCACCGGCTCCTACGGCACGGCCGGTGTCGCCACGGCGGGGTTCGCTCTCGCCGAAGCCGCGTCCGGCCCGCGGCTCGCCCGCCTGGTCGACCGGTTCGGCCAGACCCGCGTCCTGCCGTTCTCGGTGGCCGCCCACGGCATCGCCATCGCCGGCGTCCTCACCGCCCCGGCCCCGGCGGCGATCGCTTTCGCGGCCTGCGCCGGGGCGGCCGTCCCTCAGCTCGGCGCGCTTTCCGCGGCCCGCTGGGCGCACCTCTTGCGAGCCGCGGACCTGACCACCGCCTTTTCGCTGGAGTCGGTGGCCAACGCCACCGCGTTCCTCCTCGGGCCGGTAGTGGTCACCGCGCTCGGAGCGGCCGGGTACGCACCCCTGGCCAGTGCCCTCGCCGCGGCCCTGATCGTCGGTGGCGGCGCAGCCCTGGCTGTCCAGCACCGGACCGCGCCGCCGCCCGCACGCCCCGCCCCGTTACGGCCGGGCTTCGTGCGCTTCGCGCTGCTGAACTCGGCCGTCGGGCTGTACTTCGGCACCATGGGTGTCTCGGTGAGCGCGTTCGCCACGGAACACGGCGTGCCCGGTGCGGCCGCGCCGATCGTCGCCGCCGGGAGCATCGCCGGGCTGGTTTCCGGCTGGTGCTACGGACTGCGGCGCTGTCATGCCCCGGCGCGTCTCCAGCTCATCGCCGCCGCCGCGTACCTGACGGCCACGGCACTGCTGCTTCCCCTGGCGCCGTCCGCGCTCTGGCTCGGCGCCGCGGTGGTCGTCACCGAGGCGGCGATCCCGCCCACGCTGGTCCTGCTGAACGTCCTCACCGAGCGGGCCGTCGACCCGGCGGTCCGCACCCGGGCGTTCACCTGGAACAACTCCACCAGTGCGGCCGGTTCCGCCCTGGCGGCGTTCCTCGCCGGGCACACCGCCGACGTGCTGGGCGCCTCCGCCGCCTTCGCCTTCGCCCCGGCGGCCGCGCTCGCGCTGTTCGCGTTGGCCGCCACTCTGCCATCGGGGTGACGCCGGGTCCGGACCCCTGCCGCGGCGCGGGCGCCGGGGAGAAGACTGCGAGCACCGTTTCACCACCGGAGGGAGCACTCGTGTCCGCAGCCGCCGACCAAGCCTTGCTGTCCCTGTCCACCCCGGCCGGGCTCGCCGACCCGTACCCCGTCTACGCCAAGCTCCGCGAAGAGACCCCGATCTTCCGCAGCGAAGTCTTCGGCGGCTGGGTCCTCAGCCGGTTCGCGGACTGCCAGCAGGTGCTCGCCGACGGCGAGACCTTCCGGGTGCTGGACGCCCCATGGCGTGACCGGCACATGCCGGGCTGGCGCGACAACGCCGCGATGGCGTTGTTCGCCGACCTGCTGCCGTGGAAGAACCCGCCGGACCACACGCGTGAACGCCGCCTGCTCGTCCGCGACTTCACCGTCCGGCGCGTCCAGGCGCTGGAGCCCGCCGTCCGCCGGGCCACCGACCGGGTGCTGGACCGCTTCGCCGACGCCACGGCGGACGGGACCGCGGCGGAGTTCGTCGGCACGGTCCTGTACCCGCTCGGGATGGCCGTGATCGGCGACCTGGTCGGCGTACCCGAAGCCGACCACGACCGGCTTCGCCGCGTCACCGACCTGATCGGCAAGCAGGTCAACCCCGCGATGTCGCCCGACCTGCGCGCCCAGGTCGACGCGGCCGCCCTCGAATACCGGGCCTACTTCACGGAGCTGATCGCGCTGCGGCGCGCGGAACCCGGTGCCGACCTGACCTCCGCGCTGCTGGCCAGGCCCGCCGCAGGCGCGGAGCTGATGTCCGAGGACGAGGTGCTCAACGCACTGCTGGTGTTGTTCGGCGGCGGCTACGAGACGACCGCGGGTGCGCTGGGCAACGGTGTCCACGCGCTGCTGACCCACCCGGACCAGTTCGCCCTGCTCGCCGGCGATCCGGGGCTGGCGGCGGGCGCGGCCGAGGAGATGTTGCGGTGGGACGGGGCCGCCCAGATGAGCCAGCGCGCGGCCGCCGGTCCGGCGGTGCTCGACGGGCGGGAGATCGCGGCGGACGACGTCGTGGTGATCCTGGCCGGAGCGGCGAACCGGGACCCCGCGCGCTTCGCGGACCCGGACCGCTTCGACATCACCCGCGACGGCGGCCGCGGGCTGTTCTTCGGGCACGGCCTGCACCTGTGCCTCGGCGCGGCCTTGGCGCGGCTCGAGATGACCGTGCTGCTGGAACAGCTGGGGAAGCGGTTTCCGGCACTGCGGATCGGCGGGGAGGTGGAGCGCCGGCCCAACCCGGCGCTGCGCGGGATGGCGGCCCTGCCGCTGATCCGGTGAGCCGCGAGCCGGCAACGCGCCACGGCCTGCCCGGGATCACCCGAGCGTGATCGGCCCGGACAGTTCCGGCGGCACGCCACCCGGGAACTGGTCGGCGGTGACGCGAGGCGCGTGCGCGAAGCGGGCGCCGCGGAATTCGGCGTTCTTGCGGAACTTCGCGTCGCGCAGACCGATGGCGCCGTCGAACGCCACGCCGAGGAAGGTCGCGTCGCGGGCGAAGACGGCTTCCCGGAAGCTGACGTCGCGCCGGAACGCGGCGCCGGGGAAGTTGGCGTTGCCGCCGAAGGTCGTGCCGACGAACCTCGCGTTGCCTTCGAAAGCCGCACCGCGGAATTCGGAGTCGCCGGCGAAGCGAGCCGAACCGAACTCGGCGCCGCGGGCGAAGACGGTTTTGGCGAACCAGGCGCGGCGGGCGAACTTCGCCCCGGCGAAACCGGCGTCGGCGGTGAAGGAAGTGCCTTCGAACCGGGCGCCTCGCAGGAACTTCGTCTCGGCGAAGTCGGCACTCCCGGCGAAGGTCATGCCGCGGAAGTGCGCACGGCCGGCGAAAGTGGCGTGGCCGAACTGCGCGTCGTCGGTGAAGGTGGCGTGTTCGAAGGCCACGTCCCCGGCGAAGGTCGTCCCGGTGAAGCCGGCAGTACCGAGGAAGGTGACGTCGTTCAGCCGGAGAGCGTGCAGGTGGCAGCCGCTGAAGTCGGCTTCGCACAGGACCGCGCCGGTCAGGTCGAGGTCCAGGCCGGGCCAGAACGTCGCCACCGGCTCCCCGGGTTCGGGCCCCGGGCGCAGGTGGCCGGCCAGGATGCGTTGCGCGGTGAGACGGACTTCGCGTTCCCGCTGCCGCTGCCGTCGTGCGTCCGGGTCGTGGTCCGGCTCCGGCGGCGGGTCGACCGGCATCCGCAGGTAGGCGCACACCACGTTCACGATGGTCTGGCGCTGCCCGGAGTTGTCCTGGGCCAGTCGTTCCAGCGCGTACAGCCCACCCAGGCGAACCGGGGCCTCGGCGGCCCCGAGGTGCTCGACGGCCTTGGTGAACAGCTCGGTGATCCGGCGGGCCGTCGCGTCGGTTTCGGTGGCGAGGGCGACCCGCTCCTGGTGCGCCCGGTTCTCCGCCGCAACGCGTTCTTGGAGGGCGTGCGCACGGGCGACGTCGGCCTGGTCGCGCTCCTTCTGGAGCAGGGCGAGGTCCGTGGACCGCTGCCGTCGCCAGGCCAGGTACAGGGCGAACAGCCCGCCGCCGCCCAGGCCGAGACTCAACCCGATCCGGAGCACTTCCAGCCGCGCGTTCACCCGGCTCGGGTCGGCGCCGTCGGTGGTGAGGCCGATCCACAAGGCGGTCACCGTCGCGGCCACGACGAGCGCGGTTCCCAAGGCCATGGCCAGCACCGCCCGGCCCGACAGCGGGGTCACGATCTGTTTCGGCTGGTCGACGGGGCGCGGAACGGGCGGAAGACCCGAGGCGGTATCGGTCACCGCGCCATCATGACGTGCGTCTCGGGGTCCCGGCGATCTTCGCGCCGAACGACGGCGTGTCCACCGCGGCGCCTTGCCGGACGTGCCTCAGACGCCCTTGAGGCAGCGGCTGCTCTCCCGCACCACCAGCTCGGCCTCGACCGTGCCCCACGCCGGGACCGCCACGCCGTCGATGCGCGCCGTCATCGTGGCCAGTGTGCGGTGGCCCGCCGCCAGGTAGTCCTGGCGGACCGTGGTCAACGGGGGTGCGAAGTACGCCGCCTCGGGGACGTCGTCGAAGCCGACCACGTGGGCGTCCCGGGGGACGCGCATGCCCGCCTCCGCGAACGCCGCCACGAGGCCCAGTGCCATGTGGTCGTTCGCCGAAAACACCGCGCCCACGCCGGATTCGACCGCCAGGGACTGGCCCGCGCGGAAGCCGGATCGGGCGGACCAGTCGCCGCGGACCACCGGGGGGACCTCCGCTCCGTGCCGCTCGAGCGTCTCGCGCCAGCCGCGCTCGCGGGCGCGGGCCACCGGGCCTTCCTCCGGGCCGCCGAGGTGCCAGACCGTCGGGTGGCCGAGTTGCAGGAGGTGCTCCGTCGCCTGGCGCGCGCCCGCGTACTGGTCGGTCGACGCCGCGGGGACCAGCGGGATGCCGGCGACCGGGGCCAGCTCGGCCAGGAGGTGCCCGTCGAGCACCACGATGCCGGCAACCCCCTGCAGCTGCAGGCCGGCCACCGCGGCCAGCACCGCCGCGCCGCTGGTGTTCGACACGCTGAAGACGCTCAGCACGTATTCCTGCTTGTGGGCGGCCTCGCGAAGGCCGTGCAACACCGGCCCGGACGCCGACGATCCGGTCGCGATCACCCCGAGCGTGCCCCGCCGCTGGAGGGGCCGCGCACGGAGCGGGCCATCGGGACCTGCGTCGTCCACGGGCATGCGTCGATGTTAGCGATCACTCCGAGAGACGTGAACTTTGTTCGCCTTCCATAAATAACGAAAAGGTAACGGGCTGAACCGGCCCCGGCCGGCAGCCGTTCCCCCCAATGCCGGAACCAGTGACACCGGGCGGGTTCCCCCGATACCGCGCCCGGGTGCCACCCCCGGGTTTCGCGCGTCTCCAGCCCGGGCACGCAGGCTCTCTTCGGCGTGCCCGGAAAATCGAACGAGGTGAACATGGCCCGGAATACCACCCGCACCCCCGCCACGGGCAGACATCGGATCAGCCGCCGCACGAAGATCGCGACCGGTGGCCTGGCGCTCGCAGTGGCCGTCGGCGGCATCGTCGTCGCGACCACCACCGGCCACACCGGTGAAGCCAGCGCCGACCCGGCCGACGCGTCGTTCTTCCTCGACATCGCGAAGGTCCCTTCAGGCAACAACGTGAACAAGGCGCTGCAGCAGAAGGGTGCCCGCGGCACGTTCACCGTGGACTGCGGCCGCAACGAGAACCAGCACTTCAACCCGGACAACTTCATCGCCCAGCCGGGGATCAAGAACGGTGCCCAGCACCTGCACGACTACGTCGGCAACCTCTCCACCAACTCCGACTCGAACAACAAGAGCCTCGTCAAGGCCGGCACCACCTGTAAGAACGGCGACAAGTCCGCCTACTTCTGGCCCGTCGTGCGCATCGACACCGGCGACGCCGAAAAGAACCCGCCCGCCACCCAGCCCGACCGGGCCGGCAGCGCCAAGGACAAGGCGAGCGCCCAGGTCGAGTGCCCCGACGTCGCGAGCAAGCTCCCCGACGTCCCGGACCAGGCGATGGACGAGGTCAACCGCAACCTCGACCTGCTCGACAAGCAGATCGACGAAGCCAACAAGCGGATCGCGAACGGCGACCTCAAGACGCCGCAGGACATCCAGAACGCCGTCGTCGGCCCGCTCAAGGACAAGCGCGCCTCGACCATCGACCGGATCGCCATCGCCATCGGCCGCCGCGCCGCGAAGCCGACCAACCTCGGCGGGCTCGCGCAGTGCGCGCTCAAGCAGAACGGCAAGGGCGGCATCGACAACGGCGGCCAGAACTCGGGCGGCCAGCCGGCGGAACTGCCCGGCGTCAACGACAAGAACGAGGTCGGCGACAACGACGGCGAGATCCAGCGCGTCCAGTCGGCGACGATCACGTTCACCAGCGGCGGCGCGAGCAAGGTCGTCGCGATGCCGCAGTTCCTCCGCATCCTCTACGGCGACGCCAAGCAGAGCACCAACGGCCCGGCCAACGCCCGGCCGAGCTGGACCTGCACCGGCTTCGAGGACCGGCTCACCGACCACTACCCGATCTGCCCGCAGAACAGCAAGGTGGAGCGCATCCACGCCTTCCCGAACTGCTGGGACGGCAAGAACATCGACAGTGCCAACCACCGCACGCACATCGTGTTCGCCGACCAGCAGGGCAAGTGCCCGAAGGGCTTCCAGAACGTGCCGCAGCTGGTGATCAAGCTGGTCTACAACATCCCGCACGACATCCAGGTCAAGGGCCAGTACAAAGTGGACGCCTTCGAGCAGGAGGCGCACAACCCGCGCTCGGACCACGACGACTTCGCCAACGTCATGGGCCAGCGCCTGATGAACCAGGTCGTCAACTGCATCAACACCGGCAAGCGCTGCAACCAGTAGGAAACTTCGTGAAGGCCACCTTGAGGAACTTGAAGTTCCTCAAGGTGGCCTTCACGAAGTCGGCGTCAGGAAGTCGGTGCCAGGGTCCAGGTGACCGTGTCCGTCCGGCCGTCCTGGCGGGACGTTGCCTGCACGACGTTGGGGCCGGGCTGCAGGGTCACGCCGGACCAGACGGCGATGTGGTCGGCCGGGACGCGGGTGCCGAGCGGGACGCCGTTGACCGACAGGCTCACCGGCCCGGTGCCGGCGTAGACCTTGACGTCGGTCGTGGCGGTGGTCCGGACGGTGTCGCGGGCCGAGGTGATGTGCAGGACCGGCCGCGACGACCAGTTCGCCTGGTACCAGTAGAAGGCGTCCTTCTTGGTCACCCGGTCGTCGGTGACCAGGCCCTTGTCGTTGATGCCCGGGCGGTCGCCCTCGTTGCGGCCGTCCGAGGCGAAGTCGAACATCACCCACACGAAGCTGCCCCAGAGGTACGGCCGGGCCTCGATCGCCCGCCACGACGCCTCGGCGACCTCCGCCTGGTACTCCTCGGGGTGCCAGTGCCCGCCGGGCACCGGCGGGACGGGGTGCTGCTCGTGCTGCCGGACGCTCGCGCCGGCACCGTACTCCGAGACGGAGATCCGGCGGCCGGGATCGGCCCGGTGCAGGTCGTCCGCCCACTTCCCCAGGTTCGCCGCACCGGGCAGGTACCAGCCGTAGTAGCGGTTGTAGCCGGTGAGGTCCGCGTGCCCGGCGAGGGCGTCGGTGTCGGACAGGCAGCAGTGCGCGTACGTCGTGAGCCGGTCCGGATCGTCCGCGCGGAAGACGGCCTGAACGGCGGCGAGCACGGCGTTGGCGGCCGGGCTGGAGACGTACTGCTCGTTGCCCAGGCCCCACAGCGCCACCGACGGGTGGTTGAAGTTCTGCCGGACCAGCTCGTGCGCCTGCGCCGAAGCGTTCGCCGTGAACGCCGGGGAATCGGTGACGAAGCCGACCAGCGGCACCTCCGTCCAGACCACCAGGCCCAGCCGGTCGGCGAGCTCGTATTCGTGCGGCGAATGCTGGTAGTGGGCCATCCGGACGGCGTTCGCGCCCAGCTCCGCGATCAGCCGGTAGTCGGTGTCGATATCGGCGTCGGAGACCGCCGCACCCCGGTCCGGGCGGCTGGGGAGCTGGGTGTTCACCCCGTGCAGCGGGTACGGGACGCCGTTGAGGAAGAAGCCACGCTCCGGATCGACGGCGAAGGTGCGCAGTCCCAGCGGTACAGTCACCTCGTCGCCGCCCACTTCGGCGGTGACCGAGTACAGGTAGGGATCGCGCACCCCGTTCCACCGGTGCGGCCGGAGCACCCGCACCGGGGAAACCACCGGGACCGTGCTGCCCGCCCCCACGGTGACCGCGCCGGCCGAGACCGCCACGACCCGGCGCGAAGCGTCCCGGACCACCGTCCGGACCGGAATCCGCCGCGTCACCGCGGTGTCGTTGGTGACGCGGGTGGTGACGTCGAGGTCGGCCGCCGCCGCGGTGAGCGCCTTCTGCCGCACGAAGACCCCGGGCCCGCCGTAGTCGAGCGCGTCCACGTGCATGGGATCGGTGACGACCAGCCGGACGTCGCGGTAGAGGCCGCCGAACAGGGTGAAGTCGCCGTCGAGCGGGGCCACGTCCGCGGTCTTCCGGTTGTCGACCGCCACCGCGACCGACACCGGCCGCCCGGCGGGCGCGAGGCCGGTGATGTCGAACCGGAAGCCCGAGTAGCCACCTTCGTGCCGCCCCGCGCGGCGGCCGCCGACGTAGACGTCGGTGACCAGGTTCGCGCCGTCGAACTGCAGGAACACCCGCCGGTTCCCCGCCGGGACGGTCAGCCGGGTCCGGTACCACCCGACGTCGCGCCGGTAGTTGCCGCCACCATCGGCGCCGTCGGCCGCGTTCCAGGTGTGGGGCAGGGTGACGGGCGTCCAGGCGAAGTCGTCGAAATCGGGGGCCGCGGCCCCCGCGACGTCGCCGAGGTGGAATTTCCAGCCGGTGGCCAGCACGGTTTCGGTGCGGGCGTGCCCCGGTGCCGCCACCGCGGCCGGGACGCAGAAACCACACAGCAGCAGGGTGATCAGGGCGATGACGACGCGGCGCATGCACGGACTATGACCATGCCGTCACCGGGCGGTCAAGAAACTCCGCGTAATTCGAGAACTTCGAAAGAGACAATTCGTCGAATGGGTAAGGGGCCTCCCCCGCGAACGGGAAAGGCCCCTTACCGAACCACCCGGCTCAGGAAGCCGCGCGGCGCTTCGTCCAGATGTCGTAGGCCACCGCGGCCAGCAGCACGACACCCTTGACCAGCATCACCCGCTCGCTCGGCGCGCCGATCAGGGACATGCCGTTGTTGATCACCGCCATGATCAGGCCACCGGTGATCGCGCCGACCACCTTGCCGACGCCGCCCTGCACCGCCGCGCCGCCGATGAACGCCGCCGCGATCGCGTCGAGCTCGAAGTTGACGCCCGCCGTCGGGCCCGCCTGGTTGAGCCGGCCGGCGAAGATGATGCCCGCCAGCGCGGCCAGCACGCCCATGTTGACGAAGATCCAGAACGTCACCTGCTTGACCTTGACGCCCGAGAGCGTCGCGGCCTGCAGGTTGCCGCCCACGGCGTAGATGTGCCGGCCGAACACCGACTTCCCGGCCACCAGCGAGTAGCCGAGCACCAACACCGCCAGCAGGATGAGCACCCACGGCAGGTTCTTGAACCGCGCCAGCTGCACGACCAGCGCGAGCACCAGCACCGCGATCCCGGCGATCTTGAGCACGAACACCGGGAAGGGGTCGACGTCCTGGCCGTAGCCCATCCGTCCCGCCCGCTTGCGCCACTGGGTGAACACGATCCCGGCCACCGCGGCGACGCCGGCGAGCAGCGACACCAGGTCGGCGCCGCCGAGCGGGCCGAGGCCGATGTTGCCCAGGTAGCCGTCGGTGAAGCCGTTGGACAGCGTGCGGATCGCGTCCGGGAACGGGCCGATGCCCTGGTTGCCCAGCACCGTCAGGGTCAACGCCCGGAACGCCAGCATGCCGGCCAGCGTCACGATGAACGCCGGGATGCCGAAGTAGGCGACCCAGTAGCCCTGCCACGCGCCGATCGCCGCGCCCACGACGAGGGTGATCAGCACCGCCAGGAACCACGGCACGTGCGAGTTCACCATCAGCACCGCCGACACCGCGCCGGTCATCGCGACGACCGACCCGGCGGACAGGTCGATGTGCCCGGAGATGATCACCAGGATCATCCCGATCGCGAGGATCAGCACGTAGCTGTTCTGCACGATGATGTTGGAGATGTTCTGCGGTTCCAGCAGCGCGCCACCGGTGAGCACCTCGAACAGCACCACGATCAGCGCGAACGCGACGTAGATGCCGCTCTGGCGCGGGTTGATCGAGATCCTCCGCTTGGAGCGCTCAACCGGGGGCACGGTGGGCCGCGCGTCGGTCGTGGTCATTCCCGTTCCTTAGTCATGTACTGCATCAGCAGTTCCTGAGTGGCTTCTTCGCGCTTGGCTTCGCCGGTGATCCGCCCCGCCGACAGCGCGTAGATCCGGTCGCAGAGCCCGAGCAGCTCCGGCAGCTCGGAGGAGATGACCAGGACGGCCTTCCCCTGGGCGGCCAGCTCGTTGATGATCGTGTAGATCTCGAACTTCGCGCCCACGTCGATGCCACGGGTCGGTTCGTCCAGGATCAGCACGTCCGGATCGGTGAAGATCCACTTGGCCAGCACGACCTTCTGCTGGTTGCCACCGGAGAGCTTCCCGGTCACGCTCTGCACGCTCGGCGCCTTGATCCGCAGATCCCGGCGGTAGGAGTTGGCGGTGTCGTGCTCGGCGTGCTCGTTGACCCAGCCACGCTTGGCCAGCTTGCCCAGCCCGGCCGCGGACACGTTGCGCTGGATGTCCTCGATCAGGTTGAGCCCGTAGCGCTTCCGGTCCTCGGTGGCGTAGGCGATGCCGTGGCGGACGGCCTCCTGCACCGACCGGACCTGGATCTCCTTGCCGTGCTTGAGGATCCGGCCGGAGATGTCCTTGCCCCACGACCGGCCGAACACGCTCATCGCGAGCTCGGTGCGGCCCGCGCCCATCAGCCCGGCGAGGCCGACGATCTCCCCGCGCCGGAGCGTTAGCGACGCGTTGTCGACGACGACCCGCCCGGCCTGGGTCGGGCTGTGCACGGTCCAGTCCTCGATCCGCAGCACCTCTTCGCCGATTTCCGGTTCCCGCGGCGGGAACCGGTGCTCGAGGTCGCGGCCGACCATGCCGGTGATGATGCGCTCTTCGGTCAGCCCCGCCGCGTCGAGCGTTTCGATCGTCTTGCCGTCACGCAGGATCGTGACGGTGTCGGCGATCGCCGTCACCTCGCCGAGCTTGTGCGAGATGATCACGCACGTGACACCCTGGTCCCGCAGCCCGCGCAGCAGCTCGAGCAGGTGGGCCGAGTCGTCGTCGTTGAGCGCCGCGGTGGGCTCGTCGAGGATCAGCAGCTTGACCTCTTTGGACAGTGCCTTGGCGATCTCGACGAGCTGCTGCTTGCCGACACCGAGTTCCTGCACCGCCCGCGTGGCGTTTTCGGCGAGGCCGACGCGCTTGAGCAGCGCGCCGGCCTCGTGATTGGTGCGGTTCCAGTCGACCCAGCCGCGCTTGGCCTGTTCGTTGCCGAGGAAGATGTTCTCCGCGACCGACAACTGTCCGCACAGCGCGAGTTCCTGGTGGATGATCACGATCCCGCGCCGTTCGCTGTCGCGCACCGACCCGAACTCGCACCGCTGCCCGTCGAAGGTGATCTCGCCGTCGTACGTCCCGTGGGGGTAGACGCCCGAGAGCACCTTCATCAGGGTGGACTTCCCGGCGCCGTTCTCCCCGCAGATCGCGTGGATCTCCCCTTGGCGCACGGAAAGCGTGACGTCGGACAGCGCCTTGACCCCGGGGAAGGTCTTGGTGATCCCGCGCATGCCGAGTAGTTCGGTCATTTCAGCTGACCTGCCGTGTAGTAGCCGGAGTCGACGAGCTCCTTCTGGTAGTTGGTCTTGTCCACGGTGACCGGCTGCAGCAGGTAGGACGGGACGACCTTCTTGCCGTTGTCGTAGTCCTTGGTGTTGTTGACCTCGGGCTTGCCGCCCTTCAGCACCGCGTCGGCCATCTTCACCGTCACGTCGGCGAGCAGGCGGGTGTCCTTGAAGATCGTCGAGTACTGCTCACCGTTGATGATGGACTTGACCGAGGCGACCTCGGCGTCCTGCCCGGTGACGATCGGGTACGGCTGACCGGCGGTGCCGTAGCCGTTGCTCTTCAGCGCCGAGATGATGCCGATCGACAGGCCGTCGTACGGCGAGAGCACGCCGGAAACCTTGGCGCCACCGGTGTAGGTCTTGGTGAGCAGGTCTTCCATGCGCCGCTGCGCGGTGGCCGGGTCCCAGCGCAGGATGGCCGCGCGGGCGAAGTCGGTCTGGCCGCTCTTGACGACCAGCTTGCCGCTGTCGATCAGGGGCTTGAGGACCGACATCGCGCCGTTGAAGAAGAAGGTCGCGTTGTTGTCGTCCGGCGAACCGGCGAACAGCTCGATGTTGAACGGACCGGCACCGTCACCCAGGCCCTTGACCAGCGAGTTCGCCTGCTCGACGCCGACCTTGAAGTTGTCGAAGGTGGCGTAGTAGTCGACGTTCGGAGAGTTGCGGATCAGCCGGTCGTAGGCGATGACCGGGATCTTCTTGTCGGCCGCTTCCTGCAGCTGGGTGGTGATCGCGGTGCCGTCGATCGAGGCGATGACCAGGACCTTGGCGCCCTTGGTGATCTGGTTCTCGATCTGGTTCACCTGGGTGGGGATGTCGTTCTCGGCGTACTGGAGGTCGACCTTGTAGCCGAGCTTCTCCAGGGCGGCCTTGATGTTGTCGCCGTCGTGGATCCAGCGCTCCGACGACTTGGTCGGCATGGTGACGCCGACCAGGCTGCCCGCGGCACTGGCACCCGAAGACGGCGCCGCCTGGTCCGCGGTCTTCTGGCTCGAGCCGCACGCCGACAGCGTGAGCACGAGCCCCGCGGCGGCGACCGCCGCGATTCCTCTGGTGAACTTCATCGTTCTTTCTTCCTTTCTCAGAAGCCTGCTCAGAAACCCTGGGCGAGCCGGTGGTACGCCTGGTTCCAGCGGATGCGGTCGGCGAAGTCGTACGGGGTCGTGTCCTTGTCGATGACCAGCAGTTCTACACCGAGCAGGTTCGCGAAGTCGCGCAGGGTTTCGGTACCCACCGCCTGGGTCAGCACGGTGTGGTGCGGGCCGCCCGCGGTGATCCACGACTCCGCGGACGTCGACAGCGACGGCGCCGGCTCCCAGACCGCCCGGGCGACCGGCAGGTTCGGCAGCGGCTCGTCCGGCGCGACGACGTCGATCTCGTTGGCCACCAGCCGGAACCGGTCGCCGAGGTCGACCAGGCCGAGGACGACGCCGGGGCCGGGCGCGGCGTCGAACACCAGCCGGACCGGGTCCTCGCGGCCGCCGATGCCCAGCGCGTGGATCTCGCAGGACGGCTTGGCGGCGGCGATGCTCGGGCAGACCTCCAGCATGTGCGCGCCGAGGATCTTCGGCTTGCCCGGCCCGAAGTGGTAGGTGTAGTCCTCCATGAACGACGTGCCGGCGGCCTTGCCGACGCCCATCGCCTTGACCGCGGCGAGCAGCGCCGAGGTCTTCCAGTCACCCTCGCCGCCGAAGCCGTAGCCGTCGGCCATCAGGCGCTGCACGGCGAGGCCGGGCAGCTGGCGGAGCCCGCCGAGGTCCTCGAAGTTCGTGGTGAACGCGCCGAAGCCGCCGTCGGTGAGGAACTTCCGCATCCCGGCTTCGATCCGGGCCGCGTAGCGCAGCGACTCGTGCCGCGCTCCCCCGGCCGCCAGATCCGGCACCACGTCGTAGTCCGCGGCGTAGGCCGCCACCAGATCGTCCACATCCGACACCTGGTCGACCAGCTCGACCAAGTCGTTGACGCCGTAGGTGTTGACCGAGACGCCGAACCGCAGTTCGGCTTCGACCTTGTCGCCTTCGGTCACGGCGACGTCGCGCATGTTGTCGCCGAACCGGGCCAGCCGCAGGTTGCGCAGGTGGTCGGCGCCGATCGCCGCGCGCGCCCACGCGTCGATCCGGGCGACGACGGCCGGGTCGGACACGTGACCGGCCACGGTCTTGCGCGGCACGCCGAGGCGGGTCTGGATGAACCCGAACTCGCGGTCGCCGTGCGCGGCCTGGTTGAGGTTCATGAAGTCCATGTCGATGGTCGACCACGGCAGGGCTTCGTTGAGCTGGGTGTGCAGGTGCAGCAGCGGCTTGCGCAGGGCGTCCAGGCCGGTGATCCACATCTTGGCCGGTGAGAAGGTGTGCATCCACGCGATCACGCCGACGCAGTCGGCGTCGGCGTTCGCTTCCTGCAGCACCCGGCGGATGGCGGTGCCCTCGGTCAGCACCGGCTTGCCGACGATCTCGGCGGGCAGCCCGCCGGAGGCGGCCAGCAGCTGCTGGATGTGCAGGGACTGGCCGGCCACCTGCTCCAGCGTCTCCTCGCCGTAGAGGCCCTGACTGCCGGTGAGGAACCAGACCTGGGGTTTCGACGCGCGCGTCATCGTTCTCCTTGGGAAGATCAGTGCTGGCCGTAGACGTTCTGGTACCGGGCGTAGAGCCGGTCGACGTCCTCGGGCCGCAGGGGTTCGGGCGTACCGAGCTCGAAAGCCTTGTGCACGGTGCGGGCCACCTCTTCGACCAGCACCGCGGCCTTGACCGCGGCGCGGGCGGTGCGGCCGACGGTGAACGGGCCGTGGTTGCGCATCAGCACCGCCGGCGACCGGCTCGAGCGAAGCGTTTCGACGATGCCGCGGCCGATGGAGTCGTCGCCGATCAGGGCGAACGGCCCGACCGGGATCTCCCCGCCGAACTCGTCGGCGATCATCGTCAGCACGCACGGGATGGGTTCGCCGCGAGCCGCCCACGCCGTGGCGTAGGTCGAGTGGGTGTGCACGACGCCGCCGATCTCCGGCATGTGCCGGTAGACGTAGGCGTGCGCGGCGGTGTCCGACGAGGGCGCGAGCTCGCCTTCGACGAGCTCGCCGTGCAGGTCGGTGACGACCATCGTCTCTGCCGACAGGTCGTCGTAGGACACCCCCGAGGGCTTGATGACCAGCAGGTCCCGGCCCGGGACCCGCGCCGAGACGTTGCCCGCGGTCCAGACGACCAGCGCGTTGCGGGTCAGTTCGCCGTGCAGCTTCGCGACCGTCTCCCGCAGTTCGGCGACGGTGTCGAGCACTTCACCGGTCAGCGACATCAGGACCGTCCTTTCGCGACATCCCTCGAAACAGCACGGCGGCGGGCCGCCAGGCGGTGCATGACATCGTTGCCGCCACGGCCGAAGTAGTCGTGCAGCTCGGTGTATTCGGCGTACAGCTCGTCGTAGGCGACGACGTGCGCGGGCACCGGCCGGTACACCGCGCGCTCGACCGAGCCCATCGCCGCGGCGGCCACGCGGACGTCCGGGTAGGCCCCGGCGGCGACGGCCGCGTGGATGGCCGAGCCCAGCGCGGGTCCCTGCGCCGAGCCGATCACCGACAGCGGGAGGTTGGTGACGTCGGCGTAGATCTGCATGAGCAGCGCGTTCTTCATCAGGCCGCCCGCGATGATCAGCTCGGTCACCGGGACGCCGGCCTGGTTGAACGTCTCGATGATCTTCCGGGTGCCGAACGCGGTGGCTTCCAGCAGCGCGCGGTAGGTGTCCTGGGGCCGGGTGGCGAGGGTCTGCCCGACGATGACGCCGGACAGCTCGTGGTCGACCAGGACCGACCGGTTGCCGCTGTGCCAGTCGAGGGCGATCAGGCCGTGTTCGCCGATCTCCTGCTGGGCGGCCAGCCGGGTGAGGTGCTCGTGCCCCTCGTAGGACGCCGGGACGCCGTGCTCGACGAACCAGCCGAAGATGTCGCCGACGCCGCTCTGGCCGGCTTCGTACCCCCACAGGCCGGGCACGATCCCGCCTTCGACGACGCCGCACATCCCGGGGACCTCGCGCAGCTCGGCGCCGTTCATCACGTGGCAGGTCGAGGTGCCCATGATCGCCACCATCTGCCCCGGCTCGACGGCCTGGGCGGCGGGCGCGGTGACGTGCGCGTCGACGTTGCCGACCGCGACCGCGATGCCCTCGGGCAGCCCCGTCCAGGCGGCGGCCTCGGCGGACAGCGAACCGGCGCGGGAACCCAGCTGGCCCAGCGGGTGCTCCAGCTTGTCGGTCACGAAGGACTCGAAGCCGGGGGCGAGCTCGCGGAGGAAGTCGCGGCTCGGGTACTGGCCGTCCTGCAGGATGCCCTTGTAGCCGGCGGTGCACGCGTTGCGGACGTAGCCGCCGGTGAGCTGCCAGACGATCCAGTCGGCCGCCTCGACCCAGTGCCGCATCGCGGTGTAGACCTCGGGCGCCTCTTCGAAGACCTCGAGGGCCTTGGCGAACTCCCACTCCGACGAGATCAGCCCGCCGTAGCGCGGGAGCCACTTCTCGCCGCGGGTGCGGGCCAGCTCGTTGATCCGCACGGCCTGCGGCTGCGCCGAGTGGTGCTTCCAGAGCTTCACGTACGCGTGCGGGTGGCCTTCGAACTCGGGCAGTTCGCACAGCGGCGTCCCGTCCGCGGTCGTCGGCACCATCGTGCACGCGGTGAAGTCGGTGGCGATGCCGACGACGTCGGCCGCGTCGACGCCGGCGTCCCGCAGCGCCGCCGGGACGGCGTTGCGCAGCACCCCGACGTAGTCCGCCGGCACCTGCAGCGCCCATTCCGGCGGCAGCGCGCGGCCCGTGGCGGGCAGCGTCTCGTCGAGCACCCCGTGCGGGTACGCGAAAACGCCGGAGCCGAGTTCGGCCCCGTCAGCCACGCGCACGACCACCGCGCGGCCCGACAGCGTGCCGAAGTCGACGCCGACGGTGAGTGGTTCTCCCACGGTGTCTTCCCTCCTGATTGGTGACCGGGGCGCGGCGCGGGCGGCGGTGAACGCGCCGCGCCCCGGGGTCTTAGCGGCCGGTGAGCACCAGCGTCGTCACCGAGTTGGCCGGCAACGTCAGCTTCGACGTCGCGGCCAGACCGGTGATCTCCCTGGTCTGCGGCACGATGGCGGTCGGCGCGGCGAGGCTGTTGCGTCCCGCCGGGTCGCCGGTGAGCGTGGTGAGCGTGCCGGTGCCGTCGACGGCGGTGACGCCGGTGAGCGACAGCCGGGTGGTCTGCACCTGCGAAGTCGGGTTGACGAGTTTGACCGTGAAGGTCTTCCTTCCGCTCTTCGTGGTCACGTTGACCACCTGCCGCAGGGGGCTGCCCTGGTTGAGGCGGCTGGTGACGATCTGCTTGCCGAGGGTGCTGGAGAACATCTGCTGCACCCAGTACGACGGCGAACCGTAGCTGCTCCCCGCATCGAGCCCGATCAGGTTGACGCCCCAGTTGGACTGGTTCTCGTTCACCAGCACCGGCGCGTACATCGAGCCGATGACGATGTCGCTGTTGCGTTCGAGCCCGGTGAGGAACGCGGCCTCGCCGATGGCGGCGGCCAGGGTGCCGGTGGGCCGGCCGTCCTGGGCGCCGTACTCGCCGACGAGGATGTCCGGGCCGCTGCGGTCGGCGGTGTCGTAGCGGGTCGAGTTGTCGGTGAACCACTGCGGCGACTGGTAGTAGTGGTCGTCCGCGGCGTCCGGGCGCACCCCGGTCGAGGTGCTCGACGCGGTGCCACCCTGCAGGCCGCCGGTGGTGGCGATGACGGTCAGCTGCGGGTACTTCGCTTTGATGGCGTTGTACATGTCGGTGAAGCGCCAGGCGTAGCTGCCCGAGCCGTCGAACCAGTCCTCGTTGCCGACCTCGACGTAGTGCAGGTCGAACGGCGCCGGGTGCCCGTCGGCGATGCGCTTGGCGCCCCACGTCGTCGAGCTGTCGCCGATGGCGTACTCGATCTCGTCGAGGGCCTCCTGGACGTACTGCGGGTAGTCGGCCTGGTCGACGTGCCGGCCGTTGAGGGTGTAGCCGGCGAACAGGGCCAGCAGCGGCTGGGCACCGATGTCCTCGGACAGCTTCAGGTAGTCGAGGATGCCGAAGCCGTCGGTGGACCAGTAGCCCCACGCGGTGTTCTGGTGGCCCGGCCGGTCTTCCTGCTTGCCGATGGTCTTCTTCCACGCGAACCGGGTGTCGAGGGTGTTGCCTTCGAGGTAGTTGCCGCCCGGGACGCGGAAGAGGCCGAGCTTCATCGCCGCGAGCTTCTGCCCGAGGTCGGCGCGGACGCCGTTGGGCCGGTTCTTGAAGGTCGGCGGGAACAGCGAGACCTGCTGGAACCAGGCGTCGCCGGTCAGCGCCGTCTTGCCCTTGTTGACCAGGGAGACGACGATCCGGTTGTCGGTGGACGCGGCGATCGTCGACGGCGTGGTGAAGCCGAACGTCTGCTGCGTCCACGCAGGCCCGACCGGCTGGACGTCCTTGCTCGCCAGCACCGTGCCGTCCGGCTTCTCCAGGCTGACCCGCACCGCGCCCTTCCAGCTGCCCTTCGCGAAGAAGCTGCCCGTGTACTTCGTGGACGGCTTCGCGGCCACACCGTAGAAGCCGACGTTCGCGGCGGCAACCCGGCCGGCCGCCGGGACCGCGTCGGCGTGCAGCTTCAGCGAGCGGTCGAGCGCGGTGTTCAGCGGGGTGGCGGTGTCGACCGAGTAGGCACCGGTCGCGCCCGCCGAGGTGACGAGCGACCAGTACGGCACCGGCGTGTTGCCCGCGCCGCTGCCGGGCTGGTAGCCCTCCTTGAAGGTGCGGTTGCGGACGAGCTCGGCGTAGAGGCCGCCTTCGACCGAGTGGCTGATGTCTTCGAGGATCGAGCCGTACGTCGTCGGCCGGGTGTTGGCGCGGACGACGTTGGCGTCGACGGCGAGCTGGTTGGCCCCGGCCAGGGTGCCGATCTGGGCGGCGGAGAGCGGGAAGCGGCGCAGTTCGAGCTCGTCGACGGCGCCGGTGAAGCCGGAGCCGACGGTGAACGGCGCCGCCGCGGTGCCCGAAGCCGGGCAGGCGGAGACGTCGAGGGTGGTGCCGGTGGGCGTGCCGCAGGTGCTGGTGACCGCGGACGCGTCGCCGTCGGCGTAGACGGTGAGCCGCTGCGAAGCGCGGTCGAGGACGAGGGCGGCGTGGTGCCAGTTGCCGTCGGCGAGCCCGCCGCCGTTGGTGGTCACCTGGATCGTGCCGACGCGGGCGGTGAGCTTGCCGCCGGTCACGCCGAGCGCGTAGCCGGCACCGTGGTCCACCAGGGTGCCGGACCCGGTCGTGCGGAACCAGCCGGCCAGGGCCAGCGAGCCGGTGCCGGTGTCGAACGCGGGCGAGCTGCCCATGTCCACAGTGGACTTGCCGTCGAGCTGGACGGCCTTGCCGGCCGCTCCCGCGGTCCAGGTCGCGCCCTTGAGCGTGCCGTCGGCGGCGTTGGCCGAGGAGTCCCGCGCCACCGTGCCGGTGCCTTCGTCGAAGTGCCACGACCCGCTCGCGGCCAGCGCGGCGACCGCGGACCCGGTCAGCGGGGTCGGGTACGCGCGGACGTCGTCGACGCCGCCGGCGAACCAGTCGGCGGGGCCGCCGGCCCACTTGCCGCGGCCGATCACCAGGTGCCCGGCGGCGGTCCACGGCGTGGTGAACGGGACGCTCTGCTGCAGCGTTCCGTTGACGTACAGGGAAAGCGTGCCGGCCGCCCGGTTGTAGACGCCGGTCACGTGCTGCCACTGGCCGGCCTGCGCGGGCAACGGTGACACCGCTGAGGATGAAGCGGTGTCACCGTCGCCCGCGCGGCGGGTGAAGGCGAAGCGGCCGTCGGCGGCGCGCTGGAGGTAGAAGCCGCTGATCGCGGAGCCGTCGACGCTCACGGCCGTCCGGAAGCCGGCGTCCGCGGTGGGCTTGATCCACGCCGAGACCGAGAAGCTCTGCGCGGTGTCCACGACCGGGCCCGGGACGTCGACCGCGGCGTCGGTGCCGTTCAGCGCGACGCCGTGGGGGCCGACGACGCCGTCACCCCAGGCGGCGCCACCGGTCAGGGTGGCGGTGCGCGCGTCGAGGGAGTCGTCCGCCGTGGTGGGGCCGGTGCCCTCGTCGAGGCCCCAGTGCCCGGCGATGGCCAGGCGGGCGGCGTCGGCCGCGGTCAGCGGGCCCGAGTAGGCGCGGACGTCGTCGATCGTGCCGTCGACGAAGTCGACCGGGTTGCCGGCGTACTTGCCGCGGCCGATCACCAGGTGACCGGTGCCCGCCCAGGCCGTGGGCGCGGCGACGGTGGTCTGGCGGGTGCCGTCGACGTACAGCGACAGCGTCGACGCGGCCGAGTCGTACACGCCGGTCACCTGGTACCACTGGCCCGCGACCGGGTCGAAGTTCGCGCCCGCCACGACCCCGTCGGTCGGCGCGTCGCCGGCCAGGCGGGTGAAGGCGAACCGGCGGGAGTCGTCGCGGAACTGCAGGAAGAAGTTGCTCACCTGGGTGCCGTCGATGCTGACGAACGTCTGGTAGCCCGACGTCTTGTCCAGCTTCACCCAGCTGCTCACCGAGAAGCTCTTGGTCGTGTCCAGCACGGGTGCGCCGGCGTCGGCGAAGCCGTTCGCCCCGTCGGTCGTCAAGGCCCCGCCGCGGATGCCCTGGCCCCAGCCCGCGCCGCCGGTCAGCGTGGCCGGGTGGCTGCCCGCGGTGTCGGCGGCGGCCGTCCCGCTGCCGTCGTCGAACGTCCAGTGCCCCGCCGGCCCCGGCTCGGTGCCGGCCGAGGCGGCCGGCGCCACGGCGACCGGGACGCCGGAGCACAGCGCCAGCGCGGCGAGCACGGCCATGGGCCGCCGCAGTCTGCGGTGCATGACTCTCCCTTGAGTGTGTGCGGAGGCGTCGCTTTCACGTGAAAGCGACGCCTCGGGCGCTAGCGGGTCCGGCGGGTGACGAGGCGTTGCAGGACGATGAAGACGAACAGGAGGGCCCCGGTGATGATCGAGGTCCACCAGGAGTTGAGGGTGCCGTCGAAGGTGATCAGCGTCTGGATGATGCCCAGCACCATGATCCCGAGCACGGTGCCGAGGACGTAGCCGGAGCCGCCGGTGAGGATGGTGCCGCCGATGACGACCGCGGCGATCGCCGTCAGCTCCAGGCCGACGCCGTTGAGCGGGTCGCCCGAAGACTTGTAGAGGACCAGCAGGATCCCACCGAGTGCCGAGCAGACGCCGCTGATCGTGTAGACCGCGATCTTGGTTCGGCCGGTCTTGAGGCCCATCAGCATCGCCGACTGCGCGTTGCCGCCGACCGAGTAGACCGTGCGCCCGAACCGGGTGAAGGCCAGGACGTAGGCCGCGGCGGCGACGACCAGCAGGGCGACCACCACGCTGATCGAGATGTGCAGCTCGCCGCCGAGCGGGATCTGCGTCTGGGCCAGGGTGGCGATCGTCGCGTTGTCGATCGAGTAGGCCTCGGTGGTGATCGTGTAGCAGAGGCCGCGGGCGAAGAACATCCCGATCAGCGTCGCGATGAACGGCTGGATCTCGAAGAAGTGGATGAGCGCGCCCATCCCGGCGCCGAGCACGGCGCCGACCACCAGCACCACGGCGATCGCCGCGTACGCCGGCCAGCCGTGCTTCTGCATCAGGTCACCGGAGATCACGGTGGACAGGGCGACCACCGAGCCGACGGACAGGTCGATGCCGCCGGTGAGGATCACGAACGTCATGCCGACGGCGACCACGAGCAGGAAGGCGTTGTTGATGAACAGGTCGAGGATGACCTGCCCGGACCCGAAGGCCTCGTACTGGATCGCACCGAACACGTACGCGGCGATCAGCAGCGCCAGCGTCGCGAGGATCGGCACGTGCCGCTGCTGCGGCCGGTAGCCCTTCACGCGGGCGAGCGTGGTCATGCCGTGACCTCCACCTTCTCGGGAGCGGGTGTGGTGGCCGGCTGCCCCGGCCGGTGTGCCCGGCGGCGCCGGAGCTTCCGGCGGAAGGCCGGCGACTGCAGGAGGCACACCGCCAGCACGACCAGGGCCTTGACCAGCATGATCGCCTCGGGCGGGATACCGAGGGCGTAGACGGTGGTGGTGAGCGTCTGGATGAGCAGCGCGCCGATCACCGAGCCGCCGAGGGAGAACCGGCCGCCGGTCAGCTGGGTGCCGCCGACGACGACGGCGAGGATCGCGTCGAGCTCGATGAAGAGCCCGGCGTGGTTCGCGTCGGCGCTGTGCACGTTCGCGCTGATCATCAGCCCGGCGATGCCCGCGCACAGGGCGCAGAAGACGTAGACGAGCCAGGTGAGCCGGGCCGAGCGGAGGCCGGCCAGGCGGCTGGCTTCGGGGTTGCCGCCGACCGCCTCGACCAGCAGGCCGAGCGCCGAGCGGCGGACGAGCACCGACGCGAGCGCGAACACCGCCAGCGCGATGAAGATCGCGCCCGGCAGGGTGAACAGGAACCCGCTACCGATCCACTCGAACGAGTGGGAGTTGACGGTGATGATCTGCCCGTCGGTGATCAGCTGCGCGATGCCCCGGCCGGCGACCATGAGGATCAGCGTGGCGATGATCGGCTGGATGCCCAGTGCCGCGACGAGCCAACCGTTCCACACGCCGAGCACCAGGGACAGCCCCAGCGCCAGCCCGAACGCGATCAGCGTGGTGCCGACGCCGTCGGGGTTGTCGCTGACCCACAGGCAGGCGAGTGCACCGCTGATCGCCACGACCGAGCCGACCGAGAGGTCGATGCCGCGGGTGGCGATCACGAGCGTCATGCCGATCGCGATGAGGATCAGCGGGGCGCCGTTCTTGAGGATGTCGATGACGTTCCCGTAGAGGTGCCCGTCACGCAGTTCGATCTTGAAGAACGACGGGCTGGCGATCAGGTCGCCCAGCAGCAGCACCAGCAGGGCCACCACCGGCCAGAAGAGCCGTTGTTTGGTCAAGCCTTTCACGCCTGCACCCCCTCGGCCATCGTGGCCATGATGTCGTCCGCGGTGAGCGCCTGGTTGTCCCGGACCGCCACGACCTTCCGGTCGCGCAGCACCACGACGCGGTGGCTCAGCCGCAGGACTTCTTCCAGCTCGGCGGAGATGTACACGACGGCCATCCCGTCGGCCGAGAGCTGGGTGACCAGCCGCTGGATCTCCGTCTTGGCGCCGATGTCGATGCCGCGGGTGGGCTCGTCGAGGATCAGCAGCCGCGGCTCGGTGATGAGCCAGCGGGCCAGCAGCACCTTCTGCTGGTTGCCGCCGGAGAGGTTGCCCACCAGCGCTTCGGGGTTGGCGGGCCGGATGTCGAGTGCCTTGATGTACTTCTCGGCGATTTCGTCCTGGCGGCGGCGGGACAGCGGCCGCGCCCAGCCGCGGGAGGCCTGCAGCGCCAGGACGATGTTCTCGCGCACCGTCAGTTCCTCGACCAGGCCTTCGGCCTTGCGGTTCTCCGAGAGGAACGCGATCTTGTGGTCGAGCCCGGCCCGCGGGGTGCGCAGCGAGGTGCTGTCGCCGTCGACCTGCACCGAGCCGCTGTCGGCGTGGTCGGCGCCGAAGAGCAGCCGGGCGAGTTCGGTGCGGCCGGAGCCGAGCAGGCCGGCCAGCCCGACGACCTCGCCGGCGTGGATGGCGAGGTCGAAGGGGGCGACGCCGCCCTTGCGGCCGAGGCCTTCGGCGGCCAGCAGCACCGGCGCGCCGGCGACCTCGGCCCGCGTCGGACCGGAGTCGCCCAGGTCTTCGAGGACCTGGAGTTCCTTGCCGATCATCCTGGTGACGAGTTCGACCGGGGTGATGTCCGCGGTGCGGTACTCGCCGATCAGCTTTCCGTTGCGCAGCACGGTCATCCGGTCGGCGATGGCGAAGACCTGGTCGATGAAGTGCGAGACGAACAGGATCGCCATGCCGCTTTCGCGCAGGGACCGGACGACCTTCAGCAGCTGTTCGACCTCGCCGGTGTCCAAACTGGACGTCGGTTCGTCGAGGACGAGCACCCGCGCGTCGACGTCGAGCGCGCGGGCGATCGCGACCAGCTGCTGGACGGCGATGGAGCAGGTGGACAGGTCGGCGGAGACGTCCACGTGGACGTCCAGCCGGGCCAGCAGCTCCTCGGCCCGCTTCCGCATCGGGCCCCATTGGATGCGGCCGAAGCGGCGGGGTTCGCGGCCGAGGCAGACGTTCTCCGCCACGGACAGGTTCGGGCAGAGGTTGACTTCCTGGTAGACCGTGCTGATGCCGGCCTGCTGGGCCTCGCCGGGCCCGCTGAAGGCGACGTCGTCGCCATTGAGTTCGATCGCTCCCGCGTCCACCCCGTACACCCCGGTCAGCACCTTGATGAGGGTGGACTTGCCGGCGCCGTTCTCGCCCATCAGGGCGTGGACTTCGCCGGGGTACATCCGGAAGTCGACCCCGTCCAGGGCGAGGACGCCGGGGAACTCCTTGCGGATACCGCTCATCCGCACCATGGGCTGCGGTTCAGGCATGTGGTGTGCTCCGGGGTGGAGGCCGGGGGTCGTGAGTGGTAATTCGGGTTCTAACCCGAATTACCACTCACGACAGCCGCGGCAGGGATCAGTACTGGCGCTGCGGCAGGGCGGCCTTGGCCGCGGCCTGGTCGAACTCGGTCTCCTGGGTCTCGATGCGGGCGGGCACCTGCTCGCCGGCGGCGACCTTCTTGACCAGGTCCATCAGTTGCGGGCCGAGCAGCGGGTTGCACTCGACGATGTGGTTGATCTTGCCATCGGCCAGTGCCTGCATCCCGTCCTTGACGGCGTCCACCGAGACGATCTTGATGTCCTTGCCCGGGACCTTGCCCGCGGCTTCGATGGCCTCGATGGCGCCGAGGGCCATGTCGTCGTTGTGGGCGTAGAGCACGTCGATCTTGGTCTGGGACTTCAGGAAGGCCTCCATGACCTCCTTGCCCTTGGCGCGGGTGAACTCACCGGTCTGCGAGGCGACGATCTTGTACTTCGGGTCCGCGGCGATGACGTCGCCGAAGCCCTTCTTGCGGTCGTTCGCCGGGGCCGAGCCGGTGGTGCCCTGCAGCTCGACGATGTTGACCTGGCCGGTGGCGCTGCCGTACTCCTTGGTCAGCCACTCCCCCGCCTTCTTGCCCTCGGCGACGAAGTCGGAGCCGAGGAAGGTCTTGTAGAGGGACTTGTCCGGCGAGTCGATCGCGCGGTCGGTGAGGATGACCGGGATGTTGGCCGTCTTGGCTTCCTTGAGGACGGTGTCCCAGCCGGACTCGACGACCGGCGAGAAGGCGATGACCTTGACCTTCTGCTGGATGTACGAGCGGATCGCGGAGATCTGGTTCTCCTGCTTCTGCTGCGCGTCGGAGAACTTGAGCTCGATCCCGGCGGTCTTCGCCGAATCCTGGATCGACTTCGTGTTCGCCGTCCGCCAGCCGCTCTCGGCGCCCACCTGGGCGAACCCGAGCGTGGTCGCCCCGCCCGAGTTGCCACCGGACGAACCGCCGGTTCCGCAGGCGGTGAGCAGCACGAGTCCGGCCGCCGCGGCCGCCGCGGCGGCCCATCGCTTATTCAGCACGTTCACTCCTCGATCGACAGTGATCTGTGGGAAAACCTGTGTGGGGACTATTCGGGGTGAAACCGGTGGTGCTTGTTAGCGCTAACAATCCCTCGGGAACCACTGGTCCCGCCGGCCGCGGCGCTAGCGCGGTCCGGTGCTCTCGCGCACGATCAACTCGGGGACGACCAGGGCGCGCGCGTGCCGGTCGCCTCCGTCCATCCGCCCGGCCAGCAGGCCGAACGTACGCCGTCCGACTTCGATGAAGTCCTGGCGCACCGTCGTCAGCGGCGGCGTGAAGTACGCCGCCTCGGGGACGTCGTCGAAGCCCGCCACGCGCACGTCCCGCGGCACCGAGATGCCCGCTTCGGCGAACGCGCGCAGCAGGCCCAGTGCCATCTGGTCGTTGCCGGCGAAGACGGCGTCCAGATCCTTTTCCTTGGCGAGGGATCGCCCCGCCTCGTAGCCCGACCGCGAGCTCCAGTCGCCGCGGATCACCTGCGGGGCCCCGACGCCGTGGCGTTCCAGGGTTTCCCGCCAGCCGAGCTCGCGGTCGCGGGCTTCCAGCCAGTCTTCCGGTCCGGCGATGTGCCACACCGTGCGGTGACCCAGCGCCAGGAGGTGTTCGGTGGCCCGGCGGGCGCCGTCGCGCTGGTCGACGGAGATGACCGGCACCGGCGCCGCCTCTCCGCCGCCGACCGCGACGACGGGGAAGTCCGCGGGCGCGGCTTCCAGGGCCCGCCCCGCGCTGACGTGCGGGGCGATCACGATGACGCCCTCGACCGCCTGGCGGCGCAGGTTCTCCACCGCGTCGGCGATCGACGACCGGCCCGGCCGGCTGACGCTCGAGATGGTGATCGCGTACCCGGCTTCCCGGGCGGCGTTCTCGATGCCGTACAGCGTGCTGGCCGGACCGTACAGATTGGACTCGAGCGCGACGACGCCGAGCGTGCCGGTCCGCCCGGTGACCAGCGCGCGAGCCGCGGAATTGGGCCGGTAGCCCAGTTCCTCGATCGCCGCCAGCACCCGGGCCCGGGTTTCCGGGCGCACCGGGCCGGTCCCGTTGATCACCCGGGACACGGTCATGTGGGACACGCCCGCCACACCCGCGACGTCGGTCAGGCTCGGCTGCCGCGTCCCGGTGGCGGTCGCCTTCACGGGGCCGCCGGAGCGGGGTCGTTCGGCCACTGGCGTCCCCTTCCGTCCGCTCCGACATGGTCTGCGTCACCTGTTCCGGTGGCGACGAGGAGTTAGTGTTAGCGATAACACCCACGGGGTCAAGACCGGGTCGCGTAACGGTCTAGTCACGTGCCCTTTACACCGCCCTGACGACGAATTCGACGGCGCGACCTGCGCGGAGCGTCGTTTGAAATTCACCGCCCGTCAGCACGGCCCGGTGTTCAACGGCATGTTCGAACTCGCGCGGGCCGTCTACCACACGCTTTCGGTGATCCCGGCTTCCGGGTCAGAACGCCACCGTGGCCGCGACGGGCAGGTGATCGCTGCCGGTCGCGGGCAACGTCCACGCCGCCACCGGCCGCACCCCCGAGACGAAGACCTGATCGATCCGCGCCAACGGCAACCCCGCCGGCCAGGTGAAACCGAAACCGTCACCCGCCTCGTCCTGCGCGGCCTGCATCCGGGCGGTGATCGGCCCGAGCGCCCGATCGTCCGCAGTCCCGTTGAAATCACCGACGAGCACCGTCCGCGGCGCGGATTCCGCGGCGATGGCGTCGGCCAGCAGACCCATCGCCTCGTCGCGGCCGTTTGCGGTGAATCCGGCGTCGAGGCGCACGCGCACCGAAGGCAGGTGGGCGACGAAGACCGCGACCGGTCCCTTCGGAGTGTCCACTGTGGTCTGCAGCGCGCGGGTCCACGGCATGATCTCCACCGGCCGCGTGTCCCGCAGCGGGTAGGTGCTCCAGACCCCGACGGTGCCCTGGACGGAGTGGTACGGGTAGCCCGCGGCGAGAGCGTCCTCGTACTTGGGGACCTCGGACTTCTTCAGCTCCTCGAGCGCGATCACCTGCGCGCCCGCGGCGGCCAGGGCGCGCGCGGTGCCCGCCGGGTCCGGGTTCTCGTCGTTCACGTTGTGCGAGACGACAGTGAGGTCCCCGCCCGCCGCGCGCTTGTCGAAGAGCCGGCCGCCGAAGAACCCGCCCCAGACCAGGGCCGGCAGCAGGAGGGCGACGAGGGCGAGCGCCGAGCGCCGGAGCAGGGCCGCGACCAGCAGCGGCACGACGAGCAGGCCGGTCCAGGGCAGGAACGTCTCCAGCAGGCTGCCGGCGTTGCCCGCCCAGTTGGGCACCAGCGGGTGCGCGAGCGGCAGCAGGGCGGTCAGGACGGCGAAGGCGGTGGTGACGCGACCGCGGCGCCACGTCCAGGCGCGGCAGCGCGGGACGGCCATCGGCTCGGTGATCGCGGTCATCGGGTGGCCGCCGGCAGCTCCCGCTGGATCGCGGCGATGAGCTTCTGGCTGTTCTCGAGCGCGGCCCGCAGCCCGGCGGCCGGCGTCCCGCCGGGGTTCTGGTGGAGGACGACGCCGAGGATGAGGGCACCGTCGCCGGTTCGGGCCGCCCACATCAGGGCGCCCCCGGCGGCGGTCGACGAGCCGGTCTTCAGCCCGATCACGCCGTCCCGGCGGAGCAGGGTGTTCGTGTTCACAACCGCGCCCGGGACGCCGTCGATCCGCAGGCTCGGGGTGGCGGCGATCGCGCGGATCACCGGGTTCTTCATCACCTCGCGGGCGAGCCGCAGCTGGTCGGTGGCGGTGCTCGTGGTCGAGTCCTCGACGCCGCTGGCGCCGGTGTAGGTGGTGCTGGTCATGCCCAGCGCGGCGGCCTCGCGGTTCATCTTCGCGACGAAGGCGTCCTGGCTGCCGGCGTCCCACCGGGCGAGCAGCCGGGCGACGTTGTTCCCGGAGGGGACGAGCATCAGGGCGAGCAGGTCCCGTTCGCTGAACCGCCGTCCCGCCCGGACCGGCGCGCTCGATTCTTCGGCCGAGGTGGCCTCGGCTTCGGCCTGGTCGTCGACGGTGATCTCCGGGCCGGCCTCGTCGGGGCCGAGCGGGTGGTCCTTGAGGACGACGTAGGCGGTCATCACCTTCGTGACGCTGGCGATCGGCACCGGCCGCTGCTCACCGCGGCTGCCGAGCGAGCCGAGGTTCTGTACCTCGGCACTGGACTGCCCTTCGGCGGGCCACGGCAGCGGAAGCTCGACGTCGGGCCGGGCAGCCAGCGCCCGCCCGGCGGTCTCGGGCGGGAAGACGACCCAGCAGGCGACGGCGAGCCCGACGCCCACGGCGGCGGCGATCCCCGCGGCGACGGGCGGGATGCGGGTGCGGGCCATGGGTCTCCTCCGGGTGCCGGGTGCACTCGGTGAAGCGCACACCGGTCACCTTGTCCGGAGAAGATCGCCGGTCTGTCGGGGTTGTTCGACAGGTGTGAACCAGAAATGTCCCGATCCGGTATCAACCGGCGCGCTGGATGCAGTCGAGGCCCAGGCCGAGCGGTGTCGCGAGGTACTGGCAGATGTGCGACGAATGCGCCTGGTCCGTCTGCGCGCAGGCGACCGGTACCCCGAGCAGGTCTACCGAGCAGTACGCGTAGAACTGGGTCGAGCTGCCCGGCACCATGTCCGCCGAGGCCGGGGCGGCCGTGGCGACCACCGTGGAAACCGTGAGTGCGGCGGCCGTTGCCCAAGAAGCGATCCGGGTGTTCATCGTGCTCTCCTTCCGCCAAGCTTTCCCCTGCGTGTCAAGGGGTTCACCAGGCAGAATTCCCCGTCCGGCGCGTCTTCAGCTACGCGTCACCGTAAAGTGTCACGCGGGACCTCACGGCACGATCGCGTCGACGTACCCGCCGTCCACCCGCACCGCCGCGCCGGTGGTCGCCGACGCGAACGGGGAACTCAGGTACACCACCAGGTGGGCGATCTCCTCGGGCTCGATCAGCCGCTGCAGCAGAGACTGCGGGCGATGCTTCTTCATGAACTCTCGCTGGGCCTGCTCCCACGGCAGGTCCTTGTCGACGAGCTCGTACACGAAGTCCTCGACGCCGCCGGTGTGCGTCGGGCCGGCGATCACCGCGTTGACCGTGACGCCGGTGCCCGCCGCGTGCTTGGCGAACCCGCGGGACACGCCGAGCAGCGCCGTCTTCGACACTCCATAGTGGATCATCTCGGCCGGGATGACGATCGCGGAATCGCTGGCGATGTACTGGATCCGGCCCCAGCCGCGGTCGGTCATGCCCGGGAGGTACGCGCGGGTGAGCCGGACCGCGGCCAGGACGTTGACCTCGAAGTAGTGCCGCCAGTCGGCGTCGGTGATCTCCAGGGGATCCTGGGCGCCGAAGATGCCGAGGTTGTTGATCAGGATGTCGGCGTCCGGCACCTCTTCGACCACCTGGGCCGCGCCGGCCTCCTCGGAGACGTCGCCCGGTGCCGGCAGGAACTCCGCGTCCGGGACCTGCTCGCGCAACCGCGCGATGGCCTTGAGGACGCCGGTTTCGCTGCGGCCGTTGATCGCGACCCGCGCGCCCGCCGCCGCGAGGCCCGTCGCGATCGCCGCGCCGATGCCCTGGGTGGAGCCGGTGACCAGTGCCGTCTTCCCGCTCAGGTCGACCCGCATCGTGAAAGCCCTCTCGCTCGGGTGCCTCCTCCGGGGGCGATTCAAGCACAGCTCGCCGGCGCCCACCGCCTGGAAATCCGGTTGCCTCCCCCGCCCGGCGGCGGCCACGATCTGCGCATGACCACGCATCGCGTCCCGCTCCTGCCGACCGCCGCCGCCACGCCGGTGCGGCAGCAGCCGTGCCGCCGGTGGAGGTCGATCGCCCCGGCGCCGTGAGCGCCGCGCTGCTCGCCGGCCTGGTCGCCGGCTACGGCATCGCGATCCCGGTCGGCGCCGTGGGGACGTACCTGGTGGCTCTCAGTGCCCGCACGTCGCTCCGGACCGGCCTGTCCGCGGCCCTCGGCGTCGCGACGGCCGACGGGGTGTACGCGCTGGTCGCCGTGCTCGGCGGCGCCGCGATCGCGGGCGTCATCGCCCCGGTCGCCACGCCGCTGCGGTGGATCTCGGCGGCCGTCCTGATCGTGCTCGCCGCCCACGGCGCCCTGCGTGCGGTGCGCTCCCACCGGGCCCCCGCAACGCGGGCGGTGACGCCGCTCGCGCCCGGCCGCGCCTACGTCAGCCTGCTCGGCATCACGCTCGTCAACCCGGCCACGGTCGTCTACTTCACCGCACTGGTGGTCGGCGACCGCGCCGGCGTGGAAGTCCCGGTGCTCGACCAGGCGGTGTTCGTGCTCGCCGCGTTCGCCGCGTCGGCGAGCTGGCAAGCCGCGCTCGCCGGCGGCGGGGCCCTGCTCGGGCGGGTCCTCACCGGACGGCGGGGCCGGCTGGTGACGGCCCTCGTGTCGAGTGCGGTGATCACCGCACTCGCCGTCCGGCTTGTCCTCAACTGAGACGCAAACCGTTGCCCTGCAACAGTTTGTCCGGTTTCCGGGCGCACGGCGGAAGACGTCCGGCGGCGCCGTGGCCGGTTGGCGTCGGAGGGACGAGGACGGGAGGCGGCCATGGCGATGCCGATGTCGGGGTGGGGCACCGCGGGTGCGGTGCTGCTGGTGCTCTGGGCACTGGCGATGGGGACGGCGGTGGGCCGGCCTGGCGGGCGTCATGGTGATCACCCGCCGCGCGCGGGGCACCCGCACCCGCCGCTGGGCGAAGACGGGCGTCTGGATGCAGGGCCTGCACGGGCTGGAGCACCTGGTCCTGACGCTGTCCATCGACTTCGGCGCGCCCCGGGCGATCGGGCTGTCCACGTTCTTCGGTCTCGTGGCCCCGGGCCCGGGGCTGACCACCTGCCGCGTCTGGTGGCACTTCACCGCTCCGGCCGCTGCCCGCGGTCACCGGGCGGGCGGCGTGACGCAGGTCAGCGTCGGCACCGCCCAGTCCGCGTGGTCCTGCCCGTTGCCGTCACCGCCGTCGCCCACCACCAGGTCGAGGACCTGGGCGCCGGTGACGTCGACGTCGATCGGGACGGCCGGCTGGCCGCCGCGGACCACCGGCGTCGTCACCCGCGTGACGCCGTCGGCCGAGACGCTGAAACTCACGCTGCCGCCGGTGCCGGTTTCGCCGTCGACGCCCACCGAAGCCGTCAGCCGGGTGCACGCGCCCGCCAGGTAGAGCTGGACGTCGCCGGCCGCGTGGACGCCGAGGCCCTGGGCGTAGGCCACCCCGCCGATGGTCATCGGCTTGCCGTCGCCCGCGTTCGCTTCGCCGTTGCTCGTGTCGCGTTCGACCGGGCCCCAGCCGTTCGTGGCGGTCAGGAACGGCAGTGAGCTGACCGCCACCTGTCCCGCGGGCGGCGCCGGGGGAACGGCCCCCACGATCCGTTCCCCGGTCACCGTCCCCGGCCGCCCCGCCTGCCGGTAGGCCACCGCGACCTTCAGCGCGGCGGTGTCCACAGTGGCGGGTGGCGTCACGGTCCACGAGAACGTCGCCGCCTTGCCGCCGTCGATCCGCGGCACCGAAGGCGGCGAGGCGGCACCGATCGTCCACCCGGCCGGCGCGGTCAGCACCGGCTTGATGTCGAACGCCGGAGGCGTACCCGCCGGGACCTGCACGGTCGCCGACGCGGTGAACGCCAGCCCGCCCGACGCGGTGTCCGGCGCGGTCAGCGACACCCCGGCCGTGGGCGCCGGCGGCATCGCGTACCGGGCGGGGTCGTAGCCGGGCGAGGCGTTCTGCCGGACGGTCAGCGGCGAGCGGTAGCTGCCGTAGTTCGTCCAGGCGATGGTGCCGAGGCCGCCGGTGCTGCCGTCGAGGTTCCACACCGCGACCGCGATCGTGTTGCGGCCGTTCGGGTTCAGGATCCCGTTCGGGATCGGGAAGCTGTGCTGCGGCCCGAGGTAGTTGACGTACTGGCCGAGCTGCCAGCCGTTGACGAAGATCAGCGCCCGGTACTGCCGCGCCGGGTCGTCGGTGATCGTCAGGCCGAGGGAGGTGTCCTGGCCGCGCGGCAAATCCAGCTCCGCGGTCGTGCGGTACCACGAGACGCCGGGGGTCGTGTCCTTCGCCGGGAGTGCGGCCGGTGCCCAGCCGCGGTCCGGGAACCCGGGCAGCGACCAGCCCGCGCGTTCGCCGTAGAGACCGCCGGTGTTGAGCGGGCCGCGCACCGGGTCCAGGCCGGTTTCGCCGCCGCGGACGCCCTGCAGCCGCCAGGTCACCGACGTCAGCGCGGCCCCGGTCAGCCGGGCCGCGGTGAGCCCGCGGGCGGCCTTGTTGCCGTTGCTCGCGCCGTAGTCCTCCTCGTGCCCCATGTTCACGGTCAGCACGGAGATCTCGTTGTCGCCCTGGTGCAGCGTCCCGGCCGGGAAGGTGAAGGTGTGCTGCGGGCTGGTCGAGCTGCCCAGGAAGACGCCGTTGAGCCACGCCGAGAAGGCGCCGGCCGGGCCGCCGCTCTGGCTCGACAGGGTGATCCCGGTCTGCTTCCCGTCGCCGGTGAAGTGGCCGCGGTACCAGGTGTTGCCGGTGTGGAAGCCGTAGTCGTCGGCGAAGAGGACGGGTTTCGTGCCGAGTGCCGTCGAGCTGTTGGTGGTCTCCTTGTCCGCCACCGGCCACGCCGAGTCGTCGAAGCCCGGCAGGCTCTCCGGAGACTCCTGCTGGTGCTTCCAGCCGGTGAGGGCGGGCAGGGCGACGGACTTGGCGGCCGGGGCGGTCCCGGTGAGGCTGCCGCTGGACGTCGGCTTCGCCGGCACCCAGGAACCGTTCCACAGCACCGCTTTCGCCGTGCCGAAGACCTCGAACGCGCCGTCGGTGCCGGTGTCGCCGGTCAGCGACAGCACGCCGTACCCCTCGGCCGCCGTCCGCACCAGGTGGGTGCCGCGGACCAGCACCGGGCCGGCCGCGGTGTCCTGGCGCCAGAACGTCGCCGCGGTCGCCTTGTCGGTGAGCAGCAGGAGCAGCGGCCGCGCACCGGGCGCGGTGACGAGCACGCGGGTCAGGCCGTCGTGGGTGTAGTTCAGCCGCAGGTCGCCGCGGGCGGCGTCCCAGGTGCTCGTCGCGGCGCCGTCGAGGACCTGCACCGACGGCTGCTTCGCGAACCGCAGGACGGTCTCGCCGGGTCCGCCGTGGTCGCCGTAGAGCACCGCGACGTCCCGGTTGCCGATGGCCGCGTTCGTCATGAGCTCCGACGTCGAGTACTGCATCCGGGTGGCGCCGAGGTCGTAGCCGGCGACGAGGATCTTCGACTGCCGTCCGTTCAGCGTGATGCCGGTGCCGGGCTGCTGCGGCACGACCGGGTAGTAGTCGGTGCTGGCCGACAGCAGGTCGACCGCGTCCACCACGACGTACGGTCCCGTGGCCTTCGCGTTCTTCTGCCCGGTGACGACGATCTTCAGCGTGTGCGGCCCGGCGGGGAGGTCGCGGACCTCGTAGCCGGTGATCTGGTTCTGCTTGCCCGCGGCGTAGAGGTCGACCGACGAAACTTTGGCGTCGTCGAGGTAGACGTCGGCGATGCCGTGGCTCGGGTCCTTCGACGTCACCCAGCGGATCCCGGTGCCGGTGAAGGGAATGCTCACGCTGTCCCCGGCGACGTTCGAGAACGACTCGGTGTGCTGGTAGTCCCCGCCGGTGTAGTTGACCTCGGGGCCGACGTGGCTCCAGGTGCCGGTGTAGCCGACCTCGGCCGCGCGGTCGTCGTAGGTGTAGCCGGCGTGCGCGGCCAAGTCGAGCGCGACGCTCGTGGTGTTCGTGGCGGTGGACGTCGAGTCGCTGTGGCGCAGGGTGTGGAACTGCGTGCGGGTGTCGGGGTTGATCCGCGCGGTGTCGGTGATGGCCGGGTCGGTCAGCGGGGCGCCGGCGAGGCCGTCGGTCTTGGTCAGCGGGGCGACGGCCTGGGTGAAGTAACCGATCAGCTTGTCCTCGGCGTACTTCGGGTCGAACTGGCGGCCTTCGGTGATCGCCGCGCCGTAGTCGTAGGAAGTGTAGTTCTGCGGGATCGCGCTCCAGCCCCAGGACGTGCCGCCGTGCAGCATGTAGAAGCTCTGGCCGGTGGCGCCGACGGCGATGTTCTGCTTGTAGAAGACGTTCGCGAACTGGTCGTTGATCAGCTGGGCGCACTTCTCGTAGCCGGGGCCGCCCCACGGGTCGAAGGCGCCGCCCTGGAACTCGGCGGTGATCAGCGGCTTGCCGGGGACGTGGTCGTAGCTGATGTCCGGCACGCCGTTCCACTTCGCCGGGTTCGAGCAGTCGAAGCCCTGCGGGTAGGAGTCGGCGGCATCGACGTCGAGCGCGGCGTCACCGGCGTTGAAGGTGCCGTTGTTGTTGCCGACCAGCGGGACGGTGATGCCATCGGCGCGGGCTTTGTCCTCCAAGTGCTGCATGTAAGCACGACCGTCGGCATTGCCGTTGTAGTACTCGTTTTCGACCTGGTAGGCCAGCACGCTGCCGGTGCCGTTGGTGAGCTGGTGGCGGGCGATGATGCGGTCGATCTGCGTCTGCCACTCGTCGGAGTACTTCAGGTAGACCGGGTCGGCGCTGCGGGTGTGGCCGGGCGTGGTGGACAGCCAGGTCGGGAACCCGCCGCCGTCGACCTCGGCGTTGATGTAGGGCCCGGGCCGCGCGATCACGTAGAGACCGGCCTGCTGCGCCACGTCGAGGAGCTTGTCGAGGTCCCGGATACCGGTGAAGTCGTAGACGCCTTGTTTCGGCGAGTGGTAGCCCCAGTCGAAGTAGAGCGAGGTCGCGTTGAAGCCGGCGGCCTTCATCTTCTGGAAGATGTCGAGCCACAGGTCGGGGCTGGGGAGCCGGTAGGAGTGGAACTCGCCGGACCACAGGTAGGTCCGGTTCCCGTCGACCAGGAAGGAATAGCCGTCGTAGGTGACGGTGTGCCCGGCCCGCGCCGCGGGAGCGGGTGCCGCGGCCTGCGCCTGCGGGACGGCGATTCCGGCGAAGGCGAAGAAGAAGGAGAGCAGGACGGTGAACAGCATCCGGCGACGGCGACGGGAGCGCATGCGGGGGCCTCCTGGAGCGGCGGGGACCACAATCGAACACGAACCTTTGCCGACCGCACAGAAGTCGTCAAGATACAACACCAAGATGGATCAGTGCAGGAGTCTTGTTAGCGCTAACACCATGTCCCAAGTGTCGTGAATGAGTCATTGGGGACCTCCCACGTCCCGAATGAGTCATTGAGGACACTCGGGTCAGCGCCGCGCAGTGCTCTCCCGGACGACCAGCTCCGCCGGCACCAGGTGCCGTGCCCCGGCGTCCCCGCCCGCCATCCGCTCTTCGAGGAGCCCGAACGTCCGGCGGCCGACCTCGATGAAGTCCTGGCGCACCGTCGTCAGCGGCGGGGTGAAGTACTCCGCCTCCGGCACGTCGTCGAACCCGGCCACGTGGACGTCTTCCGGCACCCGGATGCCCGCCTCGGTGAACGCGCGCAGCAGACCCAGGGCCATCTGGTCGTTGGCCGAGAACACCGCCTTGAGTCCCCGCTTGCCGACCAGGGCCCGGCCGGCCTCGTAGCCCGACCGCGGGCTCCAGTCGCCGCGGACCACCGCCGGGACGCGCAGGCCGCGCTCCTCCAGGGTTTCGCGCCAGCCTCGTTCCCGGTCGCGGGCCTCCAGCCAGTCCTCCGGACCGGCCAGGTGCCAGACCGTCCGGTGGCCCAGGGACAGCAGGTGCTCGGTGACGCGCCGGGCGCCGTCGTACTGATCGACCGAGATCACCGGCACCGGCGCCGCCTCGCCGCCGCCGACCGCCACCAGCGGGATGTCCCAGGGCGCCGCCGCGAGCGCGCGCCCGGCCGTCACGTGCGGGGCGATCACGACGATCCCCTCCACCGCCTGCCGCCGCAGGCTCTCCACCGCGTCGCCGATCGACGTCCGGCCCGGCCGCGTCACGCTGCAGATCGCGACGCCGTAGCCCGCCTCGCGAGCCGCGTTTTCGATGCCGTAGAGGGTGCTCGCCGGTCCGTAGAGATTGGACTCGAGCGCGACCACGCCGAGCGTGCCGGACCGGCCGGTGACCAGCGCCCGGGCGGCGGTGTTGGGCCGGTACCCGAGCTTCTGGACGGCGGCGAGGACCCGCTCGCGGGTCTCCGGGCGCACCGGCCCGCTCTCGTTGACCACCCGCGACACGGTCATGTGCGAAACCCCGGCCATGCCGGCGACGTCGGCCAGGCTCGGCTGCCGCGGCCCCGGCGGAGAGGTCCTCGTCTGCTCCCCCGGCTTCGCCCGGTCCACCACCCTGGCCCCCTCCACGTCGTACTGCCTCACTCCCGAGACGGTACCGCCGAACCGGCGCTTTCCGGACGCCCCGCGCCGCGTCAGGACCAGCCGAGCGGATGAGAGAGCGCTTTCACGACCGCCGTCACGCGGCGGGCGGCGTTCGCCCAGCTCACGACGGCCGGCTGGGCGCTCAGCACGACCACGACGTACCGGCGGTCGCCGACCACCCCGCTGGTGTGCAGGTCACGGCCGGGGTCGCAGCAGGACCAGCCCTGCTGCACCGCCCAGTCGGTGGCGGTGACCGCCGCCGGGATGCCGAAGAGCCGGTCGAAGCCGTCCGCGCCGCGGCGGGCCGTGCCGCCGAGGGCACGCAGGACGATCTGCCGGGTGGTGGCGGGCGCGGCGTCGAGGAGGTACCGGTAGCACCGCACGACGTCGGCGGCGGTGACGACGGTGCTGCCCCACCGACCGGGATCGGCGGGCGGCCGGATCGAGGTCATGCCGATCCGCGCGGCCCAGCCGGTGACGATCGCGGGCCCGCCCAGCTTCGTCCACAGCCGGTCGGCGATCTCGTCGTCACTGCGCGAAAGCAGCTCCGCGACCACGCCCGCCGGCTCGCCCTGCCGCAGCGCTTCGAACGCGATGAGCAGCTTGACCAGCGACGCCGCCGGATAGGGGGCATCCGGCAGGTGGGAGACGAGGTCCCGGCCGATCCGGCGGTCGTGGACGAGCACGCTGAGCCGCCCGGGCGCGAGGTCCGCGAGCTCGGCGCCGGCGGGCAGGCCCGGCACGGGAATCACCGAGGGCGCCGACGTCGCCGTGGTGGCCACGCTCGTCGTCAGGGCCGGCGGGGTCGTGGGCAGCGGAACCGGCTCGGCCGGGCCGGGCGGCCGCACCGCGGCGGCCAGCGCCGGCATCGCCACCACCGCGGCGGCACACACGCCGGCGAGCAGCATCGCGTTCCCTCTGCGCATACCGGGTGTTGTCCCCAGGACGCCGGACCGTTCCACCACTGTGGCGTGCGTCTCATCCGGACGGCGGCCGGGGACGCGGGCGGCGGGCCGCGACAACCAGTACCGTGACCAGAATCGTCGAACGGCTGGACCGGCCCGACCTCGCCGCACGGGATCCGAAAGAGATCTTCGCGCGGCTCTTCGACGAGTACGCCCCTCCCCTGCGCGGGTATCTCGCGGGCCGGGTGGGCGTGCACGTCGCCGACGACCTCGTGGCGGAGACGTTCGTCGTCGCGCTGCGAAGACGGGCGAGCTACGACCCGGAGAAGGCCCCGATCCGCGGCTGGCTCTACGGAATCGCGACCAACCTGCTGCGCAACCACCTGCGCCAGGAGGTGCGCGGATTCCAGCTGACCGCGAAGGCCGGTGCCGGAGACCGCCCGGCCGAGAGCCACGACACCGCGGTCGCCGGCCGGGTCGACGCGGCGGCACGGCTGCGCGTGCTGGCCGCCGAGCTCGCCGCACTGTCCGAACAGGACCGTGACGTCCTGCTGCTCACGTCCTGGGCCGGTCTCGAACCGGCCGAAGTCGCCGAGGCGCTCGGCGTGCCCGCGAGCACGGTGCGCTCGCGCCTGCACCGCGTGCGCCACCGGCTCCAGGCCCTGCTCGTCCCCACCGAGGAGAACCAGTCATGAACGAGCTCGACGAGACCCTCGAGCTGCTCCACCGCGAAGCCCGCACCGCGCCGGCCGACCTGTCCGCCGCCCGCGCCCGGCTGTTGGCCGAGTTCGACACCGCAACCGTGCACCCCTTGCGCCCGAAGCGTTTTCGCCGGTTCGCGCTGCCGGTCGCGGCCGCCGCGGCGGGGGTGGTGGCGGTGACGGTCGTCGTCGCCCAGCAGCGCCCGGTGGCGCCGGCGCCCGGCCCGGCCGCGGCGCCGCCTGCCGGCTCGGCCGCCACCCCGCCCACCGGCTCGAGCCCGAAGGCGGCGTCCCCGGACGTCCGGCTGATGTCGGCGGTCCAGGTGCTGACGCGGGCCGCGGACCTGACCGTCGGCGCGTCCGACCGGCCCGTCGCTCCCGGGCAGTTCCGCTACGTCGCCGAGCACACGTGGGTGCAGCGCGGCGTCCAGACCGGCGACCGCACGGGCTACACCTACCTGTGGGAGCAGGAGGTCGACCGCTGGATCCCGGCGGACGAGCACGACGTCTGGCAGGAGACGCGCAGGATCCTGGGCACCGGGAAGTTCCTCGGCGGTTCGGTGCCGCAGTCGCAGGCCCCGGAGCCGGAGATCACGGACACCGACCAGGGCCAGTGGCAGGGCCGCTGCGGCGACTTCTTCCCGAAGGCCAAGCCGGCGAAGAAGTGCGGCGACGCGAGCGACTGGGACAGCCCGGCGTTCTACGCGGCACTGCCGCACGATCCGGCGGCGCTGTACGCGAAGCTGCAGCAGCTGACGAAGGGCCGCGGCTCGACGCCGTCGGTGATGTTCCACTTCGGCATCGAGATCCTCCGCGCGGGGCAGATGCCGGCGCAGCTGCGGGCGCAGTGGTACCGGGCGCTGGCGAAGATCCCGGGCATCACGGTCCTGGCGGCGGAGGCCAACCTCGACGGCCGGACCGGCGTCGCGCTGGGGTTGACCGACCGCCACGAGATCCGGCAGCTGATCATCGACCCGGTGACCGGCGGGTTCATCGGCGAGCGCACGATCGCGGGTGCGGAGCCCGATCAGCCGTGGATCAAGCCGGGCACGGAGCTCGGCGCCGGCGCGATCACGACGGCGGTGGCCGGGCGGCTCGGCGAGGTCCCGCCGAAGTAGCACCCCCGCCCGCAAGCGCCCCAAGGCGGCCTTCGGTGCGTCTGACGCACCGAAGGCCGCCTTGGGTGCGTCAGACGCAACCAAGGCCACATTGGGGCGCTTGGGGCCCGGCGAGCCTGCGATGCCGGGCTCAGTTCGCCGTCAGGCGGACGCAGCACGATCCCGGTCGCGGGTCCAGCCGCGCCCGCAACCCCTGCTCCCCCACCCCGGCCAGCATGCCCTCGACCAGGCCCAGGTTCATCTCGCACACCAGCCGTGTGTGCGCCTGGGCCAGCCGGTGGAACGGGCAGTTCGCGAGGGACACCTCGCCGCCGGCGGTACGCGGCTCGAAGCCGTTTTCCTCCAGCGTGCTCACGATGTCCTGGCCGCCGGCGGCCAGGACCGCCCCGTGCTCGCGGGCGCGGCGCGTCAGGATCTCGCGCGGTGAGCCGCCGGCTTCGTCGGCCTCCTCCACCGCCGCCGCCAGGAGGCGGCCCGCCAGCTCGTACTGGCGCTCGGGCAGGGAAATGCTCACCTGCCGGTCCGAGCGCCGGTACAGCTTCGCCGGGCGGCCCGCTCCCGGCCCGGTCCGGCCCGTCCGGCGCTCGTGGCCCACCACCAGCAGCTGCTCTTCCACCAGGCGGTCGAGGTGGAACGCGACCGTCGCGCGGGGCACGCCGAGAGCGGTGGCCACGTCGTCGCGGCTGACCGGCTCCGGACAGCGGACCACGTACTCGTACAACCGGCGCCGGGTCGGCTCGTCGAGCGCCGCGACCGCGGCCAGCGCCTGGGATTCCTGCATCACCGCACTCTAAAACAAATACCTGTTGACGAAAACCCCGGGGAGCTTCTAACGTCAGTCTGACTTGATTTTAGAAGGAGGCACCTCCGTGACCGTCGAACCCGTCAGCCTTCCGGTCCCCCTGCGGCACCTCGGTGTCGTCCACAACCGCGACACCGTCGACCTGCGCGCGGCCGAACGCGCGGTCGCCGACCTGTTGCGGGCGCTCGGGAAGGATCCGTCGTCGGAGCACCTCGGCGACACGCCGCGGCGGGTGGCCCACGCCTACGCGGAAATGCTGCAGCCGCGCGACTTCCAGCTGACGACCTTCCCCAACGACGAGGGCTACGACGAGCTCGTGCTGGCGAAGAGCATCCCGGTGCAGTCCCTGTGCGAGCACCACCTGCTGCCCTTCCGCGGCGTCGCACACGTCGGCTACCTGCCCGGCGAGCGGATCCTCGGGCTGTCCAAGCTCGCCCGCGTCGTCGAGATGTTCGCGCGCGACCTGCAGGTGCAGGAGCGGCTGACCAAGCAGGTCGCGGACTGGCTGCAGGAGCACCTGGACCCGAAGGGCGTCGGCGTGGTGATCGAGGCCGAGCACCTGTGCATGTCCCTGCGCGGGGTGCGGGCGAGCGGCGCGCAGACCGTGACGTCGTCGCTGCACGGCATGCTGCGCGAGGAACCCAAGACACGGCAGGAGTTCTTCGCCCTGACCGGCGTCATCTCCTGATGGACACGTTCGTCGTCGCCGGCGCCGGGCTGACCGGCGCGAAGGCCGCGGAAACCCTGCGCGCCGAGGGGTTCGGCGGGCGCGTCGTGATCGTCGGCGCCGAGCCGGACCTCCCCTACGAGCGACCGCCGCTGTCCAAGGGCTACCTGCTCGGCCAGGACGACCGCGCGTCGGTCTTCGTCCACGACGAGAAGTGGTACGCCTACCAGGGCATCGAGGTGCTGACCGGCCGGCGCGTCACCGTGCTCGACCGCGCGGCGCACGAGGTGGAACTGGCCGGCGGCGAACGCCTCGGGTACACGAAGCTGCTGCTGGCGACCGGGGCGTCGCCGCGACGGCTGCGGGTGCCCGGCAACGACCTCGACGGCGTCCACTACCTGCGCCGGCTCGCGCACGCCGACCGCCTGCGGGACGCGCTGGCCTCGGGTGGCCGGGTCGTCGTGGCCGGCGCGGGCTGGATCGGCCTGGAGACCGCCGCGGCCGCGCGCCACCACGGCTGCCCGGTGACGATCGTCGAGCCCGGGCCGGCCCCGCTGCACGCCACGCTCGGGCCGGAACTGGGCGGCTACTTCGCCGACCTGCACCGCCGGCACGGCGTCGAGCTGCGGTTCGGCACCGGCGTGACGGGCTTCGCGGGCGGATCCGCGGTCTCGGCGGTGCGGACCGACGACGGCGAGATCCCGGCCGACGTGGTCGTCGTCGGCACCGGCGCCCGGCCCGAGACGCAGCTGGCCGCCGAGGCGGGTCTCGCCGTCGACGACGGCGTCCTCGTGGACGCGGGCCTGCGCACGGAGGACCCGGACGTCTTCGCGGCGGGCGACGTCGCGAGCGTGTGGCAGGAGCGCTACGGCCGCCGCGTCCGCGTGGAGCACTGGGCCGCGGCGACGAACGGCGGCCCGGCGGCGGCGCTGGCGATGCTCGGTCGCGAGGTGGTCCACGACGACCTGCCGTACTTCTTCTCGGACCAGTACGACATGGGCATGGAGTTCACCGGCTGGTTCCCGCCCGGCGGCTACGACCAGGTGGTCACCCGCGGGGACGCCGAGGCGTTCCACGCGTTCTGGCTGGCCGGCGACCGGGTGGTCGCGGGCCTGCAGGTGAACAAGTGGGACGAGGGCCTCGACCCGGTGCGCGAGCTGATCCTCGGTGGCCGGACCGTGGACCCGGCCCGGCTGGCCGACCCGGCCCGGCCGCTCACGGACTGAGTGGACGGTGCTCGCGCCGGAAGGCGGCGCCGTTCAGCCGGCCGGCGCGGCACGGCCGGCGAACCCCGCCAGGCCGGTGCCGATCAACTGGGCCGCGCTGTGCACGTCGGCGGTGACGGCGTCGCGGATCTGCGCCGGGGTGTGCTCGCCGTCGAGGCTTCCGCGCAGGGCCGTCGACTGGACACGCCACAGCCCCAGCAGGGCCGTCGCCGCGATCTGGCACCGCGGGTCGTCGCTGCCGCGGCCGGTTCGGGTGGCCAGTGCTTCGGCCGCCACCGCGACGAGCTGCTCGGTCATTTCCCAGTGGTACGCGCGGAGCGCGGGCGTGGACCGGATCATCGCGGTGAACGCCTGGACCCGGGCGCTCGCGCCGGCCAGGTCGGGCTGGGCGGCCAACCAGGACAGGAGGGCGTCCAGCTCGCCGGCCAGGATGTCCAGCACCGCCTCGACCGGAGCGCGGCCGGCCCGGGCCAGAGTGGTGCGCAACGCCGCCGCGGTCGCCTCGGGCCGGTCGAGGATCAGCGCTTCCTTGCTGGGGAAGTGGTTGAAGACGGTCTTCTCCGAGACCTCGCAGGCCGCGGCGATCTCGGCGACGCGGACCGCGTCGAACCCGCGTTCGAGGAACAGGGCGGTGGCGGTGTCGGTCAACCGACGGCGCAGCAGCCGCTTCTTGCGCTCCCGCAACCCTTCCGTGCCGGATGCGCCTGATGTGCCGGACGCGGGTGTCCCCCAGTCCACCGTGGGCAGGCTCATGCGCTCACTGTAGTTACGACCACCGGCCGTTGCACGATAAATTCAGTGACGGTAATATTTCAGTGTGAGCAACTTTCTGCAGTACGCGGGCCTCTTCCTGCTCGGTGTCCTCGCCGGCGAGGAGCTGATCGTCCGCTACGGCCTTCATCCGGCACTGTCCCGGTTGGACGATCATGCGCATCTGGTGGCCCGCCAGGCCTTGGTACGCCGGCTGCGAGTGGTGGTACCGATCGTCATGCTCCCCGCGGCCGCCCTCGCGGCGGCAATCCTCGTGACGGTCGCCGGCCCCGGCCTGGCGCCGAGGTGGGCGGCCCTCCTCGCGATGGTCGCGTTCCTGCTGCTGTCGTTCCTCGGTACGGTGCCGATCAACATCCAGGTCGGCGGCTGGCGCGCGGAGGCGCCCCCGCCGGGCTGGCAGGCCGTGATCCGCCGCTGGGCCCGCATCGACGTGCTCCGCTCGGCGGCGGCGACCGCCGCGTTCCTGTTCGCGATCCTCGCCGTCGCGCAGGCTCAGGCAAGCTGACCGGCCCTGGCCGGTGCGAGTGCGGGCGCCACCCGCCAGGACGAACTCGCCGGCCGCCGACCACTCCGTTGCCGGCGCTAGTCCTCCCGCCGGTGCCGCCCGCGCCGCACTCCGGCAAGCCTGCGGACCCGGGTCGCCAGGTCACCTCGGCGCTCCCGGTGGGCGTACTCCAGCAGGGCCTCGGCCTGGTCCCGCGGCAGCCAGCCGCGGTCCGCGCCCGCCTCCAGGCGCAGCAAGTGGGTCACCAGCTCGCGCGACTCCTCGTCGTGGTCGCCCGCGAGCTCCGCGAACCGGCGGGCCGCCTCCGCCTCGCCGTCGCACCACGCCGTCATCGCCAGCAGCGTCGCCGTGGCCGTCATGATGTCGCCGCGGTGGACGCCTCCCTCTGCCGCCAGGTGCTCCGCCAGCTGGAAGCTGCGCGTGCCGACTCCGCCGGCCCCTTCGTGGCGCACCGCGTCCGCAAGTGCCTTGATCTGCCCCGTGACATAGTCCTGCGTGACATAGTCCCCGCCCGGCAACCCCGCCATGTCGTCCCCTCTACCGCGCACGCCACTTCGTGCGTCACCCGACAGGTGTACTCCATCCGGGGCTGGATACGTCGAACGCCCCACCGGTTTCGTCCGATCAGTCGCGAACTCAGCCCGATCGTCCGGGTTCGGCCCGCCGCTGGGACATGTACACCGCCGCCGAGGTGCGCCGCTCGACGTTGAGCTTGTGCAGCACCGACGAGACGTAGTTCTTCACCGTCTTTTCGGCCAGGAACAGCCGCTCGGCGATCTGCCGGTTGGTCAGGCCCTCCGCCACCAGGTCCAGCACCCGCCGTTCCTGCGGGCTCAGCTGCTCGTACCGCGGGTCGGGGGCCGCGACGTTCTCACCGCGCAGCTTGTTCATCACCGACGCGGTGAGCGTGGCGTCCAGCAGGGAGCCGCCGGCGGCGACCGTGCGGACGGCCTCGATCAGCGACCGGCCGGACACCTGCTTGAGCATGTACCCGGCAGCGCCCGCCATGATCGCGCCGAACAGCGCCTCGTCGTCCGAATAGGACGTCAGCATCAGGCAGGCGGGCGGTGGGTCCACGGTGGACCGGATCTCCCGGCACACCGCCACGCCCTCGCCGTCGGGCAGCCGGACGTCGAGGACGGCCACGTCCGGGCGGGCCTGCGGGATCCGCACCAGTGCCTCGGCCGCCGTGCCGGCCTCCCCGACCACCTCGATGTCGGCTTCGGGTTCGAAGACGGTCTTCAGCCCGGTCCGGACCAGCTCGTGGTCGTCCAGCAGGAACACCGCGATCGTCATCGTCCACTCCCCTGCTCGCCGGTCATCGCCGGCAGCTCCGCCGTCCATTCCAGCCGCGCCCCGCCGTCTTCACCCGCCGCCAGCACGCAGTGGCCGCTCCACCGGGCCGCCCGCGAGGCGAGGTTGGCCAGGCCGCTGATCCGGTCCGTCTCCGCCGGCGGCCCAGTCCCGTTGTCGCGCACCACCAGCGTCAGCCGCCGGCCCAACCGGTCCACGGTGACCTCGACCGACGACGACTTCGCCCCCGCGTGCCGGGCGACGTTCGTCAGCGCTTCCCTCAGCGACGCCATCAGGTCGGAACGAACCGCGTCCGGCACCGCGGCGTCCAATGGGCCGTCGAAGCCGACGCGCGGCTCGAAGCCGAGCGCGTCCCGGGCGTCCACGGCCACCCGCAGCAGTTCCGCGCGGAGGCTGCCCTGCGCCTGCGCGGGCGCCTGGAGCGAGAAGATGCTGTTGCGGATCTCCCGGATCGTGCCGTCGAGGTCCTGGGCGAACCCGGCCACGCGCGCGCCGACACCGGCGTCGGCGATCAGCCTGCTGACGCCCTCCAGCCCCAGCCCGGTCGCGAACAGCCGCTGGATGACCAGGTCGTGCAGGTCGCGGGCGATCCGGTCGCGATCGGAGAACACCGCCAGCTGCTGACGCGCTTCCTGCGCCCGCGAGAACTCGACGGCGAGCGCGGCGTGCCCGGCGAAGGTTTCGGCCAACTGGACGTCGGATTCGGTGAACGGCGAGCGGTCGCGGAACTTCGCGACCACCAGCACCCCGAGGGTTTCCTCGCCGACGATCAGCGGTACCGAGATCGCCGAGTCGAGGTCCTTGATCATCGCCGGCATCGGCCCGGCGCGGTCGCGCTGCTGCTCCTGCACACGCTCGCCGTAGTCGCGGACCACGACCGGGCGCCGGGTGGTGAAGGCCATCCCGGTGGCGGTGCCCTCGGTCGGCACGGTCAGGCCGGTGAGGCGGTCGGCGTCCTCGCCCGGCGGCTCGACGACGTCGAACACGAGCCGGCCGGGACCGTCGGGCCGGGCGATCGCGCCGGCCGTCCCGCCGGCGACGACGCGGGCGCGTTCGGCGACCAGCCGCAGCGTGGCCCGCAGGTCCTGGGCCGCGAGCAGGGCGCGGGTGACGTCGTAGGACGCCTCGAGCCAGCGCTCGCGGCGGCGCATCTGGTCGACGAGCAGGGCCTTTTCGACGGCCATCCCGATGGCCGCGGTGAGCGCGCCGAGCACCTCGCGTTCCCGGCGGGCGAACTCCCCGCCCTCGCCGGGCTCGACGGTCAGCGTCCCGAACGTCTGCGTTCCCGCGCGGACCGGCAGCTCGACGGCGCCGGGACCGAGCGGGCCCCGGCCGTACCCGGCGGTCCCGTTCTCGGCGAGGTCCAGCCGGCCGCGCCGGGCGCCGAGCAGCTCGCACGTCGTCGTCACCGCGCGGTCTAGCAAGGCCGGCAGCTCCAGCTCGCGGGCGATGCCGCCCACCGCCGCCAGGATCGCCGGCATGCTGATTTCGTCCGCCACTTCCCGTCGACCCCGTTGGTTCCGCTCGTCTCCCGGGCCTGCCCCGGGCCGTCAAGGGTCCCACAGGCCACTGCCCGTGTCGGCCCAATCCGGTTCGTCCATCCGGTGGGTCGATGACGGAGGCTCTGCTGTTACGGGCGATCGGGGCTGTTACGGGCGATCGGGGCTGTTACGGGCGATCGGGGCTGTTACGGCGATCGGGAGATCACTCCGCGTGGCACGCGAGGCGGTGACCGCTGATGGTCTCCGCCGGGACGCGCAGGAACCGGTGGCCGGCGCGGGCGGGCGCCGGGCACGGGCAGGTGAGGTCGACGGCGACCGACTCGGTGGCGCGCCCCAGCAGGCTGACGTACCAGCCGGCGCCCAGGTCGGCGGCGAACTCGTCGACCTCGAAGGCGACGACGGCATCGCGCGCGCCCGCGTACAGGGGACTGCCGGGCGGGACGGCGAACACCACGGCGTCCTCGACGACCGTGAAGCGCACCGGACGCACCGCCGGCATCGCCCGGTGGGTGTAGATCACCCGTCCGAGGCTTGCCGTCCGAAGCAAGGCGAGGCACTGCTGCCGGTCCAGCAGCAGCCCGAAGCCCACGTCGTCCACCATCTCGTCCCTGTGTTTCTCCTGCGAATTCCCCGGCCACCAGCGTGATCGGTTCACCCGGTGCGCCGATAGGGCCGTTCGGCCCGGCCACCCGCGACGGCGCCGGCCACGCACATCGAGCCGATCCGGACCAGGGCCGGAAGACCCGGTTCGGGACGGCCGCCCGGCCGGTGCCACGGCCACGCGGAGTGACCTAGCGTCGTGACCGTCGGTTGCCGAGTACACAGGTAGAGGGGGTGAGGACCGATGCCGCCGCACTCCGCCGAGGGGGTTCCCACGCCCACGGCGATGTTCTCCCTCGATCCGGCGCTCGTCCGGTCGGCGGTGCAGGGCAACCGCGCCGCGGTGGCCGGGCTGCTGCGCGCGCTGCGGCCGATCGTCTTCCGCTACTGCCTGGGCCGGCTGCGCACGTGGCAGGACGGGTCGTCGGACGCCGAGGACTGCGCCCAGGACGTGCTGCTCGCGATCGTCCGCGCCCTGCCCGGGTACCGGCACTCACCCGAGGGCTTCGTGCCGTTCGTCTTCGGCATCGCCGCGCACAAGGTGTCCGACTTCCACCGCCGCCGGGCACGCGACCGCACCAGCCCGGTCGCCGAACTCCCGGCCGGCCGCACGGGCGGCGCGGACCCGACGGGCGAGGAGGTCGAGCGCTCCGCGGCGCTCGACTGGTCGTCCGGGCTGCTCGACACGCTCCCGCCGCGCCAGCGCGAGATCCTGGTGCTGCGGATCATCCTCGGCATGACGGCGGAGGAGACGGCCGCCGCGGTCGGCCTCGGCAGCGCCGGCGCGGTCCGGGTCGCCCAGCACCGCGCGCTCGCGACCCTGCGGCGGAGCCTGCTCGCCCACAAAGGCGTGTCCTGACGGCTCCGTCGTGAATGGCACCCGAGACCACCATTCCCGCATTTCACAGCAATTCGCGAGCGAAGTCCGCCCTGTGGGCATTCGCCTGGTCTCACCGGGGGATACGGATCCCGGTTCACTTCGGTTCAAAGTTTTTTCCGCGAGCGTCTCAGGCGAGGAGAACCCGCAGGTCAGAGGCCGCTTTCGCTACGGAAACACGAACCCGGCCTGACGGGTTGTAACTGTCGAAAAGAACTTCTTGCCCGGTGTCAAGCGCCCGTGTAGGTTCCATAACGGAACGATAACCAGCCGGTTGACGGCGCGGCCACGGGCAGGTGGGCGCGCGCAATCCACTGATGTCGGGTCAGTGGACCAGCCGGGCATCGTGCCCTGCCGATTGCACTTGCACCAAAACCCGCAAACAAACCCGTGACAGAACCCCGCCTGTTCGGGACGAGCCTGGGCTCGTACTCGTTCAGTGTCGCGCGTTCCCGCCAGCCCGACACCCGGAGGATTTCCCATGTCCAGCACCCAAGGACGGCATCGCCTTTCCCGCCGGACGAAGATCGCGACCGGCGGCCTCGCCCTCGCGATCGCGGTCGGTGGCATCGTCGTCGCGACGACCACCGGCAACACCGGTGAAGCCAGCGCCGACGAAGCGAACCCCGCGTTCTTCGTCGACATCCTGAAGGTGAAGCCGAACCAGTTCGACCCGCGCCCGGTCAGCGGCGCGGCGACGGGCACGTTCACCGTCGACTGCGGCCGCAACGAAAACCAGCACTTCAACCCGGACAACTTCATCGCCCAGCCCGGCGTCCGCAACGGCGCCCAGCACCTGCACGACTACGTCGGAAACCTGTCGACGAACGCCGACTCGAACAACAAGAGCCTGGTCAAGGCCGGCACCACCTGCCGCAACGGCGACAAGTCCGCCTACTTCTGGCCGGTGGTCCGCATCGACACCGGGGAAGAGGAAAAGAACGAGCCCGCCAAGGTGCCCGACGGCGACCGGGCGCAGGCCGACCGCGAGTCGAAGACCGTCCAGGTCGCGTGCCCGGACGTCGCCAGCAAGTTGCCGGACATCCCGGACCAGGCGATGACCGAAGTGGACAACAACCTGGACCAGCTCGACAACCAGGCCGACGAGGCCAACCAGCGCATCGCCGCGACGCAGGGCCAGGGCGGCCAGGACTTCGTGCGCAACGCGATCCTGAACCCGCTCAAGGATCGCCGCGCGGCGATCATCGACCGGATCGCCATCGCGATCGGCCGGTTCGCGCCGAAGCCGGGCGACCTCGGCGGCCTCGCGCCGTGCGGGACGAAGCCGGGCAAGGACACCGGAACGCCGACGCCGCCCCCGAGCACCACAGCCGGCGGCGCGCTTCCGGGGCAGGACGAGAACAACGAGCTGCCCGGCAACGACGGCAAGATCCTGCGCCCGCAGAAGGTGCAGCTCACCTTCCGCGGCAGCCCGGTCGGGAAGGTCGTGGCCATGCCGCGCTTCCTGCGCGTGCTCTACGGCGACGCGAAGGTGTCGACCAACGGGCTCGCCAACGCCAAGGCGAGCTGGACGTGCACCGGCTTCGAGAACCGCCTGATCGACAAGTACCCGATCTGCCCCCAGGGCAGCAAGGTCAAGCGCGTCCACACGTTCCCGAGCTGCTGGGACGGCAAGAACACCGACAGCGCCAACCACCGCACGCACATCGTGTTCCCGGATCAGTTCGGCCGGTGCGGCAAGGGTTTCAAGGCGGTGCCGCAGCTGCAGATCTCGCTGACCTACGACATCCCGCGGGACATCCAGCTCAAGAAGCAGTACAAAGTGGACGCTTTCCCGCAGGAGAAGCACAACCCGCTGTCCGACCACGACGACTTCGCCAACGTGATGTCGCAGCGGATCATGAACGGACTGGTGAACTGCGTGAACCGCGGGCGGACCTGCCGGGCGTGACCCCGAGGACCGGCGGCGCACCGGGGATGGTGCGCCGCCGGTTCCGCGCGCGAGAATGGCGGCATGGTCACCGGTGACGACGTTCGTGCGTTCGCGTCCACCCTCCCGCGCGCCTACGAGGCGGTGGTGCGCGACCGGATCAAGTTCCGGGTGGGCCAGATCGTGTTCGTGGCACTGTCGGCGGACGAAACCCTGATGGGCTTCGCCTTTCCCCGCGAGCAGCGGGAAGCGCTGATCGCGGCGGAGCCCGCCAAGTTCCTGCTGCCCGAACCCTCGGACATGCGCTTCCGCTGGCTGCGGTGCCGCCTCGCCGCGCTCGACCAGGACGAGCTGCGCGAGCTGGTCCTGGAGGCGTGGCGGATGTGCGTGCCGAAGAAGGTCTGGACCGCTTACGTGGAGACCCACCCGTTCTGACGGCCACCCGATCGACCTCGGTGGTGGCCGGGCCCGGGTGTACCTCCGGCACGGGTCATGAGGAACGCACGGGCCGGGTATGTGCACCGCATTCCGGAAGACGTCACGGTGCACACCCGGGAGCCATATTTGTTCACGTCACCCCGACCCGGTGGCACCACCGGGGAACACCCCACGACCCGTCAGGAGGAACCGCACCGTCGGCCGCATCCGCCCAGTAGTCACAGCCAAGCCGGCGTGCCGCGGCCCCCGCTCCCGGGGCCGCGGCACGGCCATGTCCGGCCCGTTTTCCGAGGGGTTCGCCATGCCTGACGACGTCCGCCCGCAGCTGACCGGGATCGAGATCCACGACCTCGAACCCGAGCTGTGCCTGCTCATCACGCCGAACGGCGGTCAGTTCCCGATCACCGCCCCGGTGCGGGAGTTCCGGGCGTGGCTCGGCCGGTGCGACGGCAGCCGCACCCGCGCGGAACTGCTGGCCGGGAGGAACCCCGACTACGCCGAAGTGCTCGACGTCCTCGAGGCCGACGGCTGCCTGCGCGCGGGCCGGGACGAGGAAGCCGGCCGGCTCGCCGCGACCACGGTGCTGCTCGCCGGGGCGCCCGAGCTGACCGGTCCCCTCGCGGACCTGCTCGCTCCGACCGGCTACGCGCGGATCGAACCGCTCACCGGTCTCGACCACTCCTTTCCGGCGGCCGCCCCGGCGCACGCCATGTACCGCCGGTGGGGCCGGCAGCCGATCGGCTCCCTGGCCCCCGGCCGCTCCGAGCTGCTGGTGCTGCCCCTTCACCGCGACAGGATCGTCGCCGCGTCGAGCCTGCCCCAGCCGTAGCGGGGTTCCAGACCCGGCCAAGTGCGCCCCAATGTGGCCTTGGTTGCGTCTGACGCACCGAAGGCCGCCTTGGGTGCGTCAGACGCACCGAAGGCCACATTGGGGCGCTTGGGCCGGCAGCTTCGCCGGGTCTGCGCGAGCCATTTCCGGGCAAGGGGAAATCACCGGGCGAGCACGGATCCGGAAATCGGGAAACGTCACCGTTTCGGGTATTCGCGTGAGCGTAACGCCGCACCGGGTGCCGGCGACTCACGAGGGTCCGGACCGGGGAGGAAGCATGGCGAAACGTCTGGTGATCTGCTGCGACGGGACCTGGAACAGCCTCCGCCAGCCGGCGCCCACCAACGTCGGCCAGCTCCAGAAGGTGGTCGCGCCTGCCGACCCGGCCGGCACCGAACAGCGGGTGTATTACCACGAAGGCGTCGGCACCGGAAAGCTGTGGGACCGCCTCACCGGCGGCGCTTTCGGCATGGGACTGTCGGCGAACGTGCAGGACGCTTACCGCTTCGTCGCCGAAAATTACGAACCCGGCGACGAATTGTTCTTCTTCGGCTTCAGCCGTGGTGCCTACACCGCGCGCAGCACGGTGGGCTTCATCCGCAACTGCGGTGTCCTGCGCCCCGGCGAGCTCGGCCGGCTCGACGAGGCCTACCGGCTCTACCGCGATCGCGACCGGGCCACCTCCGGCCCGGACAGCCCGCGGGCCCGTGAATTCCGCGCGAAGTACGCCCGTGAAGACCGGACACCCATCCGGTTCGTCGGCGTCTGGGACACCGTCGGCGCGCTCGGCATCCCCCTCAGCGGCGGTCGCCTGATCCACCTGCTGAACAAGCGCTGGCAGTTCCACGACATGGAGCTGACGTCGATCGTGCAGGCGGCGTTCCAGGCACTGGCGGTGGACGAGCACCGCAAGTCGTTCAGCCCGGCCGTGTGGGCACCGTCGAAGGCCTCGAACGGCCAGGTGCGCGAACAGGTCTGGTTCGCGGGCGCCCATTCCGACGTCGGCGGCGGCTACCGGCAGCCGGCCTTGTCGGACCTCGCCCTGCGGTGGATGGCCGATCGCGCCGAGCAGTGCGGGCTCGTGTTCGAAAAGGACGCGTTCGAGTACTTGGCTGCCCGCAACGAATTGGGCGAACTGCATAATTCGCTCACCGCGCTCTTCCGGTGGTTCGGCTCGGCGAACCGCGTCATCGGCCGGGCGGACCCGGCGACGGAGTTCGCGGGATCGTGCGCGGTGCAGCGCAGTGAGCAGATGCAGCCGCCGTACCAGCCCGGAAACCTCCTGGCATACCTCACAAATCCGGCACATCGGATCATGAAAACCTGACCCGGTTGCGGCATTCGGCGTAACTTGCCGGAAGCCTGTCACGCGGACCGGAATGCCGCCGATACGCCTCGCGGGATCTTCGTCATGGGGACGGAGAACACCCGCGAGGGGGGCGGATTTCGTGCTGTTTCCGTTACGGTCCCGTGGCCGGATCGCCGTGGTCACGGTATTGACCGCGGCGCTGGCCACCGTGGTGCCGGGCATCGCTCAGGCGGCGGCGCCACCGGCCGACGACGACTTCGACAATGCTGCCGTCGTCACGGCCTTGCCGTTCACGGCGCAGGAGGACACCGGCGCGGCCACCAAGGCGGCCGACGACCCCGGCTGGTGCAGCGGCTACGCCGCGGCCGGCACGGTCTGGTTCCGCTACACCGCGACGCAGGATGGCCTGCTGCGCGCCACCACGGCGGGCAGTGACCACCGGACACTCCTGTCCGCGAACACGGGCACACGCGGCGGCCTGCAGCCCGTCGCCGACGCCTGCGACTACGGAACCGGGCCGGCCGTCACGTTCCGCGCGACGGCCGGGACGACGTACTCCTTCCTGGTCGCCGGGATCGACGCTCCCGGTGGTGCGCTGTCGTTCGCGCTCGACACGGTGGCCCCGGCGCCCAACGACACCTCCGCGAACGCCGAGCCGGTGACCGCCCTGCCGTTCGCGAGGCACCCGGACCTCTCGGTGGCCGCGGCGGAGACCGGCGAGCCCGAATCGAGCTGCGTGGACGACGAGGGCCAGCCTTCGGTCTGGTACTCCTACACCGCCTCCGGTGCGGCGCAGCCGCTCACCGCGCGGGTCGAAGGCACCGACGCCACCGTCACCGTCTACGCCGGACACTCGGGGGCAGACCTGGCCCAGGTCGCCTGCGCACGGAACAATTCCGCCCGCCCGGCCCTGTTCCGGTCGAGCCCCGGCACGGTCTACGCCATCCGCGTCACCGGCGCGCACCACAGCTACGGGACGTTCACCTTCTCCCTGGCGGAGACGCCGCCGCTGAACCCGGACGTGGAGGTCTGGCCGTCGTCCCCGACGGTGTTCGACAACGTCGGCTTCTCCGCGTCGTCGTGGGAGCAGATCGATCTGCCGCTGGGCGGGACGTGGGACTTCGGCGACGGCACGAGCGCGCCGGTGGGTACCGAGACCGTGTACCACCGCTACACCGCCGACGGCGTCTACTCCGCCACGCTCCACGCGACGTCGCCCGACGGGCGCACCGCGACGGTGACCCAGTCCGTCACGGTGACCACGCACGACGTCGGGATCTCGAAGTTCACCGTCCCGTCCTCGGCGCGGCAGGGCGAAAGCAAGTCGATCACTGTCGACGTGACGAACACGCGGTACGCCGAAACGGTGACCGTCGTGCTCTCCAAGCGGTCCACGAGCGGGACCGAGATCGGCCGGCTGACCCTGCAGGTGCCCGCGCGGGCCACCGGCAAGGTCCGCTTCCCGTTCGCCTACACCTTCACCCCGGACGACGCGGCCGCCGGAAAGGTCGCCTTCCAAGCGGAGGTCCAGCTGGCGTACCCGTCGACCGATGCCTTCCCGGGCGACAACGAGGCGATCTCCATCGCCACGACCGTCAAGCCGCCCGCCACGCGCATCGTCGCCGTCTGACCACTTCCAGGGGGAACCACATGAAACTCCGCCCGTTGCTCGCCGGCCTCGCGGCCGTCACGGCCGCGCTGCTGGCGCCCGGGGTCGCCCACGCGGCGGCCCCGTCCAACGACGACTTCGGCTCCGCCACCGCCGTCACCGCCCTGCCGTTCACGGCGTCCCAGGACGTCCGGGAGGCGACGAAGGCGCCCGACGACCCGACACCGTGCAACACCTACACGACGTGGAGCGTCTGGTACGACTTCACCGCGCCCGCGGACGCCTTCGTCCGGGTGACGCCGTCCAGCACCGGGACGCGGCCGTTCGTCGCCGTCTACACCGGTGACCGCGGGTCGCTGACGCAGGTCCCGGGTGCCTGCCGCACGTGGGACAGCCCCGGCTACGTGACCTTCCGCGCCACCGCCGGGACGACCTACCACGTGCTGTTCGCCCAGCAGTACAACCAGGGCGACCTCACCGCGGAGTTCACCACCGTGCCGCCGGCGCAGAACGACGGCTTCGCGGCGGCCACGCCCGTCTCGGTGCCCGGGGACTACGCCGGCGACCTGACCGCGGCGTCCGCCGAGCCCGGCGAGGTGCGGCCGAGCTGCGACCCCGCCGCGGAGAAGTCCGTGTGGTTCGCATTCACCCCCGACCGCACCCGGTCGGTGAGCGCGCTGGCGATGTACGACTGGGGCCCAGGCATCACGGTGTACCGGGGCACGACGCCGGACTCGCTGTCCGAAGTGGACTGTGTCGCCTCCGGCGACCGCCGGGCCGCCGTGTTCACCGCGGTCGCCGGGCAGTCCTACCGGATCCGCGTCGCCGACGACGTCGAGGCCGCTTCGCCGTTCCAGCTGCGGCTCGACACGGCACCGCCGCTGGCGCCGTTCGTGACGCCGTACCCGAACAACCCCACGGTCTACACCGATGTGACGCTGGTTCCGTATTCGGGCGACAGCCTCAGGCGGGACTTCGTCAGCGGCGAGGTGCGCTTCGGCGACGGCGGGTCGGCCCCCATCACCGGTGCGCCCATCGTGCACCGGTACGCCGCGGACGGCGAGTACCGCATCGAGGTCACCGGGGCGACCGCCGACGGCCGGACCGGCACCGGCTTCGACACGGTGAAGGTCGAAACGCACGACGTGTCCCTTTCGGACTTCGTCGTGCCGGCCAAGGGGCGGGTGGACGACACCAAGCCGATCAAGGTGTCGGTCGCGAACACCCGCCACGACGAGACGGTCACGGTCACCCTGTCGAAGCTGAACGAGCAGGGCTACTACCAGGAGGTCGGGCAGCTGAAGCAGTGGGTGCCGGCGGCCGCGGGCCGCAAGGTCGTCTTCCCGTTCGCGTACACGTTCACCGCGGCCGACGCCGCGGCGGGCAAGGCGGAGTTCAAGGTGTACGCGAGCCTCGACCCGTCCTACCGCGAGGACGCTCGCCCGGCGGACAACGAGCTACGCGGTTCGACCGCGGTCCGGGCGAAGACCGCGATCGCGATGTCCTGACGTCCGTTGTGGACGGACGCGAGCGGGCCCCTGTCCGGGAGAGGTGGACAGGGGCCCGTTCGCGGTCAGGGTGTCAGTGGTTGACCTGGAACCACGGCTGCGACCAGCCGAGGTAGGTCTGGCCCCACTTGCTCTTGATCTGCGCGATCGTCGTCTCGGTGTAGCTGCCGTAGCCGTTGATGTCGTTCGACAGGAACTTGCCGTCGCCGATCGAGATCATCGTGTGGCCGGCACCGCTGCTCTTGAAGAAGGCGAGCCCGCCGGCCGGGACCTGGTAGTCACCCGGGTGCTTGAACGACGACGGGATCTGGGTCCAGTGGATGTAGGCCGTGTTCGAGCCCGAGGCGGTCCAGCCGTAGTTCTGCGCGTTGATCCGGTCGCACCAGCCCTCGTAGGAGTCGAGGTCGTTGGTGTGGATACGGGTCTTGGCGTAGGCCACCGCCTGCGCGCAGGTCTTCGGGTCGCCGGTGCCCGCGGTGGAGCAGGTCAGCGTCGAGCCCGCACAGTCGGGGGCGACCCGGCCGTCGGAGCCGGTGTAGACGTAGGCGTCGCTGACGTAGCCGTCGCCCACCTTGTCCCAGATGTCCGAGGTGCCGTACTTGCCGTCGACCGTGGATCCGTTGGTCTGGCAGGTGATGGTCACCGCGGTGCCTTCGGCGATGCTGCCGACCGAGCTCGCGGTGGCGCTCGGGCTGGACCGCACGGTCAGCGGCGCACCCGAGTCGGTGTGCACCGTGCCGGTGGCCGCGAACGCCGGGCCCGCCCCGACGACCACGATCGCCGCGGCGATGCCGGCCACCCCGGCCATCCGCTTCACGATACCCATGTTCATTGTTCCGTCCTCCAGTTTTCCGGTATGGGGACAGAATGGGGATCGCTGGTACAAGCGCCGTACAAATGGTGGCCGGATTTGTGGAGATGCGGCAAAGCGGACGAAACCCCGGCACCAGGGCGGGGTTTCGTCCGGTTCAGGCAAGATATTCCGCGGCGGCGCGCAAACTGACCCAGGAGCCGCTGAACGTGTCGATCCGCGGACCGTCGCCTGCGGGCCCCGGCACGCCGGTTTCCACCCGGATGAACTCCACAGTGGACAACGCGGCCAGCAGCTGCCGCACCCGCGGGTGCCGGTGTGCCTCCCGCGTGACCACGACGACGCTGGGGAACTCCCGCGCCGCCGCGAGCACCGCCTCGGCGTCGTCCGGGGTCGCGGTCATCGCCCGGGTCCCCGGCAGGAGCTCGGCCAGGTGCGCGCCGAGGCCCCACGGCATCGGCCCGGCGGCGATGGTCGGCTCGGTCTGGACGTCGACCACCAGCGGTGGTCCGGCCAGCCGCGGCTCGCCCTGGACCCGAAGGGCCTTGCGGGCGGCTTCGAGACCGAGCCGCCGATCGACGGGACCGACCTTCGCCGGTGCCGGGTCGGTGCCCAGCGCCGCCGTCCGCTCGGCTGCTTCCGCCAGCCGTTCCAGGGGCAGCTCCCCCGCCGCGACCGCGGCCACGATCGCCGTGACGCACGCGTCCAGGTGCGCGGCCTCGAACGCCGCACCACCCAGGCACAGAGCGTCGGCGCCCGCGGCCAGGGCCCGGACGGCGGAGCGGCCGAGGCCGTCGTGCTTGCCGTACGCGCCCGAGACCGCGCCCATCTCCAGCGCGTCGGTGATCACCGCGCCGGTGAAGCCGAGCTCGCCGCGCAAGACGTCGGTGAGCGCGGTGCGGTTGAGCGTGGCCGGCTCGTCGCCCCAGGCCCGGACCACCAGGTGGCCGGACATCACCGAGCGCACCCCGGCCCGGATCGCCGCGGCGAACGGGACCAGCTCGATCTCGCGCAGTTCCTCGACCGTGCGCGGCAGCACCGGCAGCGCCACGTGCGAGTCCTCGGTCGCCGCGCCGTGGCCCGGGAAGTGCTTCGCGCACGCCGCGACGCCGTACTTCTGCAGGCCGGTCACGTAGGCCGCGACGTGCGGCGACGCCTTCGCCGGGTCGGACCCGAACGCCCGGACGCCGATGATCGGGTCCTCGGCGGCCAGGGTGAGGTCCGCGCAGGGCGCGAGGTTCACCGTGACGCCGCAGGCCGCCAGCCGCTCGCCGAGCGCGGCGGCGACGGCCGTGGTCAGCTCCGGGTCGTCGGCCGCGCCCAGCGCCAGCGGACCCGGCACGAACGACCCGGTGTTCACGTCGAGGCGGGTGACGTCACCCCCCTCTTCGTCGATGCCGACGACCACGCCGTCCCGCTCGCCGCGCAGCTGTGCGGTCAACGCGGCGACCTGCTCGTCGTCGACGACGTTGCGGCCGAACAGCACCACCCCGCCCAGGCCTTCGGCGACCCGGCGGCGCAGCCAGTCCGGCGCGGTCGTCCCGGCGAACCCGGGCAGGAGGACGGCTTCGGCGAGCTTCTCGGGCGAAGACTGCGTCTCGGGCGTGGACTGTGTCTCGGGCGTGAACAACGGGGCTACCCCTTCACGGCGCCGGCGGTCGCGCCGGACACGAGCTTGCGCTGCACGAGCAGGAAGAAGATCAGCGCCGGGATCGCGTAGATGACCGACGCGGCCATGACGCCGCCCCAGTCGGTGGCGAACGCGGTGCGGAACGACGCCAGCCACACCGGCAGCGTCTCCTTCGGCTTGTCCTGGATGAACACCAGCGCGAACAGGTACTCGTTCCACGCGGTGATGAAGCTGAACACCGAGGTGGTGACCAGTCCCGGCCCGAGCAGCGGCAGCGTGACGCGGCGGAACGCGCCGGTCTGGCTGCAGCCGTCGATCATCGCGGCCTCTTCCAGCTCGTACGGGATCCCGTTGACGAAGCCGTAGAGCATCCAGACCGTGAACGGCAGCGTGGTGGCGAAGTAGATCAGCAGCAGCGACGGCAGTGTGTTTAGCAGCCCGGCGTCCCGCATCAGCAGGAACAGCGGGATGAACAGCGCCGACACCGGGGCCAGCTGCGCGACCATGACCAGCACCAGGAAACCGCGGCGGCCGGTGAACCGCAGCCGCGACAGCGGGATCGCGGCCAGGGTGCCGGCGACCAGCGCGCAGAGCACCGACCCGACCGTGACGATCAGGCTGTTCATCAGGTAGACCGGGAAGTTGTCCTTGCCCAGCGCGGTGGCGAAGTTGCCGAACGAGATCGACGTCGGGATCAGGTCGTACTTCGGCGAGAGGATCTGGCCGGGCGATCTCAGCGACGTGACGAACATCCAGTACGTCGGGAAGACGATGGCCAGCGCCACCAGGACGCCGACGACCGACAGCGCGATCCGCTGCGGCAGCGATTTCCTCACTTGAGATCACCTTCCGGGGTCCGGACGAGCAGCTGGATGTACCGGCCGGTGACGATCGCCAGCACGATCAGCATCAGCGTCGCGATCGCGCCCGCCGCGCCGAAGTGGTTGCCCGCGATGCCCTTGAGGTACAGGACGACGGCCAGGGTGGTGCTCCCGCCGTCGGGCCCGCCCTCGCGAATGGCCCAGATCTGGGCGAAGGCGTTGAAGTCCCACAGCACCGACAGGAACGTCACCATGGTGGTGATCGGCCGGATGGCGGGCCAGGTGACCGCCCGGAACGTCTGCCACGCGCTCGCGCCGTCGATGCCCGCGGCCTCGTACTGCTCGCGTGGCACGCCGATGATGCCCGCGTACAGCGAGAACGTCACGAACGGCACGGCCTGCCAGACGATGAGCAGCCCGATCACCGTCAGCGTGCTGGCGCCGCTGGAGAACCACGAGAACCCGATGAAGCCGGGGAAGCCCAGCCGGTCGAGTGTCTTGTTGAGGATGCCGTACTGCTGGTCGAAGATCCACTGGAACACCGTGGTCGTGGCGATCACCGGGGTGGCCCACGCCAGGACCAGCGTCACCTGCACCATGATCCGCACGACCGGGCCGAGGTGGCGCATGAGCACCGCCAGCAGCAGCCCGCCGAGGATGGTGGCGGCCACGATGGCGGCGGTGAACACCAGCGTCCGGACGGTGACCGTCCAGAACTCCGGGTCCGACAGCGTGTTCGTGTAGTTGTCGAACCCGATCCAGACGGTCTTGCCGGAGACGAGCTGGCCGATGTCGAGCTTGCGGAAGCTGATCGCGAGCACCTGGACCAGCGGCCAGGCGAGCAGCACCAGGATGGCCGCCAACGCGGGGAGCAGCAGCAGGTACGGGAGCACCCGGTCGCCGAACCGGCCCCGCCTGCGCTTCTTGACCCGGGTGTCGCGCGGCGATGCCGGCGGGGTCGCCCCCGCCGGCATCGTCACATTCGCGGTCGCGGTCATCCGCCGATGAGCTTGTTCAGCGCTGCGTTGGCGTCGGCGGTCGCCTGGTCCAGGGTCTTCTTGCCGGTCAGGTACGCGGTCAGCATGTCCTTGACCGGGTTCTGGCCGGACTCCACGTCACCCCACTTGGGGCTGGCCGGCACGGCCTTGCCGTTGGCCGAAGCCTTGGCCATCACGCTGCCCAGCGGGTCCTTGTCCAGGCCGGTGAGGTCGGTCGACGTGCCGGGCACGACGCCGGCGGCGGCGAGCTGGCTCTGGTACTTCGGGCTGGAGATCAGCTTGATGTACTCCTTGGCCGCGGCCACGTTCTTGCTGTTGGCCGGGATGGCGAGGTTCGAGCCACCCAGGAAGACCGGGGCGCTCTGGCCGGCGGTCTTGCTCGGGATCGCGAAGGCGCCGGTCTTGCCGGTGAGGCTCGCGTCGGTCTTGGCCGCGGTGGCCAGTTCCCACGGGAGGCCGATCATCATGGCCACCTTGCCGGCGCCGTAGACGGTCGCCTGCTGCGGCTTGGCCTCGTCGGCGTCCTTCGGCGCCTTGGTGCCGGAGGTGTCGACGAGCTTCTTGTAGAAGTCCAGGCCGGCCTTGGCCTCGGGGGTGTCGAGGGTGGCCTTGTAGTTCTTGCCGTCGGCCTTGGCGATGTCCCCGCCGTTGTCCCAGATGAACGACAGCAGCGCGTACCAGTTCTGGCCCGGCATGTAGAGCGCCTGGAAGTCGGGGTCGGAGCCGAACTTCGTCTTCAGCTTGGTGATCGCGTCGATCCACTCGTCGTTCGACGTCGGCGCCTTGGTGATGCCGGCCTGCTCGAACATGTCCTTGCGGTAGATGACCTCACGGTTGGCCGCGTAGAACGGGACGCCGTAGATCTTGCCTTCGTAGGTGCCCGAGTCCGCGAGACCCTTGAGCCACTGGGCGCCGTTGAAGTTGTCCTTGTCGGCGGTCAGGTCGGTCAGCACGCCGTCGTTCGAGGCGAACGCCGCGGTCTGCGTGTTGCCGATCTCGATCACGTCCGGCGGCGCGCCGCTGGCCAGCGCGGTGGTCAGCTTCTGCTGGATGCCGTCCCACTGCTGGACTTCGTACTTGACCTTGACCCCGGGGTGCGCGGCCTCGAACTCCTTGTTGAGCGCGTCGGTCGTCTTCTCCGGCGCGGAGCCGGTCATCAGCCAGACCGTGACGGTCCCGCTCAGCGGTGCATTGCCGCTCGACGAGGCCGCGGTGTCCGAGCCACCGGACCCCGCGCAGCCCGCGGTCGCGAGCGTGAATGCGGCGGCGCCCGCCGCCAGCTTGAGCCAGCGTTTCACTCGATGCCGTCCTTTCCATGCCCGGCCACCGTGGCCGAGCGCCCCAAATGGTGTAGACCAATGTTGGGGTTAGAGTGGTACGTACCACAGGCCCTGTCAAGGCGGTTGCCGGAACGTTGTAAACGCATGCGGCGAGTAGCCGGACGGTTACCCGCACCCGGAGCGACGTGCCAGAAGTCGTCCGGATACGAACGTGTCCCGGACGTTTTTCACCGGCGGGGCACGGGAATCGCCCGCGCCCGCGAAACTCGGCCACGACGAAAACCGCCCCGGGAAAGACTTCCCGGGGCGGTGGAGGCGATCAGGCCGGCGTTTTCACCGGTGGGACCGCGTGTCGGCGGGCGCGGTGGGCGGCCATCCGCACCGGCGCGTTGACCACGCCGAAGCCGCGGTAGCCGCCGATGCGCTGCACCACCTCGAAGAACACTCGCGCGCCGGCGAGCGCGGTGTAGAAGTGCAGGAACTCGCCGTCTTCGTCCCGGTCGTAGAGCACCGAACGCTCCCGCAGCGCGGCGAGTCGTCCCAGCGGCAGGTCCAGCCGGGCTTCGAGGTCGTCGTAGTAGTTGCCGGGGATGTCCAGCAGCGGTGCGCCCGCCGCCCGCATCGCCGTGGCCGCGGCGAGCGCGTCCGTGCAGGCGAACGCCACGTGCTGCGGTTCGGGGACCGCCGGCGCCCATTCGCCGCGGCGGACCACGGCGGCCTCCAGCGTCAGCCGGACCGCCCCCGCCGCCACCGAGCGGCTGCGCACCAGCCCGAACGGCGCCGCGAACTCCGTCACCGGCGACGGCGTCAGCCCGAACACCGAGCGGTAGAACAGGGCCGCCTCCTCGAAGTGGTCGAAGGGCTGCGTGAGCGCCACATGATCGATTCCGAAGACGCCGGCGCCGGCGGCCGTTTCGCCGGTCGGCACGAAGTCGTCCCGCCAGTCGTCCCCGCCGCAGAGGAAGACTTCGGTGCCGTCCGGTGCGGCGACGGCACCCAGGTCGGCTTCCCGCGGCCCGCGGGTCCGCGGCAGGACCGGTGCGAGCAGGGCTTCGGCCCGGCGGGTCGAGCGGGCCTGGTCGGTGCTGGTCAGCGCGACCGCGCCGACCGCGCCGTGCGCCGCACCGCCTTCGTTGACCACCACCCGGGCCTCGCCCTGCTCCCACAGCTCGACCGGCTTGGTGCGGTGCACGCCGGTGCGCGCGAACCCGAGCGAGGCCAGCACCCTGCCCGCGCCCGGATCGGTGACGACCTCGGCGAACGCGTGCCCGGTCAGCGCCGGCGCGCCCGGCAGGGTCACCACGCCCAGGGATTCCTTCAGGGCCAGCAGGGACCGCAGCGCGTCGACCGCGGCCGGGCGCGGGTCGGCCTGGCGGAACACGTCGTTGAAGACTTCCAGCGACAGCGGCCCGCGGTAGCCCGCGGCGAGCACGTGCCCGGTGAACGCGGTCAGGTCGAAGTCGCCTTGGCCGGGAAAGAGCCGGTGGTGCCGGCTCCACGGCAGCACGTCCATCGGCAGCCTGGGCGCGTCGGCGAGCTGCAGGAAGAAGATCTTGTCGCCGGGGATCGCGCGGATCGGTGCCGGGTCGTGCCCCTTGGAGAGGATGTGGAAGCTGTCCAGGCAGACGCCCAGCGCGGGGTGCGCGGCGCGGCGGACGATGCGCCAGGCGTGCTGGTAGCCGCTGACGTGCCGGCCCCAGGCCAGGGCTTCGTAGGCGATCCGCAGCCCGCGGGTCGAGGCCAGCTCCGCCAGCGCCCGCAGCTGCTCGGCGGCGAGTTCGTCGTCGTCGATCGCCTCCGGCGAGACCGACGAGCAGACCAGGATCGTCTCGGCGCCGAGCTCGGCCAGCACATCGAACTTGCGCGCCGCGCGGCGCAGGTTGGCCCGGTGCAGGTCCGGCGGGACGGCTTCGAAGTCGCGGAACGGCTGGTAGAGGTCGATCGACAGGCCGAGGTCGGCGCAGCGGCGGCGGATCTCGGCCGGGCTCGCCGGGGACACGATCAGGTCGTTCTCGAACAGCTCGACGCCGTCGAACCCGGCCGCGGCGGCCGCGGCGAGCTTGTCTTCCAGGGTGCCGGACAGGCAGACGGTGGCGATCGCGGTGCGCGGCTCAGGCGGCACGGGCGGCCTCCCCTTCCAGGGCGTCGAAGTGGCGCAGCATCCGGGCCGGGTCGGGCTCGGCGCCGGTGAAGAGCCGGAACGATTCGGCGGCCTGCAGCACGACCATGCCGCCGCCGTGCAGCACCCGGCAGCCGCGGGCGCGGGCCGCGGCCAGCAGCGCGGTTTCCAGCGGGCGGTAGACGATGTCGGCGACCCAGAGCCGCGGGTGCAGCAGCTCGGCCGGCACCGGCGAGCCGGGGTGGGCGGCCATCCCGGTCGGGGTGGCGTGCACGAGGCCGTCGGCGCGGTGGATCGCGGTCGGGTCGCCGGTTTCCGCCCGGCCCGGGCCGAACCTCCGTTCGAGCGCCTCGACCAGGTGGGCACTCCGGTCGCCGTCGACGTCGTGGACGGTGAGCCGCCCGGTGCCGAGCGAGAGGAGCGCGTGCGCGACCGCCGCACCCGCTCCCCCGGCGCCCAGCAGGACGACGTCGTCCATCCGCACGTCCGGCAGGCCCCGGCTCAGGCTGCGCGCGAACCCCGTCGCGTCGGTGTTGTGGCCGACCGCGCGGCCCTTCTCGAAGACGACGGTGTTGACCGCGCCGAGCGCTTCGGCTTCCGGCGAGAGCTCGTCCAGGTGCGCCACGACGGCCTGCTTGGCCGGGTGGGTGACGTTGAGGCCGTCGAACCCGGCGAGGCGGGCGGCGGCGAGGACGTCGGCGACCGGGCGGCGCAGCACGTCGAGGTCCAGCAGCCGGTAGACGTAGCGGAGGCCGAGCTCGTCGGCCTCGCGTTCGTGCAGTGCCGGGCTGGCGGACGGCCCGATGCCCGTGCCGACGAGTCCGATCAGGTAGCTGGTCACGCGTCACCCTTCGGCCGCTAATGTACGAACTAGTACGTTCACGGTAGCGCGGCGTCCGCCCCGACGGAAGGGCTGGACTAGAGTGGGTGTTCACCTGCAGCGGAGGGAGCCCGGTGGCCGCACCATCGTCGGAGGCCGAGCGCCAGCGCGACAAGGAACGGACCCGCGCCGACATCCTCGCGGTGGCCACCCGGGAGTTCGCGGACAAGGGCTACACCGGCGCCCGGGTCGACGAGATCGCCGCCCGCACCAGCACCACCAAGCGGATGATCTACTACTACTTCGGCGGCAAGGAACAGCTCTACATCGCCGTGCTGGAGCGGGCGTACTCCGCGCTCCGGGCCTCGGAACAGCAACTCGACGTCGAACACCTCGAGCCGGAGGACGCGCTGCGGCAGCTGGCCGCGCTGACGTTCGACCACCACGAGGCACACCCGGACTTCATCCGGCTGGTCAGCATCGAGAACATCCACTACGCGGAACACCTGTCGCAGTCAGAGATCCTGGCCGGACTGGCCGACCCGGCCCTCGGCGGGATCACGCGAATCCTCGAGCGCGGCCGGAAGGCCGGCCTGTTCCGCGAGGACGTCGACGCGCTCGACGTCCACATGGTCATCAGCTCGTTCTGCGTGTTCCGGCTGGCGAACCGGCACACGTTCCAGGCGATCTTCGGCCGCGACATGCTGGACCCGGCCCGCCGCGAGCACTACCGCGCGATGCTGGGCACCCTGCTGATCGAGTACCTGACCGCGCGCTGAGCTCCGCGCTCCCCCGGCAAAAAGGATCTCTTGACACCCGGGGTCCGGTCTCGCACTCTTTATTAACTAACTAGACCGTACATTGCTTCCCCGCCGACTCTGCGCAACGAAGCACGGACGTCAGGAGATCGTGCCCGTGACCGGATCGATGCCCCGCAAGGCGGCGCTGGCCGCCTGGATCGGCAGCGCGCTCGAGTACTACGACTTCTTCATCTACGGCACCGCCGCCGCGCTCGTGTTCGGCAAGGTGTTCTTCCCCGCCTCCTCCCCCGCCACCGGCACCCTGCTCGCGCTGGCCACCTTCGGCGTCGGCTACCTCGCCCGGCCGGTCGGCGCGTTCGTCCTCGGCCACGTCGGCGACAAGTTCGGCCGCAAGCGCGTGCTCGTCTTCACCCTGCTGCTCATGGGCTTCGCGACGTTCTGCGTCGGCTGCCTGCCGACGTACGCGAGCGTCGGCGTCCTCGCGCCGATCCTGCTGGTCGTTCTCCGCCTGCTGCAAGGACTTTCCGCGGCCGGCGAGCAGGCGGGCGCGAACTCGATGTCCCTGGAACACGCGCCGGAGCACCGGCGCGCCTACTTCACCAGTTTCACCTTGAGCGGCACGCAGGCCGGCCAGATCCTGGCCACCGCGATCTTCCTCCCCGTCGCCGCGCTGCCGGCGGAAGACCTGCTGACCTGGGGCTGGCGGCTGCCGTTCTGGGGCAGCGCGCTCGTCGTGGTCGTCGGCTTCGTGATCCGGCGCAAGCTCGACGAGACGCCGGTGTTCGCCCGCACCGAGGTCGCGAAACTGCCGGTGGCGCTGCTGTTCCGCCACCACTGGGTGGACGTCCTGCGCGTGATCGTGGCGGCGACGATCGCCTCGGTGAGCACCATTTTCACGGTGTACGCGCTGAGCTACGCGGTGAACACGATCGGCCTGGCCCGCACCCCGATGCTCTGGGTCGGCGTGCTGGCGAACGTCGTCGCACTGGCGGCGATCCCGCTGCTGGCCGGGCTCGCCGACCGCGTCGGGCGCAAACCGGTGTTCATCACCGGCTGCCTGGCCTGCGGCGTCCTGATCTTCCCGTACCTGTGGTCGATCTCGATCGGCTCGTACGCGCTGCTGTTCGTCCTCGGCATCGTGCTGTTCGGGGTGGCGTACTCGGGCGTGAACGGGGTCTGGCCGTCGCTGTACGGCGAGATGTTCAGCGCCCGCGTCCGCCTGTCCGGCATGGCGATCGGCACCCAGATCGGCTTCGCGGTGGCAGGCTTCGCCCCCAGCGTCGTGGCGGCGATCGGCTCGGGCAAGGACGACTGGCTCGGCGTCGCGATCTTCACCGCGGTGGTCTGCGTGGCGGCGGCCCTGGCCGCGGCGACGGCCCGCGAGACCTACCGGGTGCCGACGGCGCACCTGGGCGGCGCGGCACCCGCGGCACCGTCCACAGTGGTCGCGTCCGCCGTGGACGGTTAGCGGCGAAGGGCTCGTGAGTGAGAACCAGTGTTCTGGCGAACGGCCGTTCCCGCCCCGACCTACGTTGTCAGTCGGGGCAGGAACGGCCAACTCACGCACCGGAACGGCCAACTCGCCGCGGTGCGGGTGAGTTGGCCGTTCCGGTTGGTGAGTTGGCCGTTCCGGGCGGTGAGTTGGCCGCCGGGGGGGGGTGTTGTTGCCGGGGCTGGGGTGCGTTCCCGGCCGGCGCAGACGCCCCGCGCCGTAGGTAGGCAAGTGACAGCTGGCGCTGACACTGTTTCTCACTCACGACCCGTGGTGCTCGCGGTCAGACCTTCGGGGCCGGGGTGTCCACCGCCTTCACCCGCTCCAGCAGCAGCTGAGCGACGTCACGCACGTCGACGTTCTCCGCCTTCTGCTCGCTCTGCCGCTGGACCAGGCCGTCCGTCAGCATCACGCGGCAGAACGGGCAGCCCGTCACGATCGTCTCCGCGTCCGTGGCGATCGCCTCGTCGACCCGCTCCAGGTTGATGCGCTTGCCGATCTGCTCCTCCATCCACATCCGGGCGCCACCCGCGCCGCAGCACAGGGCCCGGTCCGCGTGGCGGGGCATCTCGGCCAGCGAAGCGCCCGTTGCCCCGACCAGCTCGCGCGGGGGCGTGTAGACCTTGTTGTGGCGCCCGAGGTAGCAGGGGTCGTGGTAGGTGACCTTCGGGCCGTCCTCCACCGGCTTGACCGGGGTCAGCTGACCGCCGCGGACCAGGCGGTTGAGGAGCTGCGTGTGGTGGACGACCTCGTAGTGGCCGTCCAGGTCCGGGTACTCGCGGCCCAGGGTGTTCAGGCAGTGCGGGCAGGTCGTGACGATCTTGCGCAGGCGCGGCTCGCGGCCCTCGAACACGGCGTTCAGCGTCTCCGCCGTCTGCTGGGCCATCATCTGGAAAAGGAACTCGTTGCCCGCCCGGCGTGCCGGGTCACCGGTGCAGGACTCCTCCTTGCCCAGCACCACGTACTTCACCCCGGCGATGTGCAGGAGCTCGGCCGTGGCGCGGACGGTCTTGCGCGCCTGGTCGTCGAACGCACCGGCGCAGCCGACCCAGTAGACGTACTCGACGTCCTCGGCCAGCTCGCCGTCGAACACCGGGACGTCGAAGCCGAGGTCCTTGGTCCAGGCGAGGCGCTCCGCGTTGTTCTGGCCCCACGGGTTGCCCTTGGTCTCCAGGTTCTTGAACAGCCCGCCCAGCTCGGTCGGGAACGCCGACTCGATCATCACCTGGTAGCGGCGCATGTCGACGATGTGGTCGACGTGCTCGATGTCCACCGGGCACTGCTCGACGCACGCGCCGCAGGTCGTGCACGACCAGAGGACGTCCGGGTCGATGACGCCGCCGTCGGCCTCCGGGCCGACCAGCGGGCGTGCCTCTTCGTGCTCGGTGCCCGCCAGGATGTAGGGCGCCTCTTCGAAGAGGTTGTCGCGCAGGTTCATGATGACGAGCTTGGGCGACAACGGCTTGCCGGTGTTCCACGCCGGGCACTGCGACTGGCAGCGGCCGCACTCGGTGCACGTGGCGAAGTCCAGCATGCCCTTCCAGGTGAAGTCGCCGATCTTGCCGCGGCCGAACGTGTCGTCCTCGCCCGGGTCCTCGAAGTCGATCGGCTTGCCGCCGGACTCCATCGGCAGCAGCGGGCCGAGCGCGTCCGGCAGCCGCTTCGCCGAGACGTTGATCGGCGCCACGAAGATGTGCAGGTGCTTGGAGTAGAGCACGATCGACAGGAACACCAGCATGACGCCGATGTGCAGCATCAGGCCGACCGTCTCGAGGACTTCGGTGGTCGAGTGGCCGAGCGGTTCGAGAAGGTTCCCGACGCCGAGGGAGACGTACGCCCCGTTGTCGTACGGGAAGTTGCCGGACGCCGAGGAGGCCCCGCGGAAGAAGAACATCGTCCACACGACGTTGAAGATCATGAAGAGGATCAGCCACGCTCCGCCGGTGTGCGACCCGTAGAAGCGCGACGCGCGGTCCTTGCGCGCGGGGGCGTTGCGGATCCGGATCACCGTGAACACGCCCAGCGAGACGGCCACCGCGACGGCGATGAAGTCCTGCAGGAACCCGAGCACCGCCCAGTGACCGATCCACGGGATGGCGAACTTCTCGTCGAACAGCGCGCCGTAGGCCTCGAGGTACACCGAGGCGAGGATCACGAAGCCCCAGAACGTGAAGAAGTGCGCCAGGCCGGGCACCGACCACTTCAGCAGCTTGCGCTGGCCGAACACCTCGCGCACCTGCGCGAAGACCCGGGCGCCGAGGTCGTCGGACCGCTTGGCGTCGGGCTGGCCGGCTTTGATCAGCCGATACAGGAAGGCCACGCGCTTGCCGGCGACGGCGAGGCCGACGACGGTCATGAGCAGACCGAGGATGAGACGAACGAGCACGAGTCCTCCGCGTCGTGATGGAAGGACCGGCTCAGTGCGAGCCGGTGTAGTACCGGCACGCCTTGCACGCGTACCGCATCTTCGCGATCCGCCAGTGCTTCCGGTACAGATCGAGGTCGGGCGAGCGCCGGACGCCGAGGCGCTGGTAGCGCCCGGGCCGCCGGCCGGTTTCGTACTGCTCGGTCGCGCGGCCGAGGTGGGCGCGCCGCAGCACGCACCCCTGCGTCCGGCAGCGGCCGAGCACCGTGCGGCAGAACCGGTGCAGCAGCACGAGCTCGCCGGTCACTTCTTCGACCACGCCGTAGCCGGGGTGGTCGCCCGGCCCGGCGAGCCGCACCGGCAGCCCGCAATACGCGCATTTGAGCGTGCAGGGAAGGCAGCCGGTGAGGTGCCGGATCCGCAGGTCGCGCCGGTCTTCGGAGCCGGGTCCTCGGACGCGCGACGCCATGAAGCCTCCCGGAACGACTGTGATCGGCACCACTGCCTGCTACTGGAGGGTAATGAGGAGGTCACTTCACGCGACAGGACTGAACGGATCAGTTTCACTGCTCCGTTCGGCGCAATTCATGCAGGAAGGATCACCTTACTGTCCGTTCCTCGGACATCTCAGCTCGCGAAGCGCACGTACGGAACGGACGACACGCGTGCTCAGCCGGACGACACGCGTGTTCAGCCGGACGACACACCCGAGGCCGGGCGGCTTTTCGTGTCGTCCCTCCAGGTACGCGTGTCGTCCGGCCGGGTACGCGTGTCGTCCGGCCGGGTACGCGTGTCGTCCGGCAGGGATCGATCAGCAGGCGGGCAGGCCGCCCGGCAGGGCGGGGAACGCCGGGCCCGAAAGCAGGTCCGCGCCGCGGTGCTGCCACCACGCGGCCTCGTCCGGCGTCCGCACCCCGTCGACCGACACCGCCGCCCCGGTCGCGTGTGCCGCGTCGATCAGCGCCGACAGCGGCCCGGTCACCAGCGGGTGTTCCCGCTTGGCGGCCAGGCTCGCCGCGATCCGGACCGCGTGGGCCGGGAACTCCGTCAGGCAGGTGACGTCGACGAGGCCGTGGATCTCCGCCCGGACGCCGATTTCGCCCAGCACCTTGAAGTTGTCCGCCGCGTCGCCGGTCTCGGCGGTCAGGGCCGCGGCCGGGAAGCCGGGACGCAGGCGGTCCGGGGCCAGGCCGGTGTCACCGAGGACCCGGCGGATTTCGCCGACCAGCTCCGGGTCCGCGGCCTGCTGCGGCGTCAGTTCGACGACCAGCGGCACTTCGGGCCCGGACGCCGCCAGCCGCTCGGCCGCCGTGCGCAGCAGCCCCGTGCCCAGCGACAGCGCCAGCCCGCTCTCCGTGGCCAGCCGCACGCACGTCTCGTGCGGCAGCATGCCGTCGGCCGGGTGGTTCCAGTGCAGCCGCGCCTCGACGCCCTCGACCGAACCGCTCGTCGCCGACACCAGCACGCGGTAGCGGACCTCGATCTCGCCGGTCTCCCACGCACCCGCCATCGACGCCGCCAAGCCGAAGTCGTGGCGGTCGCGCCGGTCCAGTTCGCGGTCGAACAGACCCCACTGGTTGCCTGTCCGCTGGGCGCGCCGCAGGGTCAGGTCGGATGCCTGGAGCAGTTCCGCCGGCGTGATGTCGCGCGGTGGGCGGTGGACGACGCCGATGGCGGCCGACACCGCGACCCCGCGCCGGCCGTCGACGTACTCCGCCTCGGCGAGCTCGTGGGTGATCCGGCGGACGAGCGTCACCACGTCCGGGGTGTCGGCCGTGTTCTGCACCAGCACGCCGAATTCGTCGCCGCCGAGGCGGGCCACGAGCGACTTCTCCGCGTCGAACACCATCTTCAGCTTGGCCGCGACACCGCGCAGTACCCGGTCGCCGAGGTCCTGGCCGAGGCCGCCGTTGATCTGGGAGAAACCGTCGAGGTCGAGGTGGAACAGGGTGACTCCGCGGGCCGGGTCCGCGTCGCGCAGCAGGGTTTCCAGGCGGGTGCTGAAGAACTGCCGGTTCGGGAGCCCGGTGAGCACGTCGTGCAGGGCTTGGTGGCTCAGCCGCCGCTGCAGCAGCGACACCTCGGTGTCGTCGTCGACGATCGTGAGCAGTTGCCGGGGCGCGCCGAGCGCGTCGCGGATCACCGACGCGGCGAACGTCGCCCACATCGGTTCGCCGTCCTTGCCGATCAGGCGGCGGCCGGCGCGCAGCCGGTGCAGCCGGCCGGCCACCAGCTCGTCGTAGCTCTGCTGCAGCTGCTCGACGTCCTCGGGGTGGACCAGGTCGAACAGGGTCATCGCGGCGATTTCCGCCGGTGTGCGGTTGAGCGTCTTGGCCAGCGCCGCGTTGGCGCGCAGCACCCGCCCGTCCAGCTCGGTGAGGGCGACGCCGCTGGCCGAGCCGGCGAACACCTCTTCGAACTGCGCGCGGGAGATGACCTGCTTCTGCCGCGTCTCCTGTTCGACTTTCAGCAGCGCGCGGCTCAGGCCCTCCTGCCGCTTCTGGATGTCCTCGCGGAGCATCTCGCCGTACCCGGAGCTGAGGGCGCCGAGCACCAGCACGGCCCGCTCGGCCAGCTGGTCGGCCCCGCGCAGCTCCGGTTCGCGCAGCAGTGCTTTGCCCAGCACCTCGAGAGTGCGGCGCAGGCTGTCGGCGCCGACGCACCGCAGTTCGACGAGCCGCCCGCCCGCGGCCGCGGCCGCGGCGAGATCCGGCGGATCGCTCGCCACCGCTTCGAACAGCCGCCCGGCCAGGCCGGCCAGCTCGCGCTCGATCTCCTCGGGTGTGTGCGGCAGGTACGCCGTGGTGCTGATCAGGTAGCCCCACTTGCGCGCGAGCGCGTCGAGCCGTCTCGCCGCGCGTTCGGCGGACGGCTTCTTCCGCGGGGCGTCGCCGCGGGGATGAGGAGCAGTCACCTCAGGCTGTCCAAGGGTTCAGTGCATACACCGGTTCGGGTCAATCGATATATCTTGGCCCGGAATTGTGCGACGCGCACGGGTTCAGTTTCGTCCGATCGAGTGATAACCCTGCGGAGCGATACCCAGGCGGTCCTGCAGCCACGATCGGGTGGCACTGCGGTATTCGCCGGCGTTTTCGTGCAACGCCAAGGAATGGCCCGCGCCGGGCAGCACGTACGTCGACACCTTCGACGGGTCGGCGTAATAGGGCGCTTCCTGTGCCCGGAGCACCGCCGCGTCGGAACAGTCACGCAACGCCAGCACCCCGCAGAAAAGGATGTCCTTTTCACCGACCACCTGGAAAACCGGTGCGGTGATTCCCCACGTCGCGGGCAGCACGATACCGAACAACGCGACCGTGCCCATCCCGGGGACCGAAACCTGGTCCTTCGTCGCCTCGTCGGCCGCGATCACGGCGGGGTCGGCGTCGCCCGCGGCGTAGAACAGCCCGGCGCGCGCGCCCGGCCTGGTCGTGAAGTAGAGCGGGTCACTGCCCAGCCTGGCCAGCTGACCGTCGAGCAACGCGGGCTGCAGGCCGAGCGCCGCGCCGAGGGCGAGCACGGGCAGTGCCGGCAGGTGCGTGATGCCGGTGAGGATCACGCCGTCGACGTCGCGGTACGTGGACGCCTCCACGGCGACGATCCCGGAGCCGACCGAGTGGCCGACGATGACGACCTTCGCGAACGGGACCCCGCCGACACGGCCGGCGCGCAGGTGACCGACCACCTCGTGCATGGACTCGGCCGCGGCCCAGACCGACAGCGGCAGGCTCAGCGGCCGGCTGCTGCGCCCGGCGCCGAGCTGGTCGGCGGCGAAGGTCGCGTAGCCGTGCGACGCCATGTCGCGCTGGTAGGAGTAGCGCTGCGGCTCGTAGGGCAGGTCCCAGTACGCGCTGTTGTACGTCCCGCCGTGCACGAGCAGCTGGACCGTGTCCGGGACGCCACCGGCGGGCAGGCACAACCGGCCGTGCACGAGCGCCGGCGCCCCCGGCACCAGCGGTGGCAGGCCGGGGCCGGTGACCGGGAGATCGGCGTCGCTGCAGGAGATCGCGGCGGCCTCGGCGGGCACCGCCGCGGTCAGCGAAGCGAACAGGACACCGCAGGCGAACAACGCCGACGTCAGCTTGAGCGGCCGTCTCAAACCGCACTCCCCTTCCGGACCGAACCAGCTGAAAGACCTCGGAACACTACACCCGGTAGTGGAATCGGTACCGTCAGGTCCGGCGGGGCACCACGGTCATCGGCAGCCGGTTCGGCTGCATGGTGGCCTTGAGCTGCGCGTACACCTTCTTGCCGGGCACCGGGACCAGGCGCCAGCGCGCGCCGATGGTCGCGGCCACGATGCCGATCTCCGTCGGCGCGAAGACGTGCCCGGGGCACAGCCGGGCGCCCGCGCCGAACGGGATGTAGGCCCCCTTCGGCAGGTCCGCGGAGCGGCCGGGCGCCCAGCGGTCCGGGTCGAACCGGTCCGGTTCGGGGAACCAGCGCGGATCGCGGTGCAGCGTGTGCTGGCTGACGGCCACCTCGCTGCCCGCGGGGATCGCCACCCCGCCGAGTTCGACGTCCTCCCGTGCCCGGCGCATCAGGATCAGCGGCGGGGTGCGGCGGACGATCTCGTTCACGATTTGCTGTGTGTAAACCAGATCCGCCAGGTCCTCGAAGCGGGCGGGCCGTCCGGCGAGGACTTCGTCGACTTCGGCGTGGAACCGCCGTTCGACTTCCCTGTGCTGCCCCAGCTCGTGGAAGAACCAGGCCAGCGCGACGGCGGTGGTCTCGGCACCGGTGGTCAGGATGGTGATGACCTCGTCGTGCACCTGGCGGTCGGACATGCCCTCGCCGGTGTCCTCGTCGCGGGCCAGCAGCAGCATCGAGAGCAGGTCGCCGTGGTCGGCGCCGTCTTCGCGGGCCGCGACGACGGTTTCGCCGATCACCTCGCGCAGGCGGGTGGCCGCGGCGTCGAACCGCCGGTTCGGCGGGATCGGCAGCTTCTCGACGAACTTCGGGGAGAACGCCCGGATCAGCACGTACTTGAGCATGACCGGGATCGAGTGCCGGATTTCCGCCAGCGCTTCGTCGCCGAGCGCGGTGGAGAACAGCGTCTGCCCGGCGATGGTCAGCACCAGGTCCTGCATTCGCCGGTCGAACTCGACGACTTCGCCGGGCCGCCACGAATCCACCAGCTCCCCGGCCAGCTTCGTCATGGTGTTCTCGGCGTAGCCGGCGATCCGCGTGCGGCCGAAGGCAGGCATCACCAGCCGGCGCTGGCGGCGGTTGAGCTCGCCGTTGGACGTGGCCAGGCCGTCGCCGAAGAGCGGGCGCATCTTGTCGAAAACCAGGCCCTTGTCGAACTTGTCGGCATCGGTGGCCAGCACCTGCCAGGCCAGCTCCGGGGTGGTGACCACGTGCACCGGCAGCGGACCGAGGTGGAGTTCGACGACTTCTCCGTACGCGGGCAGGGAAGTGAAGAACTTGAGCGGGTCGCGCAGCAACGGCACGGTGTGCCCGAGCAGGGGCCGCCGGCCGGGAACGGGACGCGCGTTCGTCATGGCCTCGTCTCCCTCGTGACCGGGCCACCTTAGCCGGGCACCGGGCGCCCCGAGTGCGAGTCCACACGAACGGATGAGGGGGCTAAGCTTCGCCCCCGCAGTGTCCGAGAGGCGCAGCGTCCGCGAGGGTGGGAGGTCCCGTGACCGGAGAACCGAGCTGGGTACCGCCGGAGATCGACACCACGGTGCCGAACCCGGCCCGGGTGTACGACTTCTGGCTCGACGGGGACCACAACTTCGCCGCCGACCGGGCGCTCGGCGAGCAGATCCTCAAGATCATGCCCGGCGTCCGCGACGCGGCCCGCCTCAACCGCGCCTTCCTGCGCCGCGCCGCCCGGTACCTGGTCGACGCCGGGGTCCGGCAGTTCCTCGACATCGGTTCCGGCATCCCGACGGTCGGGAACCTGCACGAGATCGTCCAGCAGGCCGACCCGGCGTGCCGGGTGCTGTACGTCGACCGCGAGCCGGTGGCGGTCGCGCACAGCGAACTGCTGTTGCAGGACAACGAGAACTGCGCGGTACTCCAGGCCGACCTGCGCGACGTCAACGACATCTTCGATTCGGAACCGGCGCGGCGGTTGCTCGACCCGTCGCAGCCGACGGGTGTGTTCATGTTGCTGCTGCTGCACTTCGTCCCGGACGAGTGGGACCCGACCGGCATCCTGGCCCGCTACCGCGACCGTCTCGCCCCGGGCAGTTTCCTGGCCGTCACGCACGTCGCGGCCGACTCCGGGGCGGAGCGCCTCGGCGAGGCGGTCGAGGTCTACAAGACCGGCCAGAACCAGCAGAACCAGCCGTTTCCCCGCACGCACGACCAGGTGCTCCGGTTCTTCGAGGGGTTCGACCTCGTCGAACCGGGCCTGGTCGGCTGCGCGATGTGGAACCCCCAGGGCGTCGGCGACATGTCCGACGACCCGTCGATCAACTTGCTCCCGTACGCGGGCGTGGGCCGCAAACCGTGAAGTCTGCCGCGGCTCGTCGTGAGTGGTAATTCGGGTTCTAACCCGAATTACCACTCACGACAAGCTGCGGCAGACCTCCTCACCGCAGCGAGAACGTCGCCAGGTTCACCGGGCCGTCGAACGTCAGGTAGACGTCGTGGCGGCCGGTGACCTTCGCCAGGGCCGCGGTCACCGTCGCGTAGGCGTACCGGTCGCCGGTCGAGGAGACCGGGACCGTGCCCAGCACGCGACCGGTCGGTGAGTCGAGCCGGACCGTGATCCGCGTCGACGCCGTCGCGGACACCGAGGCCGAGAACGACGCCGGGCCGTTCAACGCCACGTTGCGGTACGCCACCCAGCTCCCGGCCACGCCCGCGACCGAGGTGCCCGAAACCTTCGACGTGTCCGTCAAGGTCGTGCCGGAGTAGTCGTCGAAGTTCTGGGCCTGGGTCGGACGGCTCAGGTCACGCGGCAGGGCGCGCTCCCCCGGCACGTAGACCGGCTGCGGCGCCGACAGTTCGGAAGCGTTGCGGCCCACCGAGAACTCGTAGACCCCCGCCGCCACCACGGACCGGCCCCGCGAGACGTCCCAGGATGCCAGGTCCGCCACCGGCACCTCGAACCGCAGCGTGCGGGTCTGCTTCGGCGCCAAGGTCACCTTCGAGAAGTCCCGCAACCGCTGCACGCCGGAGTTCTTCGAGTAGAGCTGGACGACGTCGCTGCCGGCGCGGGCGCCGGTGTTCGTCACGTCGACGCTCACCCGGACCTTCCCACCGGACTGGACCGTGCGGATGTTGTCGTAGCGGAAACTGGTGTAGCTCAGCCCGTAGCCGAACGGGAACAGCGGCTTCCCGCGGTAGTACTGGTAGGTCATCCCGGTCTTGGCGATGTCGTAGTCCAGGATGCTCGGCAGCCCGGCGTCGGAGGCGTACCAGGTCTGCGTCAGCCGCCCGCCCGGATCCTGGTCGCCGAAGAGCACGTCGGCGACGGCGTGCCCGGTCTCCTGACCGGCGTGGCTGGTCCACAGGATGCCGGGCACCGACAGGGTGTCCCAGCCGGTCGTCGGGTAGCTGTTCTCCACCACGACGATCGTGTGCGGGTTCGCCTTCTGCACCGCCTCGATCAGCGCGCGCTGCGCCGGGGCGAGCTCGGTGCTCGTGCGGTCGTTGGCCTCGCGGCCGTTGATGAACGGCATGCTGCCGACCACGACCACGGCGGTGTCCGCGTCCTTGGCGGCGGCGACCGCGCTGCCGACGCCGCTGGTCAGCACGTCACGGCCGAACCTGGTGGCGTGCGCGGCGTCCGGGGAGGAGATCGTCAGTACCCCGTCGGCGCCGACGACGGCGAACTTGTTCGGGCCGAACCACGGCTCGTTCACCTCGTTGCCCGCGTACTCGAGCACGTAGCTGCCGTCGGGCTGGGCGTCGAGCTTCAGCTGCTGCTGCACGAACCAGCCGGCCGGCTGGTCGACGTCGTTCACCAGCGCGCCGCCGGAGTAGCTGAGGAACTTGCCGTTCGCGGCCGCGCGCAGCGTGTTCTTGCCCGCGCCCCAGTCGTAGACGTCGAAGGATTCGGCGGTGCCCGCGACGGTCCCACCCGCGGTCACCTTGCCGGTGGTGCTCGGTGCCGTCAGATACCGGCCGGTGGCGAGGTCCTTCAGCGCGATCCGGTCGACGCCTTCGGACGACGCGACCGTGCCCGCCGAGCCGAGCCGCTCCTTGATGCCCTGCACCGGGGTGACCTTGTACTGCATCGCACCGGCGTACCAGTCTTCGTACAGCGTGTTCGAGAGCGGGCCGACGACCGCGATCTTCGTGTTCTTCGCGGCGTTCAGCGGCAGCGCGCCGCCGTTGTTGCGCAGCAGCACCATCTGCGCGTCGGCGGCTTTGCGCGCCAGTGCCTGGTGCTCGGGCGAGCCGATGACCGCCGGGGTGATCTTCGCGTACGGGTTGCGCCCCGGCGGGTCGAACTCACCGAGCCGGAACCGCAGCGAAAGCAGGTGCCGGTCGGCGTTTTCGACGTCGGCCATGGTCAGGAAGCCCTTGGCCAGCGCCTCCTTGACCGCGGCGGCGGTGATCGAGCCGTCGGTGTCGTTGTCGGTGAAGCTGTCGAGCCCCGCCTTGATCGCCGCCGCGTCGCCTTCGGCCTTGGTGGGGTAGTACTTCTCGGAGTTGACCAGGTTGGACGGCGCGCCGGCGTCGCTGACCACGGCGATGTCCTGCGGCGCCCACTTCCGCAGCGCGCCGTCGAGGTCCGGGCTCACGTGGTTGGGCCGCCCGTTGACCAGGTTGTACGACGGCATCACGGCGTTGGCCGCGCCCGCCTGCAGCGGGATCTTGAACGCCTGCTCGTCGTAGTCGTGCAGGATCTTCGGCGGCACCGAGGAGCTGGTGGTGTCGCGGTTGACCTCGTTGTTGTAGGCGAGGAAGTGCTTCAGCGTCGGCGCGGCCTGCAGGTACCGCGGGTCGTCACCCTGCATGCCGTGGCCGTAGGCGGTCGCGAACTCGCCGGTCAGGTAGGGGTCCTCGGAGTAGCCCTCTTCGTTGCGGCCCCACCGCGGGTCGCGCAGCAGGTTCACCACCGGGGCCCACAGGTTGAGGCCCCAGAGCGTCGGGTTGCGGGCGTTGAAGCCGCGCGCCTCCTGCCCGACAGCCGCGCCCACCTGCTTCACCAGCGCCGGGTCCCAGGTGCTGGCCAGGCCGATGGCCTGCGGGAACACCGTGCCGTCGGCTTTGACGACGGCACCTTTGTTGTCGTAGTCGGTCGACCAGGCGACGCCGTGCAGGGCTTCGGTGCCGGTCTTGAAGATCCCGATGCCGAGCCGCGGGATGGCCGGTTGGTACTGGTGCAGCAGCGAGATCTTCTCGTCCGCCGTCAACCGGGACAGCAGGTCGTCGATCCGCGTCGCCAGGGGCAGCGACGGATCGCGGAAGGGTGGTGGCGGCGCCGCGAGTGCCGGCGACGAAGCCAGCAGCAGGGTCGCGGCCACCGCCGGGACGAGGGCACGGCGGAAGAGGGACAAGCGCACGGACGGCCTCCGAATCGTCGAATCGTTTCGACGGCGTGGCGCGGAACATTCGCGTCGAACGGCGGGGAACCCGACGACTATTACAGCCGGGTGAGCAACAGGTCAAGAGTCACTGGGAACGCTCCCAGAGGTCACGGCCAGACGCCGCCCTAGCGGCCCTGAACAGCAAAAAGAACGTTCAACAGGGACTTTCGATCATTTCGACGGAGGCGCCCGTTGTCGAATACTCGTCGAATACCGGCAAACGGCGAATGATGCTTGTGTTTCGGGCGGGTGTCACTTACCTTCGTGCCATCGTCGATGCGCTTCGACAGTCCCTTCTCCTCCCCGCCCTCAGGAGGCCGCCCGTGGTCACGATCAACGACGTCGCCAATGCGGCCGGGGTCGCGCCCAGCACGGTGTCGTACGTGATCAGCGGCAAACGCTCGATCTCGCCGAAGACCCGGCGGCTGGTCGAGGACAGCATCCGCAAGCTCGGCTACCACCCGCACGCCGGGGCGCGGGCGCTGGCCAGCAGCAAGACCAACGTGCTCGCGCTGGTCGTGCCGCTGCGCACGGACCTCAACGTCGCCGTCGTGATGGAGTTCGTCGCCTCGGCCGTCACCGCGGCCCGCGCGCACGACCACGACCTGCTGCTGCTCACCAAGGACGAGGGACCCGCCGCGCTGCAGCGGGTGGCGTCCTCGGCCATCGCCGACGCGCTGATGGTGATGGACATCGAAACCGCCGACCCGCGGGTGCCGATGCTGCTGGCGCTCGACCTGCCCGTGGTGCTCATCGGCGTGCCCGACCACCCGGCCGGGCTGAGCTGCGTCGACCTCGACTTCACCGCGGCGGCCTCGGCGTGCGTCGCGCACCTGGCCGAGCTGGGGCACCGCTCGATCGCGCTGATCGGCCCGTCCCCGGCCGTCTACCGGCGCGGGACGAGCTACGCGACGCGGTTCCTGCGCGGGTTCGACGAAGCCACGAAGACCCGGGACGTGCGCGCGGCCTCCCACGCGTGCGCCCACTCCTACGAGGCGGTGAGCGCCTGTCTCGACGAGCTGCTCGCCGCCGATCCCGGCCTGACCGGCCTGGTCGTGCACAACGAGGCCGTGCTGCCCGGGCTGCTGTCGGACCTGCGCCACCGCGGCCTGCGGGTGCCCGAGGACATCTCGGTCATCGCCGTGTGCCCGGACAGCATGGCCGAGCAGCACGTCGTCTCGCTGACCAACGTGGCCATCCCGGCCGAGGAGGTCGGCACCCAGGCCGTCGAAATGACCATGCGCCGGCTCGCCGGCCACTCCACCCCGGAGGTCCGGCTGCTCGGGCCCCGCCTCACCCGGCGCGACAGCACCGCCGCGCCGCGCGCCTAGTCCCCCCGGTTCTGCTCCGCCGCCGAAGGAGAATCATCATGCCCGTAGTCCGTCGCGCCCTCGTCCTGACCGCGAGCGCCACGAGTGCCGCGCTGCTGGCTGCCTGCAGCCCCAGCCCGACGGCCCCGGCCGCGCCCGGAGGCTCCGACGCCCCGGCCGCCACCTCGATCACCGAACTCGACTACTACGCCGACGAGCAGGGGTCCGCCGCCTGGCAGAAGATCCTCGACACCTGCGCCGCGCAGACCGGGATCAAGATCGAGCGCCAGAAGGTGCCGACCAACCAGATGCTGCCGAAGGTCCTGCAGAGTGCCAGCTCGAAGACCCTGCCGAACCTGCTCTTCACCGACAACCCCACGCTGCAGCAGGTCGCCGCCACCGGCGCGCTGACCCCGCTGACCGACTACGGCATCACCACCGACGGCTTCTACCCGAGCATCGTCAAGGCCGGGACCTACCAGGACAAGCTCTACGGCGTCGCTCCCGGAGTCAACGGCCTCGCCCTGATCTACAACAAGGACCTGCTGCAGGCCGCGGGCGTCGAGCCGCCGAAGACGTGGGACGAGCTGAAGGCCGCCGCGGCGAAGCTGACCAAGGACGGCAAGTACGGCCTGGCCTTCTCGGCCATCCCGTCGGAAGAGGGCACCTGGCAGTTCCTCCCGTTCTTCTGGAGCAACGGTGCCGAACTGTCCCAATTGGACTCGCCGAAGTCGGCGCAGGCGTTGCAGTACGTCACCGACCTGGTGAACTCGGGTTCGGCGTCGAAGTCCGTGGTGACCTGGAACCAGAACGACGTCGCCGACCAGTTCGTCGGCGGCAACGCGGCGATGATGATCAACGGCTCGTGGAACATCGCCCGGCTCGACGAGCAGAAGTCGCTGCACTACGGGGTCGTGCCGATCCCGGTGCCGCAGGCCGGCGGCAAGCCGGTGGTCGCCCTCGGCGGCGAGGTCGGCACCGTGCCGGTGACCAGCGGGCCCGCCCAGCAGGCCGCCGGCAAGGTGCTCTCCTGCATCCTGTCCGAGCCGACGATGGTCGAGTGGAGCAAGGCGCACGCCTACATCCCCTCGAAGACGGCCGTGGCGGAGAAGTTCGGCAAGGACCAGCCGGCGATGCAGGCGTTCGTCGACGAGGTCGGCACCGCCCGCTCCCGCACCGCCGAGCTCGGCGAGAAGTACCCGAAGGTCTCGCAGGCGCTGGCCGACGCGGTCCAGGCGGCACTGACCGGCAAGACGCCGATCGACCAAGCCCTCAAGGCCGCCCAGCAGGCGAGCGGCTCGTGACGGTCGCCGCCGCCCCGACGGTCTCGGCGCCGCCGCACGCGGACCGGAAGTCCCGCCGGGACAACCGGTTCGCCGCGTGGGCGTTCCTGCTGCCGGCCCTGGCCTACATCATCGTGTTCTTCGGCTACCCGCTGGTCGCGAACCTGGTGATGAGCACGCAGAACTACACGGTGAAGTCGTTCTACACCGGCGAAGCGCCCTTCGTCGGCATCGCGAACTACTCCGCCGTGCTGACCAACCCGCTGTTCTCGACGGCGGCGCTCAACACCGTGCTGTTCACGGCCGGATCGCTCGTCTTCCAGTTCGGCATCGGGCTGGCGCTCGCGGTGTTCTTCAACGGCCGGTTCCTCGGCAGCGCGCTGCTGCGGTCGCTGCTCCTGCTGCCGTGGCTGCTGCCGCTGGTGGTCAGCGGTGCGATCTGGCGCTGGATGTTCGACCAGGACCACGGCGTGCTCAACGCGGGCCTGCGGTTCCTGGGCTTCGACGCGGTGCCGTGGCTGAGCAGCACGAGCTGGGCGCTGCCGGCGGTGATCCTCACCAACATCTGGGTCGGCATCCCGTTCAACCTGGTGATCCTGCACGGCGGGCTGCGCGCGATCCCGGCGTCGCTCTACGAAGCCGCGGCCCTGGACGGCGCCGGGGCGTGGCAGCGGTTCCGGCACGTCACCTGGCCGCTGCTGCGGCCGGTCACCGGGATCGTGCTCATGCTCGGGCTGGTCTACACGATCAAGGTGTTCGACGTGATCATGGTCGTCACCGGCGGCGGGCCGGCCAACGCGACCCAGACGCTGACCACGTGGTCGTACCGGCTGTCCTTCCAGGACTTCGCGTTCGGGCAGGGCGCCGCGGTCGGCAACGTCCTCATCGTGGTGGCCACGCTCTTCGGGCTGCTGTACCTGCGTTCGGCGAAGGCGACCCTGGCGGAGGCGGCATGAGGACTGCTTGCAGGTCCGAATCATCAGACACCATGCCTGCCGACGCGAAGACACTGCCGCGGCTTGCCGCGTCCGAAAAGGAGGCGGCATGAGGACTGCTTGCAGGTCCGAATCATCAGACACCATGCCTGCCGACGCGAAGACACTGCCGCGGTTTGCCGCGTCCGAAAAGGAGGCGGCATGAAAACGGCGAAATGGCCGCGGACCGTGCTCGGCGTGCTGATCGTCGCGGTGCTGCTGTTCCCGCTGTACTGGATGGTCAACGCCTCCCTGCAGCCCAGCGGCGCACTGCTGCGCCCGGACCCGGCGTTCTTCCCCGTCGGCGGCACGCTGGACGGCTACCGCAAGGCCATCTCGACGCAGGGACCCAACCTGCTCTCCAGCGTCGTCGTCGCGCTCGGCACGGTGCTGGTGTCGCTGCTGGTGGCGGCCCCCGCGTCGTACGCGCTGGCCCAGCTGAAGGTGCGCGGCGGCGCAAGCCTGGTGTTCGTGCTGCTCATCGTGCAGATGATCCCGGGCATCGTGATGGCCAACGCGCTCTACACCGTGTTCAGCAACCTCGGCCTGATCGACAACTACCTCGGGCTGGTGCTCGCCGACTCCACCGCGACCATCCCGTTCGCCATCCTGCTGCTGCGGGCGTTCATGATCTCCGTGCCGAAGGAGCTCACCGAAGCGTCCCGGGTGGACGGTGCGGGGTACTGGCGCACGTTCCGCTCGATCATCCTGCCGGTCAGCCGCAACGCGCTGGTCACCGCCGGGCTGTTCTCGTTCCTGTTCGCCTGGGCGGACTTCCTGTTCGCCGTCACCCTGACCACCGGGCAGTCGTTCGAGCCCATCACCGTGGGCATCTACCGGTTCGTCGGCAACCAGTCCGCCGACTGGAACGGGATCATGGCCACCGCCGTCCTCGCCGCGATCCCCGCGGCCGTCCTGCTGGTCGTCGCCCAGCGCTACGTCGTCGCCGGGCTGACCAGCGGCGCCGTCAAAGACTGAATTTCTTCCAAGGAGACCTCGTGATCGTCACGACCGAAGACGGCCGCTCGCTCGAAGTCCGCGTGCGGCACGAGGTGCTGCGCATCGAGCCGTGGGGCGACGGCAGCCTGCGCGTGCGCGCCGGACAGCACCGCATCCTCGACGACGTCCCCGGTGCGCTGCTGCCCGCGAAGCCGTCCGCCGCCACCGCCTCGGTCGAGGGGCGGACCGGCCGGGTCGTCAACGGCGCGCTCACCGCCATCGTCGAGATCGCCGACACCGACACCGGGATCGACGCGCAGCTCAAGTTCGTCCGCACGGACACCGGCGAGGAGCTCCTCTCCGAGCAGCGTGCGCACTTCTGGTGGCCCGGCGCGCGGCTGTTCATGCCCTCGCGCAACGGCTACGGCCGGCTGGAACAGCGTTTCAGCGCCTACGACGACGAGCGGCTCTACGGGCTCGGGCAGCACACGCACGGCCGGCTCGACCAGAAGGGCCTCGTGCTCGACCTGGTGCAGCGCAACGCCGAGGTGTCGGTGCCGTTCCTGCTGTCCAGCCGCGGCTACGGGTTCCTGTGGAACAGCCCGGCCGTCGGCCGGGTCGAGCTGGCCGCCAACGGCACCCGCTGGGTCGCCGACGACGCCCGCCAGCTCGACTACTGGATCACCACCGGCGACGGCCCGCGCCAGATCCTCGGCCACTACGCCGACGCGACCGGGCACGCGCCGATGCTGCCGGAGTGGGCGGCCGGGTTCTGGCAGTCGAAGCTGCGCTACCGGACGCAGGAAGAGCTTCTTTCCGTCGCCCGGGAGTACCACGAACGCGGGTTGCCGCTGTCGGTGATCGTGGCGGACTTCTTCCACTGGACGCACCTCGGCGACTTCAAGTTCGACCCGGCCGAGTGGCCCGACCCGGCCGGCATGGTGCGCGAGCTCGCCGGACTCGGCGTCAAGCTCATGGTCTCGGTGTGGCCGTCGGTGAACCCGCTTTCCGAGAACTACCAGGAGCTGCACGAGCAGGGGCTGCTGGTGGCCGCCGAGAGCGGCGTCCCGGCGCACGCGCCGTGGAAGGACAAGGGCTTCGGCGTCGAGATGCCGGTGGCGTTCTACGACGCGACCAACCCGGAAGCCCGGCGGTTCGTCTGGAGCAAGGTCAAGGAGAACTACTACGACCTGGGCGTGCGCGCGTGGTGGCTGGACGGCGACGAGCCGGAGATCCAGCCCGGCCACCCGCACAACCTGGGCTTCCACGCCGGCCCGGGCGCGGAGGTGTTCAACCTCTACCCGCAGGCGAACGCGCAGACGTTCCACGACGGCATCCGCGCCGAGGGCGACGACGAGGTGGTGCTGCTGTCCCGCTCGGCCTGGGCGGGCAGCCAGCGGTTCGGGGCGGCGCTCTGGTCGGGTGACGTCGGGGCGACGTGGGCGTCGCTGCGCGCGCAGGTGCGGGCCGGGCTGAACGTGGCCTTGGCGGGCATCCCCTGGTGGACGACGGACATCGGCGGCTTCCACGGCGGCGATCCGGACTCGCCGGAGTATCGCGAGCTGATGGTGCGCTGGTTCCAGTACGGCGTGTTCTGCCCCCTGTTCCGCCTGCACGGCTTCCGCGACCCGCGCCCGGCGTTCGGGCCGGAGATGACCGGCGGCCCCAACGAGGTCTGGTCGTTCGGCGAACCCGCGTACGAATCGATCACGGCGTCCCTGCGGTTGCGCGAGCGGCTGCGGCCGTACCTGATGGACCAGATGCGGGTGGCCCACGAGCAGGGCATCCCCCCGATGCGGCCGGTGTTCGTCGACTTCCCGGCGGACCCGGTGGCCTGGGACGTGGACGACCAGTTCCTGCTCGGGCCGGACGTGCTGGTGGCGCCGGTGCTCGAGCCGGGCGTCACCAGCCGGCAGGTGTACCTGCCCGCGGGAGCGACGTGGACGGACGCAGCGACCGGGACCCGGCACGACGGCGGCGACCGGGTCGAAGCGCCGGCGCCGGCGGACCGGATCCCGGTGTTCCTCCGCGACGGGGCGGACCTGCCGATCAGGCCCGAGTGAGCCCGGCCCACCGCTGAGGCTCGGGCTCGCCGGGCGCCCAGCCCGGCGGCCAGGTCCGGACGACGCGAGCGTCCGTCCGGACCCGGGCCCCGGTGAAGTCGAAGCCGTCCGCCGTCGCGGCCGTGAAGTCGGCGGGGCCGCTGAAGCGCGCCCGGGTGAAGAGCGCGCCGGCGGCGAACCGGCTGCCGGAGAAGAGCGTGCGGCCGCCGAACCCGGTCGCCTCGAAGGAGACCTCGTCGCCGAAGCTCGCCGCGGTGAAGTCCGTGCGGGCCGAGAACCGGGCGCCGTCGAACCACACCGGGCCGCCGGCAGCGGCACCGGCGAAGTCGGCCGTCCCGGTGAAGGTCACCTTTTCGAAGTCGGCGCCCGTCCCGAACCGGACGCCGCCGAAGAAGGCGTGGCGGGCGAAGCACGAACCTTCGAAACTCACCAGGCCCGTGAAGGCCGCCTGGCCGAAGCGGGCATCGCCGACGAACCGCACGGCGTGGAAGCGCGCGTCGCGGACCTCGCAGCCCCGCAGGTCCATGTCGTGGAGCACCATCGGCTTCGGGTGGAGGTCCATCCCCGGCCAGAACTGCGGTGACCCGCGTCGCAGCCGCCGCAGCAGCACCGGCCAGAGCTTCGCCTGCCAGTCCGCGGACTGGGGCCACCCGTAACCCAGCTGGACGAAGAATTGGTCGACGAACTCCTGGCGCAACGCGGGATCGCGGTCCGCGAGGTCGGCGAATTCGAGCATTCCCGCCAGCCGCACGTCGAACTCGTCGGCCATCAGCTGCCGTTCGACTTCCTCGTCCACGCACTCCGGCGGCGCCGACGGGACCAGCACCTCGGCGGGCCGGTCGCGGCGGAGCAGCAGCCAGGCCGTGACCGCGCCGGACACGGCACCGATCACGGCCAAGACGGCGAACGGCGTGACGGTGGACATACCCGGAATTCTCCCGGCAGTGGCCAGCGATTTAAAGTGGACCTGCGAGTCCAAAGCTGACCCCGAAGAGCGCGGCAACGCGCCAGCGGATCGTCGAGGGCGCCGCGGCGGAGATCCGCGAGCGCGGCGTCGCCGTCACGACGCTCGACGACGTCCGGTCGCGGACGGGGACGAGCAACAGCCAGCTCTTCCACTACTTCCCGGACGGCAAGGAAGAGCTGCCGGGCGCGCAGGCCGTGGTGACCGAGCTGCTGCGCCGCTGGCAGGACGAGATCGAGGCGGGCATCCGCCACCTGCAGCGGGACGGCGAGGTCGGCGCGGACCTGGACGCCGGACGAGCGGCGGCCGCCCTGCTGGCCGGCATCCAGGGCGGCGTGGTGGTGATGCTCTCGACCGGCCGCATCGACCACCGGGAAGCGGCCCTCGACGTCGGTATCGGGAACCTGCGGGCGAGCGGGAACCGGTGAGCCCGGTTCCCGCTCCCTCCGATCAGGCGGACTTGATCGCGGAGATCTCGAACTCCAGCGTGACCTTGTCGCTCACCAGCACGCCGCCGGTCTCGAGCGCGGCGTTCCAGGTGACGCCGTAGTCCTTGCGGCTGATCGTGGTGGAGCCCTCGAAGCCGATCCGGTCGTTGCCGAACGGGTCCTTCGCGGAGCCCTCGAACTCGAACGGAATGGTCACCGAGCGGGTGACGTCCTTGATCGTCAGGTCGCCGGTCACGTCGAAGCTGGTCTCGCCGGTCTGCTTGATCTCGGTCGAGGTGAAGGTGATCTGCGGGTACTCGTCCATCGACAGGAAGTCGTTGCCCTTGAGGTGCCCGTCGCGGTCGGCGTTGCGGGTGTCGATGCTGTGGGCCTGGATGGTGACCTGGGCCGACGACTTCTCCGGCGCGTCGCCGTCGATGGTGGCGGAGCCGGTGAACTCGTTGAAGCTGCCACGCACCTTGGTCACCATGGCGTGCCGGGCGACGAACCCGATCCGCGAGTGCGAAGGGTCGAGGGTGTATTCGCCGGTCAGCTGGGGGTAGGTGGTCGCGCTGGTCATCGCTGTACTTCTCTCCTCGTAGTGGCGCCCCCCGGTGATTGAGGGTTCAACGACACTGTACTCACTTTTACTGGTTGCGCAAGCAAGCTTTCTGTAGAGTGGCCCGCATGGGTGATCTGTCCGATCTCGACCTCGACGAAGCCGCCTTCTGGCGGCCGCTGATGCGCATCATGACGGCGCTTCCGCGCGCGCTCGAGGACCAGTTCCTGCCCGAGACGGGCCTCGCGATCACCGACTACGGCGTGCTGGTCGCCCTATCCGAAGCACCGGACCACCTGCTCCGCATCTCGGCGCTGGCCGCGACCACCGGGCTGTCGCTGAGCCGGATCAGCCGCGTCGTCGACGACCTGACCCGCCGCGGCCTGGTCGAGAAGCGGCGCTGCGCGGAGGACGGCCGCGCGTCCAACGCCGTGCTGACCGACGCCGGATTGGCCAGACTGGAGGCGGCCTACCCGGGCCACCTCGCCCGCGTGCGGGCTTCGGTGTTCGACCACCTGAGCGCCGAGGACATCCGCACCGCCGGGCCGGTGCTGGCCCGGCTGGCCGCGGCGCTGGACACCGCTCCCCCGACCGACGACTGCTGAGGACGCCGATGACCGACAAGGGCGAGTACAAGCGGGACCTGAACTACCTCCCGGACCGCATCACCGCCGACGGCCGCGACGGCTGGCCGGTCGAGCCGGACCGCTACCGGCTGGTGGTGGCGCGGGCGTGCCCGTGGGCGAACCGCGCGGTGATCGTGCGGCGGCTGCTCGGTCTCGAGCCGGTCCTTTCGATGGGGATCGCGGGCCCGGTCCACGACGAGCGCAGCTGGAGCTTCGACCTGGACCCGGACGGCCGGGACCCGGTCCTCGGCATCGAGCGCCTGCAGGAGGCGTTCTTCAAGCGCGACCCGGACTACCCGCGCGGCATCACGGTCCCGGCGTTCGTCGACGTCCCGAGCGGGCAGGTCGTCACCAACGACTTCGCGCAGATGACGCTGGACATGTCGACGGAGTGGACGGCCTACCACCGGTCCGGCGCGCCGGAGCTGTACCCGGAGAAGCTGCGGGACGAGATCGACGACGTCGCGCAGAAGGTGTTCACCGACGTGAACAACGCGGTATACCAGTGCGGGTTCGCCCGGTCCCAGGAGGCGTACGAGCACTCCTACCGGAAGCTGTTCGCCCGGCTGGACTGGTTGTCGGAGCGGCTGGCGGACCAGCGCTACCTGGTGGGCGACACGATCACCGAGGCCGACATCCGGCTGTTCACCACCCTGGTGCGGTTCGACGCGGTGTACCACGGTCATTTCAAGTGCAACCGCCAGAAGCTGGCCGAACTGCCGGTGCTGTGGGCGTACACGCGCGACCTGTTCCAGACGCCGGGGTTCGGCGACACGATCGACTTCGCCCAGATCAAGGAGCACTACTACGTGGTGCACAAGAACGTGAACCCGACCGGGATCGTGCCGCTGGGCCCGGACCTGACGGGCTGGCTGACCCCGCACGGTCGCGAGGAACTGGGCGGCCGCCCGTTCGGCGACGGCACCCCGCCGGGCCCGCCGCCCGCCGGCGAGAGGGTGCCCGCGCTCTGAGTTCTTGACTACGGTGATCACCATGGAACGCTTGCGCGATCGCCGGGTCCTGGTCACCGGCGCCGGTTCCGGCATCGGCCGGGCCACCACGCTCCGCCTGATGGAGGAGGGTGCCCAGGTCATCGGCACCGACGTCTCCGAAGAGGGTCTGCAGGGCACCCAGGAAGCCGCCCGCCTCGGCGGCCTGACGACGTACGTCATGGACGTGGCCGACGAAGCTTCGGTGGCCGCCGGGGTGAAGTCGGCGGCCGACGTCCTGGGCGGCCTCGACGTGCTGGTCAACGCGGCCGGGATCCTGCTCGCGTCGCACACGCACGAGACGTCGCTGGAGCTGTGGAACCGGGTGCTGGCGGTGAACCTGACGGGCACGTTCCTGGTGACGCGTGCGGCCCTGCCGGCGCTGCTGGCGTCCGAAAACGGGGTGGTGGTGAACTTCAGTTCGACGTCGGCGTCGTTCGCCCACCCGTACATGGCGGCGTACTCGGCGAGCAAGGGCGGGATCCAGGCGTTCACGCACTCGCTGGCGCTGGAGTACGGCAAGCAGGGCCTGCGAGCGGTCAGCATCGCCCCAGGCAGCGTGAAGAGCGGCATCACGGACTCGGCGGCCGCCTGGCTCCCCCAGAACATCGACTTCTCTCTGTTCGGGCGACTGCTGCCGATCCTGCCGACGGACCAGACGACGGAGGTCGGCAACGCGGTGGCGGGCCCGGAGACGGTGGCGGGCGTGGTGGCGATGCTGGCTTCGGAGGACGGCAAGTTCATCACGGGCACGGAGATCCGCATCGACGGCGGCACGCACACCTAGACCGGACTAAACCGGTGAGGCGGGTCGGACGTGGCTTGGCTGTGACTGCGGACCTGCCGAAAGCCGAGCGCGAAACCGTGTTCCGGGCCCTGTTCGAGCGGCACTTCGGTGAGCTGGCGCGGCTGGCCGGCCTCCTCGGTGCGGACGACGCGGAGGACGTCGTACAAGAAGCCTTCGTCCGGCTGCACCGCTTCCGGGCTCCCTTGACCGACGAGGCCCAGGTGGCCCGCCGGCTTCGCGCGCACGTGGTGCGACTGGCGCGGAGGCGGCGCGCGCGGCGGGACCGGCCGCTCGACGGGCTGCCCCGCCGGCACCGTGAGGTCCTCGTGCTGCGATACGGCTTCGCCCTCGGCACGGTGGACATCGCCGAAACGCTCGCCCTTTCGCCGCACGCGGTCGAGGCTGCCGCGCACCGTGCACTCGAGAAGCTGCGAAGGCAGGAAGACCGGTCACGGACCCCCACCCGGAGGCGAGCTGTCGCGGTGGCGGCGGCGTTCGTGGTGGCGGCGAGTGCGCTCACCGTTTCCCAGCTGTTGCCGGACACCACCGCGTACCGCACGGACAGCTCCTCGAGCCGGTTGACCGGTTCCGGCGAGACCTCGAACATCAGCCCGAGCACCACGACCAGATCGGAGCCTTCCCGGAAAACAGGACCGTTCCTGTCCTAGATGCACGAGACCGTCGAACCCATGGATCCCTTCCACATCGACATCCCCCAGGCGGACCTCGACGACCTGCACGACCGCCTGGCAAAAACCCGCTGGCCCGGCGAACTCCCCGACGCCGGCTGGGACTACGGCGTCAGCCAGGACCACCTCGCCGACCTCGTCGACCACTGGCAGGACGGCTTCGACTGGCGGGCCCAGGAAGCCCGGCTCAACGCCCATCCCCAGTTCACCACCACCATCGACGGCCAGCGCATCCACTTCCTGCACGTACGCTCCCCCGAACCCGACGCCAAACCCCTGATCGTCACCCACGGCTGGCCGAGCACGATCGCCGACTTCCTGGAGATCCTCGGCCCCCTCACCGATCCGAAAGCCCACGGTGGCGACCCGAAGGACGCCTTCCACGTCGTCGCACCAAGCGTTCCCGGGTTCGCCTTCTCCGGCCCGACCAGCGAACGCGGCTGGAACACCCGCCGCACCGCCCGGGCGTGGGCCGAGCTGATGAAACGGCTCGGCTACGAACGCTACGGCGCCCACGGCGGTGACTTCGGCAGCATCGTCTCCCCCGAACTCGGCCGGGTCGCCCCGGAGGCGGTGCTGGGCGTGCACGTCAACGCCGTCGCCAACGCGGGGGTGCCGACGGCGCCCGGCGACCTCGAACGACTGTCCGGAGAGGACCGAAAGCGGGCACAGGAGAACGAGGCCTGGTGGTACGCCCATTCCGGCTACGCCACCCAGATGGCCACCCGCCCGCAGACCCTCGCCTACGCCCTCAACGACTCCCCCGCCGGGCAGCTCGCGTGGAACCTCGAGTGGTTCGTCGATTGGGACCCCACCACCACGAAGCAAACCCCGGTGAGCCGGGACGCGATCCTGACGAACGTGACGATCTTCTGGCTCACCGGCACCGCCGGCTCGGCCGCGCGCCTCTACCTCGAGGCAGGCCAGGACGGCTGGGGTGAACGGCCCGCACCCTCCGGTGTCCCGACCGCCGTCGCGAACTTCCGCGGCGACCACGCGATCCGCGGTCTGGCCGCGCTCTCGAACACCGTCACCCGCTGGTCGGAGTACGGCACCGGCGGGCACTTCGCTTCCCTGCAGGCGCCGGACGTGCTGGTCGACGACATCCGGGCGTTCTTCCGCGACCTCTAGCTACAGGGACAGTTCTTTGGTCGGCGTGCAGTGGTGGCTGGTACCGCCGAGACAGGAACGGCCAACTCACCGCTCGCAGCAGCCAACTCACGCACCGGAACGGCCAACTCGCCGGACACGCGGGTGAGTTGGCCGCTGCGGTTGGTGAGTTGGCCGCTGCGGTTGGTGAGTTGGCCGTTGGGCCTAACGCGCCTTACCGCTCACGACAGCCGCGGCAGACCGGCCGGCCGGGTTTGCCAGGTCGCGCGCACAAGTGTCCCTGCAGTACTAGTCCACAGTGGAGGCTCGACGGCGGCGGGTGCCGACGGCGCCGTCGAGCAGCGGCCGCAGCTCCGCGACCACCGTCTCGATCGGGGCGACGTCCCGGTGCGCCCGCGCCAGGACGATCGCGCCCTCCAGTGCGCTCAGCATCAGGACCGCCAGCGACGCGCTGCGGGCCGGGGGCACGCCCAGCTGCTCGAGAGTCTCCGCGACCGGACGCTGCCAGCCGTCGAACGCCTTGCCCACCGCGTCGCGCAGGCTGTCGCTGGTGGCCACCGTATCGGCGACCGTCGCCACCAGCGGGCAGCCCGCGTCGAAGCCGGCCGTCGCGAACTCGTCGGTCCACTGGGCGGCCATGGCCGCGAACAGCTTCCCCGGCGTCGGGTCCTCGAGCTTCGCCGCGACGCGTGCCACGCGCCGGGCGGCGTAGTCGCCGGCCCAGGTGACGGCTTCGGCGATCAGCTGGTCCTTACCGCCCGGGAAGTAGTGCTGCAGGGACCCCCGCGGCGCTTCGGCGTGGGCGACCACGTCCCGCATTCCGGTCGCCCCGACACCGTGGATCCGCACCAGCTGCGCGGCGCTGAGCACCATCCGCTCGCGCGGTGTCCTGGTCATCGGCTGCCTCCTTCATGACGTCCGTCATGGTAGCCCAGTCCGGCACGACCAGCGCGAAGTCGCGTTCGCCGCGCTCGTAGGACGGCACCGGCCGGAAACCCTGGCCGAGCAGCAGGGCCTCGGCGCCGGTGTTCCCGGCCTGCACGGTGGCGCGCACGGTCCAGCCCGGCCAACGCCCGGACGCCCACAGCCACCGGCTCAGCGCGCGACCGATCCCCTGCCGCTGCCACGCGTCGGCGACCAGGATCCCGATCTCCGCCTCCCCCGGTGTCTCCGAGACGAAGTTGAGCAGCCCTACCGGAGTGCCGCCACGCCAAGCCAGCAGTGCGACACCGGATGGCGGCCCGGCGAGCAGGAACCGCTGATAGCGCTGGAAAACGTCGGCCGGCCGGGCGGGTCCGCCCATCATGAACCGGCGCCGGAGGCTGTCCGGGGAGCAGGCCGCGACCAAAGCGGCGACACACTCGCGGTCCGCGACCTCTATGACAGTGGTCATAGTCCCATGAGAACACAGCGACGCGAAAAACGCCATGACCGTCGTCATAGTCCACCGTGGCGGTTCGCCCCGGCGGCACGCGGGTAGGTTGCCGTGGCCGCGCTCCCCCACCGCGAAAGGCGTCCCCGATGCTGCTCTACGCCGAACGGCCGATCCGCCGTACCGCCCAGCTCGTCAGCGACCTCCTGGCCGTGCTGCTCGTCGTGCTCGCGGTGTGGCTGGGGACCTCGGTGTACGACCAAGTCATGAAGCTGCGCGCCCCCGGGGACGGACTCGTCGACGCCGGCACCGGCCTGCGCGGCACCTTCGACTCGGCCGCGAACTCCGCCGACGGGATCCCGCTCGTCGGGGACGCCCTGGCCAAGGCCCTGCACGGTGGTTCGGACGTCGGGATCAAGCTGACCGACGCGGGCCGCTGGCAGATCGAAGCCGTCGAAAACCTGGCCTGGTGGCTGGCGGCGATCATCATCGCGCTGCCGGTGCTGACGCTCGTGGTGACGTGGTTGCCGCTGCGCTGGCACTTCACCCGCCGGGCCACGGCCGCCGCGCGGCTGCGGGCGCTCGGCGACGAAGGCCTGGACCTGCTCGCGCTCCGGGCCCTGGTGACCCAGCCGCTGCACCGCCTGGCGTCCGCGGGCGAGGTCGCCACCGGCTGGCGGGAGCGCGACCGGGACGTCATCGAGCAGCTCGCCGGGCACGAACTGGCCCGCCACGGGCTCGCTCCCTGAGCCGGAGGTCTCCCCGCCGGTGCTCAGGACACCGGCGGGGAGACCTCCGCACTCCGCGGGCCGGAAAACCTCAGCCGACGGAGGGGCCCATCCCGAGGGACTGCGGGGTGCTGGCGTCGGGCGAGGGCTGGTGCAGGCCCTCGTCCAGCGGCCCGAACTCGGTCATCAGGGCCGCGCTGCCGCCCCACGGGGTCTGTTCCTCGGCGATCAGCGAGTTCGTCGTGAGCAGCAGGCCCGCCACCGAAGCACCGTTCTGCACGGCGGACCGGCACACCCGCAGCGGGTCGACCACGCCGAGGGCGATCATGTCCCCGTAGCGGTCGTGCAGGGCGTCGAAGCCCTCGTCGGAACCCAGCTCCCGGGTCCGCGCGACGATCTCGTGGGCCGGGTGGCCCGCGTTGTGCGCGATCAGGAACGCCGGTTCGGCCAAGGCACGCCGGACGATCTCGACCCCGATCGCCTGGTCGCCTTCGAGCCCGAGGCCTTCCAGGGCCTTCTCGGCGTGCAGGAGCGCCGCTCCCCCGCCGGCCACGATGCCCTCGGCCATCGCCGCCCGGGTCGCCGACAACGCGTCCTCGACCCGGTGCTGCAGCTCCTTCAGCTCGGCCGGCGTCGCCGCGCCGACGCGGACGACCGCGACCTTGCCGGTCAGGGCCCCGATCCGTTCGGTCAGGACGTCCTCGTCGACGCCGAACTGCGCGCGCTCCAGCTCCGCGCGCAGCTGCCCGACCCGGAAGTCCACCGCCTCCGGCGAACCCGCGCCGCCGACGATCGTGGTGCGGTTCTCGGTCACCCGGACCTGCTTGGCCCGGCCGAGGTGCTCCAGCGTCATCGTCTCCATCGTGAAGCCGGACTGCCGCGAGAGCACCGCGCCGCCGACGATGGCCGCGAGGTCCTCCAGCTTGTGCAGCCGCCGGTCGCCGAAGCCGGGCGCGCGCACGGCGACCGACTGGAAGGTGCCGTTCATGTGGTTGTGCACCAGCATGGACAGCGCCGTGCCCTCGACCGTCTCGCCGATCACCACCAACGGCCGGGGTGCCCGCATCACCTTGTCCAGCAGCGGCATCAGCTGCTGCACCTTGGTGATCTTCTCCGCGCACATCAGGATGTACGGGTCGTCGAGCACCGCCTCCAGCCGGCCCGGGTCGGTGACCAGGTACGGCGAAAGGTAGCCGTTGTCGAACTCGAACCCTTCGACGAACTCGACGCTCATCCCGATCGACGGCGACTCCTCGACCGTCACCACGCCGCCGTCGCCGACGGTGTGCAGGGCCTTGGCGATGACCGCGCCGACGGCGTCGTCGTCGTTGGCCGAGATGGCCGCCACCCGCGCGTAGTCCTGTTCGGACACCACCGGGTGGGCCTGCTTCTCCAGGTACGCCACCAGCAGGCCGACGGCGTGGTCGACACCGCGCTTGACCAGCACCGGGTTGCCGCCCGCCGAGATGGCCCGCATGCCTTCGCGGACGATCGCCTGGGCGAGCACGGTGGCCGTGGTGGTGCCGTCGCCGACGACGTCGTTGGTCTTGATCGCCGCTTCCTTGACCAGCTGCGCGCCCATGTTCTCGAACTGGTTCTTCAGGTGGATCTCGCGCGCGATGGTGACGCCGTCGTTGGTGACCACCGGCGAGCCGGTGATCTTCTCGATGATCACGTTGCGGCCCTTGGGACCGAGCGTGGACTTGACCGCTTCGGCGAGCTTGTCGACGCCCGCCAGCAGCAGGTCGCGGGCGTCCGGGCCGAACCGCAGTTCCTTCGCCATCTGCCTGCTCCTAGGGGGTGAGGATCGCGCGGCCGCGCACGCGCCCGGCATCGAGGTCGGCCAGTGCGTCGAGCGCCGAGTCCAGCGGGTACTTCTTCGTGTGGAGCGTGACCTTCCCGGCCTGGGCCAGCACCATCAGTTCGGCGAGGTCGTTGTAGGTGCCCACGAGATTGCCGATGATGTTGCGCTCGGTCGAGATGATGTCGATCGTCGGGATCTCGATGTTCGAGCCGTAGCCGATGACGAAGTGCGACCCGGCGCGCCGCGTCATCGCGAAGGCGTCCTGCTGGGCGCCCTGCTCGGCGACGAAGTCGAGCACGACCTCCGCGCCGTTGCCGCCGGTCAGGTCGAGCACGGCGTCGACCTGCTTGCCGTCGGCCAGCACGGTCTCGTCGGCGCCCAAGGTCGACGCCAGCTCCAGCGCGTCGGCGTTGCGGTCGACCACGATCACGCGAGCGGCCGTCAACGCGCGAAGCGACTGGATGCCGATGTGCCCGAGACCGCCGGCGCCGTTGACGACGCAGGTGGTGCCCGGGTACAGGTGCGGGACGGCCTTGCGCACCGCGTGGTAGGCGGTGATGCCCGCGTCCGCCAGAGCGGCCACGTCGGACGGCTGGGTCGACGGGTCGAGCTTGATGCACGCCCGCGCCGACGTCAGCAGGTACTCCGCCATCCCGCCGTCGCTGCTGATGCCCGGGAAGCTCCCGTTCGGACAGTGCATGTCGTCGCCCGCGCGGCAGGCGCGGCACAGCCCGCACGTCGGCGTCGGGTGCAGGATGACCGTGTCGCCGACCTCGACGTTCGTCACCGCCGGGCCGACCTCGTGCACCCAGCCCGCGTTCTCGTGGCCGATCGTGTAGGGAAGTTCGACGCCGGACTTCTCGGCCCACTGCTCCTCGATGATGTGCAGGTCGGTGCGGCAGACGCCGGCGCCGCCGATCTTGACCACGACGTCGAAGGGCCCGGTGGCGCGCGGCTCCGGGACGTCCTCGATCACCGGGTGCTGGTGGTACTTCTGCAGCCGCACGGCCTTCATCCCGTGCCCTCCTCTTCTGCGTCGAGCGAGTACCGCGCGCGCAGCATGCCGCGGCACACCCCCGAATTGGCCTCCATGCTCGTGCGGGTGAGCCGCGCGAAGGCCAGGTGGCGCTTCGCGTCGACCGGAGTCGTACCGGTAGCCGGGTCCAGCAGCAGCGGGTCGCCGTCCTCGGCGGGCAGGCCGAGCTCGCGGCGGCGGGCCCGCAGCCGGTCGAGGTCCGGGCTCGGTGGGACGTCGCCGAGGCTGAGCGCCCGCGGGTCGCGGCCGCCGAGTGACCGGCAGACGCGGTCGGTGCCGGCCAGGACGGCCTTGCGGACGAAGTCGTACCGCAGTGTGTCGAGCTCGTCGACGGCCTCGCCCTCGAACGACGCGACGAACCCCTGCCGGGCCGCCACCCCGCGGTTGATGACGTCGGAGGCGAAGTGGTCGTCGAGCCGGACGTCGAGCCCGGTCAGGCCCGGCACGCCGGCCACGGCGTCGTAGGCGTCCGCCACCATCAGGAACGCGAAGTTCGGCGCGCAGAAGTACGTCGGCAGCCGCAGCCGGACGACGGCGTGGCCCGCGTCGCTCACCTCGCAGCGGGCCACGAACCCGAGGTCGGTGAGGGGTTCGTCCAGTTCCGGATCCCGGACGGTGCCCAGCGCCGCCCACACGGCGGCGCGAGTCCCGGTCACCAGCGTGGTCATGAGTTCGGCACGCCGACGGGCTCCACGGACTCCGTCTTGATCTGCAGCTCGGCGGGCACGTCGATGTCGTACAGCCGGGCGGCGTTCAGCCCGAGGATCTTCTTCTTCTGGTCGACGGTCAGCGGCGGGAAGTCCGACAGCTCGTCGTCGGCCGGCATGTTCCAGTCGACGAAGCCCTCGACCTGCCACTTCGGTTCCCAGATCGCGTAGTCCGCGCCGAAGATCAGCTTGTCCTCGCCGAGCCAGAACATCAGCTCGCCCATGACCTTGGCGAAGAACTTCGGGCGGGCGTGCATCAGGCCGCCGACGACGACGGCGAGCCCGGCGTAGACGTTCCGCTCCTGGGTGGCCATGAAGCAGAAATCCTCGATGCGCGGCAGACCGACGTGCTCGACGATGAAGTCGAGGCCCTGGAAGCTCGTCGCCACCTGGTCCACATCGGACACGTCGAAGGCGTCCTTGTCCAGGGGCCAGATCGTCGGTCCCTTGTGGATGTGGACGTTGGTGACGCCGAGCTCTTCGCACTTCGCCAGGTACTTCGCCGCTTCGGGGTCTTTCAGGCTCCAGCCGCGGGAGTCGCCGTACCACTCGGCCGTGTAGAGCTTGACGCCCTTGCAGCCGTACCGCTTCACGCGCTCCTCGAAGGCCTTCATCCCGGCGTCGCCTTCGCGCGGGTCGAAGGTGGTGTTGACGAGGAACCTGCCGGGGTGCTTCTCGGCCAGCGCCGCGTCGGCTTCGGTGGTGTTGAAGCCGTTCTTGTACCACTGCCGCAAGTTGGTCGGCTGGAAGATGGCCGTGTCGACGTGCCCGACTTCGAAAAGGTCGTGCATCATCAGTTCCTCGGAGTACTTCTGGAACCGGTCGAGCGGCCAGTGCGTCTCCTTCGGGCCGAGCCCCTGGTAGGCGTGGAAGCACTCGATCCAGCCCTTGGCGTATTCCTCCTGCCCCTTCACCCAGTTGTCCGGGCTTGCGTCCCAGAAGTGGGTGTGGGCGTCCACCACGAAATACTTTTCGCCGTCTTTTTCGTACATGGTTGATCCTCCTGAGCGGATCGAGTGCTCGGTGCCGGTTGTCGTGAGTGGTAATTAGGGTTCTAACCCTAATTAACACTCACGACAAGCCGCGGCAGACTGGTTAACGGGGGCGGTTGGGCTTCTTAGGCAGCAGGTCGT
>NZ_JAJPWR010000027.1:0-119994 GCF_046548995.1 Amycolatopsis sp. lyj-109
ATGCGGTAGTCGGGTGGTCTGCCGCGGCTTGTCGTGAGTGGTATTTAGGGTTAGAACCCTAAATACCACTCACGACAAGCCGCCGAACAGCGCACCCGCTAGTCGACCAGGGCGCCGCAGCTGACGTTGACTGTCGCCGCCGTCATCGAGGCCGCCCGGTCCGACGCCACGAAGGCCGCCACCGCGCCCACGTCGGCCAGCGTGGCCGTGCGGCCGAGCATCGTCTTGGCCGCGATGCTCTCCTCGATGGCGTCGCGGCCCGGGAAGCCCGCCGGGAGCGTCTCCGGGATGCCGCCCGTGCGGAGCGTCACCGTGCGGATCCCGTGCGGGCCGAGCTCGGCCGCGAGCTGGCGGCGCATCGCCTCCAGGGCGTGGAACGCCACCTGCAGCCCACCCACCGCGAACTCGCGCACCGGCTCGCCCGCTCCCCCGAAGAACAGGATCGCCCCGGACCGCCGCCCGATCATGTGGCGGGCCGCCGCGCGGGCGGTCAGGAACTGGGTGCGCACGGCCGTCACCACCGGGCGTTCGTAGTCCGCGAGCGCCATGTCCACCAGCGGCGTGCCCTGGACGTCGCCGTGGCCGATCAGGTTGAACGAGACGTCGATCCCGCCCTCGGCGGCCACCGCGGCGGCGTGCTCGTCCACCGCTCGCTCGTCGAGGGCGTCGACCTCGGCCGTGTCGGCCCGGCCGCCGGCCTCGCGGATGCGGGCCGCCACCTCGTCGAGCCGGGCGCCGGTCCGGCCGGCGAGGAACACCCGCGCGCCTTCCTCGGCGAAAGCGGTGGCGACGGCCGTGCCGATCCGGCCCGCGGCGCCGTAGACGATCGCGTTCTTGCCGGCGAGCAACGTCATGAAATCCTCCGATGTCCGGGTGCGTTCACCGGTGCGTCGAACGGCCGCACCCGGAATCGACACCTCACGGACGCGGGACGCCCACCGGGTTCGGCATGGTGACCAGCCCGCGGTCGATCACCGCCCGGCTCAGCGGCACCGCCAGCTCCAGCAGCCGCTCGACGTCGGCGCCCAGTGCCTCGGCCGGCGCCGCCGCCAGGCGGTCCGTGTCGTCTTCGATCCCGCGGCGCAGCTCGCGGCCCGCGTCGGTCAGGACGCCGTCCGCGTCGAGGATGCCGCGGGCCCGCAACCGGTCCACCGCCGCGTCCCACTGGGCGTCCGACCAGCCGCGGTGGGGCTGGATGTCCGCGCGGGCGAGCACCCCGTCACCGATGTGGGTGAGCGTCGTCTCCAAGCCGCTCAACCCCGCGTGGACGGCCGCCAGGACGTGGCCGTCGCCGCGGTGCTCACGCAGGATCGTCGCCGCCAGCCACAGCCGCGACAGCGGGTCCGCCGGCTCCGGCACCGCCGCCCACGCCGCCGCGAGCGGACGCCCGCCGAACTCGCACGCGTCCACCGCCCGCCACAGCAGCGCGCTCAGCTCCGAGACGTCGGCCGCGACCGGGCGCAAGGCCGACGCGACCGCCTCGATCCGCGAGCCGACGACGGCCTCGGGCGCGGCGAACGACCACGCATCCGGCAACGCCCGGGCCACCATCGACGGCGCGAAGCCGAACAGCATCGCCGTCGCCGGCACGGGGCCGATCGGGCCCAAGGGCGCCAGGCGCCCCGCGAAGTAGCCCATCCAGTAGCCGCGCAGGCCGGCCGCCTTCGCCGCTTCGGCCGTCTGGGGTGCGAAGTAGACGACGGCGTGCAGCGGTTCCACGGCCGCCCACAGGCGACGAGCGGTCACGAGCCCTCCTCACGGGGTCAGCCGGTGCAGGTCGCGCGGGAACAGCGTGACCTCCCGGACGTTCGCGGCGCCGAGCAGCCGCGCCGTCCAGCGTTCCAGACCGATCGCGAAACCGCCGTGGGGTGGCATGCCGTGCGCGAACGCCTGCAGGTAGCCGGCGTACTCGGGCGCGGCTTCGCCCAGCACCGCGAGGTAGTCGGCGTGCCGGTGCAGGCGCTGGCCGCCGGTCACCAGCTCCACGCCGCGGAAGAGCAGGTCGAAGCTGTTCGAGTAGCCGGGCCGCGCCGGGTCCGGGTGCGTGTAGAACGGCCGTTTCGCCATCGGGTAGCCGGTCACGAACAGGAAGTCCGACCCGTGCTCGCGCCGCGCCCACTCCGACAGCACCCGCTCGTGCGCGGGGGCAAGGTCCGGCTCGTCCGCCGGGGCGCCCACCAGGTCCAGCGCCGCCGCGAAGTGGATCTCCGGGATCTCGGCGGGGACGGTGACCAGCGCCGGGTCCGCCATCCCGGCCAGGACGTCGCGCAGCACGGCCATGACGTCGTGGTGGTCGCGGATGAACCCGAGCTCGACGTCGAGGCTGGTGTACTGCGCGAGGTGCCGGGCGGTGTCGTGCGGCTCGGCGCGGAAGACCGGGCCGACCTCGTAGACGCGTTCGAACACGCCGACGAGCGCCTGCTTGAAGAGCTGCGGCGACTGCGCGAGGTAGGCGGGGCGGCCGAAGTAGTCGATACCGAAAACGTTCGCGCCGGACTCGGTCGCCGACGCCACGATCTTGGGCGTGTGCACCTCGGTGAAGCCGAGTGCGTCCAAAGTGGACCGGAAGCCGCGCACGGCGGCCGCGGCCACGGCGAAGCGCTCCTTCAGCGCGGGATGCCGCAGGGCGACCGGCGCATGGTCGAGGATCGTGGGCAGCGAAGCCGTGACGGCCGGGCGGTGCAGGTCGAACGGCGGTTTCGCCGCTTCCGCCAGTACCTCCACCACGGGTTCGATCAGCTCGACACCGCCGGGCGCGCGCGGGTTCGCCGACACGGTGGCCAGCACCTCGACGACGGTTTCCTCCGGTGGCCCGGCACCGCGCAGCACGACCTGCGCGAGCCCGGAGCGGTCCCGGACCACGACGAACGTGACGGACTTGAGGCGGCGCCGGCGGTGCACCCAGCCGGCGACGCGGACGCGGTCGCCGGCGTACCGGGGCAGGTCGGCGGCCAGAACACGAGAACTCATCACCCTCCCAACGCAATCCCTCGGGAGTGCGGGCGATCAGGGAAATCGCGGTGCCACCGCACTTTCACCGCCCGGAGGCGGCCTCTTCGCGGCCCGGTGACGGGGGCCGGCCGGCGGGGCATCGGGCGCGGACGCCGTTCCTCCCCGCACTCCGGAGGGTCTTCGCCGCCCGGGCACGGGACCGCCTTCCCAGCTACCGGCGGCTCTCTGGACCCGTGCGATCCGGGGACTACTCGTCTCCATCAGCGCGTTGCCGACCACGGTAACCGGCGGGCCGCGAAGAAGCCTCCGCATTTTGGGCTCGCGCGCTCAGCCCCAGGCGACCGGCAGCTCCCGGACCCCGTACACGAGCGTGTTGTGCTTGTACGCCAGCTCCTCGCGCGGCACCGCCAGCCGCAGATCGGGCACCCGCCGGAACAACCCGGTCACCGCCTCCTGCAGTTCCACCCGCGCGAGCTGCTGGCCGACACACTGGTGCGCCCCGAACCCGAAGGCCACGTGCGTCCGCGGCGACTCGCGGTCGAAGTCGAGCTTGTCCGCGCCCGGGAACACCGACTCGTCTCGGTTGGCCGAGTTCACCGCGGCCACCAGCCACTCGCCCGCGCGAACCGGATGGGAGCCGACCCGGGCGTCCGCCGTCGCGTACCGCAGCACGCCCCACTGCACGACCGACAGGTACCGCAGCAGTTCCTCCACCGCCCGCTCCGGCGCGGCGAGCACCACGTCACGCTGCCCGGGGTGCTCCAGCAGGACCAGCGTGCTCAACGCGATCATGTTGGCCGTCGTCTCGTGGCCGGCCACCAGGAGGCTCAGCCCGAGCACGACCAGCTCCTCCATCGTCAGCGGGTCATCGCCGCCGGCCACCGAAAGCCTGCTGAACAGATCGTCCTGCGGATTCCGCTGCTTTTCGGTGAACAACTCCGCCAGATAACCCGAAAGCGCGTCGTACGCCTGCTCGCCGTCCTCGCGCGTCGCGTCCGTGCTGACCAGCGTCGTGCTCTGCCGCTGGAAGTGCGACCGGTCGGCGTACGGGACGCCGAGCAGCTCGCAGATCACCAGCGACGGGATCGGCAACGCGAAGTCCTGCACCAGATCCGCGTGGCCCGGCTTCGCGAGCATCGCGTCGAGGTGGCTCGCCACCAGCTCCTTCACGTACTCGCGCAGCGCCTCCACGCGCCGCACGGTGAACTCCGCGATCACCTTCTTGCGCAGCCGCGCATGCGCCGCGCCGTCGAGCTGGATGATCGAACCGGGGCTGACCTCGAAGTCGAGGTCGGCGTTCGGGTTCGCGTGCACCGAGGACGCGCCGCGCGAGCTCATCGTGCGGTCGGCGAGCACCGCCCGGACGTCGGCGTACCGCGTCACCAGGAGCGCGTCCATGCCCGCCGGGCACCGCACCTTCGACGTGGGCGCGGTTTCCCGGAGGGTGGCGTAAACACTGGGCGGGTCGAACGGGCAGCCGGCCGGCCGGGTCGTCGGGAGGGCCGGGGTTGCGGGTACGGCCGTCACGGCGGATCACCTCTCTCTTCCGGTGGTATCGACACTTCCACCATGGAGAGGACGGCGGCCGCCGTGGGCCGCCCGCCGCTTTTGCGACCCGGATGGCCTAGCGAGCGCCGTACGCGCCGCCGTTCACGTGCACGACCTGACCCGTGAGGTGCGCGGCTTCCGGAGCGGCCAGGAAGAACACGGTGCCGGCGATCTCCTCCGGACGGCCGGCCCGCTCGTTGAACGCCACGGAAATCCGCGAGCTCAGCCACTCTTCGGTGAGCGTGCCGTGGAAGAACTCCGTGTCGAGGACGACGCCCGGCGCGACGACGTTGGCCGTGCCCCCGGCCCCCAGCTGCCGCGCGAGATCGGTGTTCCACGCCTCGATCGCCGCCTTCGCCGCGCCGTACGAGCCTGAGCCCTGCTTCGCTGCGATGGAGCCGAGAGTCATGACACGTACGTTGTCCGCGAAGCGCGGCTTCAGCGCCGCGGTGACGAGCACGGCGGAGAGCACGTTGGCTTCGAAGTTCGCCTGCCACGCGTCGGCGAGGCCTTTCAGGTCGCCGGCGGCGGGCGCCTCCCGGACCCGGTCGGTGTTGCCGCCGGCGTTGTTGACCAGGACGTCCACCCGCGAAGGCAGGTCCGCCAGCGCGGCCTGCACCGCCGCCGGGTCGCTCGCGTCGAAGGCCACCGCCCGCGCGCCGATCCGCTCCGCCGCCGCTTCGAGGACGTCCTTGCGCCGCCCGGTGACGGTCACCCGCTCGCCCGCCGCCGCGAACCGGGCGGCGATCGCCAGCCCGATCCCGGTGCCGCCGCCGGTGACCACGATTTCCCGCTGTTCGCTCATGCCGCCATCTTCGCCGAGGAGAGCCCGTTCCCACCGGGTTTTCCCGCCGAGCGGGACACGAAACCCAGTTCGTTAGGAAACTTTACGAATAGGTCTTGACGGCGGCTCCCCGTCCGGCGAACCTGGACCCACGCCGCAGTCATCGTCCGCCCAGTCCTCTCGGAGGCAGCATGACCCGGCGCGCGCTCGTGCTCGTCGTGACCCTGTTCCTCGCACTGGCCGCCGCGCTCGCCGGCGCCCCGGCGGCGAGCGCGGCCACCACCCAGCCGACCTTCCTCACCTTCTACGGCTGGTGGGACAACACCCCGCCGGGCGGGGACATCGCCTACCCGCAGATCCACAGCACGGCCGGCGGCAAGGGCACCTACGCCGACCCGATCACCTTCGCCACCAGCAGCGACGAACTGAAGCCCGGCACCAAGGTCTGGGTCCCGCGGGTGAAGAAGTACTTCATCATGGAAGACGGCTGCGACGAGTGTTCCGACGACTGGAACAGCCAGGGCCCGAACGGCGGTCCCGGCCTGCGCCACATCGACCTCTGGCTCGGCGGCAAGGGCGGCAGCGCCTTCGACGCGATCGACTGCGAAGACGCGCTCACGCACTACAACCCCGACAACACGCCGGTGCTGGAACCGGTCGTCGTCGACCCGCCGTCGGACGAGCTCTACGACGCCACACCGATCTTCAACACCAGCACCGGTGAGTGCTGGGGCGGCGCGCAGCCGAACACCACGGTCGGCCAATACCGCAACACCTCCACCGGCACCTGCCTGGCCGCGCCGAGCAGCGGCAGCACGCTGAAAGTGGCCGCCTGCACCGGAGGCGCCGAGCAGCGGTTCACCTTCCACGGCGCGTTCCTCGTGAGCAACGACAAGTGCGCGGGCATCTCCGGCAGCTCGATCGTGCTCCAGACCTGCACCGGCGGCCCGGCCCAGCAGTGGTCGATCAACCCCGACGGCACCATCTCCGACATCCAGACGAGCAAGAAGTGCTTCCGCGCCTCGGGCACCACGCTCACCGCGGGCAGTTGCTCCGGCACCGCCGCCCGCTGGACGTTCACCGCGGCAAGCACCTCGGGCCTGAGCGTCACGCCGTCGTCGGTGTCGGTCGCGCCGGGCGCGTCGGCGACGGCCACCGCGACCTCCACCGACGCCGTCACGCTCTCCGCGAGCGGCGCTCCGGCGGGCGTGACCGTGTCCTTCTCCCCCGCGTCGGTGCCGGCCGGCGGGACCTCGACCGTCACAGTCGCCGCCGCGGCCACCGCGACCCCCGGCTCGGCGACGATCACCCTCACCGGCGGGACGAAGACGGCCTCGCTCGGCGTCACGGTCACCGGCACCGGCGGTCCGGAAACCCTGCTGTCGCAGGGCAAAGCCGCGACGGCGTCCTCGACCGAATCGTCGTCGTACCCGGCGGGCGCGGCCTTCGACGGCAACCTGACCAGCACGCGCTGGGCGTCCAAGGAAGGCAGCAACGCCGAGTGGCTGCGCGTCGACCTCGGCGCCACGAAGTCCGTCACGCACGTCAAGCTGACCTGGGAAGCCGCCTACGGGAAGGCGTACAGCATCCAGACGTCGGCCGACGGCACCACCTGGACGACGATCTACAGCACCACGACCGGCAACGGCGGCACGGACGACCTCGCCGGCCTGGCCGGCACCGGCCGGTACGTGCGGATGAACGGCGTCACGCGGGGCACTTCGTACGGCTACTCGCTGTACGAGCTGCAGGTGTACGGAACGGCCTGAGTTGCCAGATCGGCAACAGAGTTTGCCTTCTCGGGGACGTTGTCCGCATGCTCGGAGGACGTCCTTGAGGAGGAACCATGCCGCACGAGCACCCGATGACCGTCGACGCCATGCTCAAGCAGGAGTTCTGGGAAGCGCTGTACCAGCGTGACGAGCACCGGATCTGGAGCGGGAACGTCAACGTCAACCTGCGCACCGAGGCCGAGGGCCTGAAACCGGGGCACGCGCTCGACCTCGGCAGCGGCGAGGGCGGCGACGCGATCTGGCTGGCGAAGCAGGGCTGGACGGTCGACGGCGTCGACATCTCGACCACCGCGCTCGCCCGCGCGGAAGAAGCCGGCGCCGAGGCGGGCGTGACGGTGAACTGGCTGCACCGCAACATCCTCGAGTGGCGGCCGGAGGCGCAGTACGACCTGGTCTCGGCGCAGTACATGCACCTCCCGCCGGACCTCCGCCGCGACGTCTTCACGGCGGCCGCGGCGGCGATCCGGCCGGGCGGCTCGCTGCTCGTCGTCGGGCACTCGCCGAAGGCCATGCGGCAGTTCGACGGCGAGCGGCCGCCGGAGGAGCTGTTCTTCGAGCCCGAGGAGATCACCGGCTACCTCGGCGACCCCTGGACGTGGGTGGTCGAGACGTGCGAGACGCGCGGCGAGGGCCACCACACCGACGCCGTCTACCGCGCGCGCCGCCTCGCGGCCCAAAGCGGCACTTTCACGTGAAAGCTACGCTTTGCGGCCCAAAGCGGCACTTTCACGTGAAAGTGCCGCTTTGGGGTCAGGCGAGCTCGAGGCCGTAGGCCTGGAGCTCGAGGGTGAGCGGATAGAAGTAGCTGGTCACGGTGTCGCCGCCGGACAGCGTGCCGAGACCCTTGGAGCCGTCGTACGCCGGGCCGCCGGAGTCACCGTGGTCGGTGTGCGCGGTGGTGCCGAACTCGTGGTTGAGCACGCCGACGTCGAAGTTGACCGACTCGTCGACCGAGGTCACCTCACCGCTGCCGCCGCCGGTGGTCGAGCCCTGCTTCTGCATCTGCTCGCCGACGGTCGGGGTGGCCGCGCTCGTGATCTGCTGGCCGGTGTTGACCTCGCCGGGTCCGGTGCCGTTCGGGCGGGTCAGCAGGCCCGAGTCGGCTCCGGGGCAGTCGCTCTCGACGACCTGCGCGCCGGAGACGTCACCGCCGGACCAGGTGCCGCCGAGGTTGGTGCAGTGGCCCGCGGTGAGCAGGAACGGCGAGCCGCCGCGCGTCACGTTGAAGCCGAGCGAACAGCGGCCCTGGCTGTTCTGGATCGCGTCGCCGTCCTTGATGTAGAGCTCCAGCTTGCCGGTGCGGTGCTCGACGCGGACGCTGTCGCCGTACTGCGCGGCGGCCGCGGCGACCTTTCCGGCGGTCTCCTTGCTGGCCGCGTCGTAGACCTTCACCACGACCTGGTTGGTCTTGGTGTCGATCCCCCAGGCCGTCTGCGGCACGTTCTTCACCGCGTCCAGCCGGTTCTTGACGCCGGTGAGCGCGGCGAAGGTGTGCTTGACCTTCTTCGCGGTGAAGCCGGCGGCCTGCACCCGCTGCATCGCGGCGTCGTCGACGACGTTCACGACGGCCTTGCCGTTTTCCAGGTAGATGCCGCCGGACGCCGCACCGAGCGCGTTCGCCACCTGGGTGGCGCCGGTGATCGCGTGGGCCTGCAGTTCGGCGAAGGCCAGCGGGGACGCAGTGGCCGCCGAGGCGCAAACGCCGCTGGTCAGCGCGGCGGCCGACAAGACGGCGAGGGTCTTGAGGGCGGTCTTCCGGGGAGTCATCAAGTTCCTCCAGGGTGGGCGTTCGAAGCCGGTGCCGACACTTTCGTTGCCGGGCAACCAACGCACCACCGACGAAGGTTGGTTAATAACCAAGGGAACCGGACATACCACTCAGACCACCCCGAACGGCGTAACCCCGCAGCCCTTCCGGCCTACTCGCGAGGCCAGCGGACGTGGTCCTCGTACCCGGGGTGCTTCCTCAGGTACCCGGCGATGAACGGGCAGACCGGCACGATCGTCCGGCCGTGGGCGACGACGTCGTCGAGCGCGCCGGCGGCCAGCACCTTGCCCAGCCCCTGCCCGGCGAAGGCGTCGTCGATCTCGGTGTGGGTGAACACGGTGAGGTCGCCGCGGCGGTCGTACTGCGCGATGCCCGCCAGCTTTTCGCCCTGCCACAGCTCGTAGCGGTCCTCGTCCGGGTTGTCGACCACCCGGTTTTCGTCGGTCATCAGCTCTCCTCTCGGGGACACCATCGTGCGACGGCCCGCCACCGCGCGCCGATCGGGCCGGGCACGCCGCTGGGCCGGCCGGGCGATGCGCCCGTCCCGTTCGTGTGCTTCGCGGCTGTTCCCCTTGGCGGACACCGCGGCCGGCTGGTTGCCTCGCGGGGTGCCCGATCAGCCGTTCGTCCTCCCCGAGTTCTACCTGCCCTACCCGGCGCGCCTGAATCCGCACCTCGACCGGGCGCGCGAACACAGCAAGGCGTGGGCCCGCGAGCTGGACATCATCGACGTGCCGCAGCACGGCACGGTGATCTGGACCGAGCACGACCTCGACTCCCACGACTACGCGCTGCTCTGCGCGTACACCCACCCCGACGCCGGCGCCGAAGAGCTCGACCTGATCACCGACTGGTACGTCTGGGTGTTCTACTTCGACGACCACTTCCTCGAGCTGTACAAGCGCACCGGCGACATCGACAGCGCCCGCGGCTACCTCGACCGGCTCGAGCTGTTCATGCCCGCCGAAGGCGAAATCACCGCGACGCCGGAAAACCCGGTCGAACGCGGCCTCGCCGACCTGTGGAACCGGACGGTCCCGCACCGCTCGGCCGGCTGGCGGCGCCGGTTCGTCGAGAGCACGAAGGCGCTGCTGGACGAGTCGCTGTGGGAGCTCGCCAACATCAACGAAGGCCGGCTCGCGAACCCGATCGAGTACGTCGAGATGCGCCGGAAGGTCGGCGGCGCGCCGTGGTCGGCGAACCTGGTCGAGCACTCGGTGCACGCCGAAGTGCCCGACGCGATCGCCGCGTCCCGGCCGATGGAGGTCCTGCGCGACTGCTTCGCCGACAGCGTCCACCTCCGCAACGACCTGTTCTCCTACCAGCGCGAAGTGCAGGACGAAGGCGAGCTGTCCAACGGCGTGCTGGTGTTCGAGAAGTTCCTCGGCCTGGGCACCCAGCAGGCGGCCGACGCGGTCAACGACCTGATCACCTCGCGGCTGCACCAGTTCGAGCACACCGCGCTCACCGAGGTGCCCGCGCTGTTCGACGACCCGCTGTCGGAGAAGCACTGCCTGTCGGAGAAGCACTGCGTCGACCCGGCCGCGCGCGCGGCGACGTTCGCCTACGTCAAGGGCCTGCAGGACTGGCAGTCCGGCGGGCACGAATGGCACCTGCGGTCCAGCCGGTACATGAACGAAGGCGCGCTGGCCGCCCGCGGCGGCCCCGAACTCGGCGGGGCCGCCGACCTCGGGATGTCCGCGGCGCGCATCTTCGCCTCGGTGCTCGCCACCGCGCCGCAACGCCTCCGCGCCCACAGCTCGACGCCGTTCCGCGCGGTCGACGTGCCCCGGCCGTCGGTCGACGTGCCGTTCCCGCTGCGGCTCAGCCCGCACCTCGACGCGTGCCGGGTCCGCAACGTGGACTGGGCGCGGCGGACGGGCATCCTCGACGGCGTGGTGTGGGACGAGCGGAAGCTGCGGGCCGCCGACCTGCCGCTGTGCGCGGCCGGCATCCACCCGGACGCGACGGCCGACGGGCTCGACGTCACGAGCGACTGGCTGACCTGGGGCACCTACGCCGACGACTACTACCCGGCGGTGTTCGGCGCGACGCGCGACCTCGCGGGCGCGAAGGCGGCCACCCTCCGCCTGTCCGCGTTCATGCCGGTGGACGGCTCGCCGATGCCGGCACCGTCGACCGCGCTGGAGGCGGGCCTGGCCGACCTCTGGCCGCGGACCACGGCCGAGCTGGCCCCGGAAAACCGGCGGGCGGTGCGCCGGGCCGTGGAGACGATGACGTCGAGCTGGCTCTGGGAGCTGGCGAACCAGGCGCAGAACCGGATCCCGGATCCGATCGACTACCTCGAGATGCGGCGCCGGACGTTCGGTTCGGACCTGACGATGAGCCTTTCGCGGTTCTCGCATGGCCGCGCGGTGCCGCCCGCGCTGTACCGGACCCGGCCGGTGCAGGCGATCGAGCACACGGCGACCGACGTCGCCTGCCTGATCAACGACCTGTACTCCTACCGCAAGGAAATCCAGTACGAGGGCGAGCTGCACAACGCGGTGCTGGTGGTGCGCAATTTCCTGGACTGCCCGGAGGAGCGCGCGTTCCAAGTGGTGACCGACCTGGTCCACGCCCGCGCGGCGGAGTTCGAGCACGCGGCGGCGATCGAGCTGCCGACCCTGTTCCGCGACTACGCGATCGAGCCGGAGGTGCAGGAGATGCTGCTGGAGTACGTCCAGGAGTTCCGCGACTGGATGGCCGGCATCCTGAACTGGCACGAGAAGGTCGGCCGCTACACCGAGCCGGAGCTCGGCTACCACCCGACGCCGGTTCCGGTCTTCGGCGGCCCGAACGGCATCGGGACGTCGTCGCTGCGCATCTCGTCCCTGCTGCCCGCGGGGCACTGAACCGCGGTCCCGGCGACGGGTGATACTCGGTGGCGTGAGCGTGCGTTTCGTGACCCTGCTGCGGGACCTGCCCCTGGGCACGCGCGTCGTGGTGCGCCACCGGATCGAGGGCGGCTTCACCGACGCGCTCGGCACCCTCGTGGCCCGCGACGAATCGACCTGCACGGTGGAGACCCGGCGCGGCCCGGTCGTGGTCGCGTTCGACGCCGTCGCGCTCGCCAAGCCGGTGCCTCCGCCGCCGGTCCGGAAGTCGAAGTTCGACGCGCTGGTGGCCGAGGCCGAGGCGGTGTCCGTCGACGGCTGGGACTTCTCCTGGCTCGACGGCCGCGCCACCGAAGCGCGGCCGTCGTGGGGTTACCAGCGTCTGCTCGGCGAACGGCTCGAGAACGCGAAGGCGGCCCTCGATCTCGAGACGGGCGGCGGCGAAGTCCTCGACGGCTGCCCGTCCCTGCCGCCGCTGATGGCCGCGACCGAGTCGTGGCCGCCGAACGTCGCGAAGGCGGCGGCCCGGCTCCGCCCGCGCGGGGTCGTCGTCGTGGCCACCGCGGGCTTCCCCTTCGGCGACGCCGTGTTCGACCTCGTCTCCAGCCGCCACCCGGTGACGACCGACTGGGCCGAAATCGCCCGTGTCCTGCGCCCCGGCGGAACGTACTTCTCCCAGCAGGTCGGCCCGGCGAGCGTGTTCGAGCTGGTCGAGTTCTTCCTCGGTGCGCAACCTGACGAAGCCCGCAACAGCCGGCACCCGGACCACGCCGTCGAGGCGGCCGCGAAGGCCGGCCTCGAGGTCGTCGACCTGCGCTCGGAGTCGCTGCGCACCGAGTTCTCCGACATCGGCGCGGTGGTCTACTTCCTGCGCAAGGTGATCTGGATGGTCCCCGGCTTCACGGTCGGCCGGTACCGCGGCAAGCTGCGCGAGCTGCACGAGAAGATCGAGCGCGACGGCCCGTTCGCCGCCCACACGACGAGGTTCCTCATCGAGGCCCGGAAGCTTTGATGATCGCTGCCTTGACGATCGCCGCCTCGACGCCGTCCAGCAGCAGCTCCAGGCCCGCCTCGAACGACAGCCGGGCCTCCCGCTCGAGGTAGGGCTCGGCGGAGGCCGGCGCCTCGTACGCGCCCTCCTCCCCCAGGCGCGCCACCGTCGGGAACCGCGCCGCGAGGTCCGGCGTCAGCTCGCCCAGCAACGCCGACCGCGCGTACCACCAGTCCTCTTCGGACTGTCCGGTCTCGCGCGCCGCCTGGCGGGATTCCGCCGCCGTCTGCACCGACCCGCGCACGATGTTGAACAGCGCCGCCACCACCCAGCGCACCCGGGACAGCGGCAGCCCCGTCGCGGCCAGCACGCTGAGCAGCGTCTCCTGCACGTGGAACTCCCCCGGCCCGAGCACCGGGCGAGCAGGCGAGACCTGCAACAGCCACGGGTGCCGCAGGTGCAGGTCCCACAGCGCACCGGCCAGGGCCAGCGCGGCCGGGCGCCACCCGGACGACGTGGGGTACGCCGACGGCAGCTCGCTCAGCGTGCGGTCGTACATCAGGTCGACCAGCTCGGTCTTGCCCGGAACGTACGTGTACAGCGCCATCGCCGTGCGGCCGAGCCGTTCGCCGACCGACCGCATCGACAGCGCCGTCATGCCGTCGGCGTCGGCGATCTCGATGGCCGCCGCGACGATCGCCTCGACGGACAGGCCCGGCTTCGGGCCGGGGCCCGTGCGCGGCGCCACCACTCGCGGCCCCCACAGCAGCTCCATGGACCGCCGGGCGTCGCCCTGACCCGCGAAGACGACCACCTTGCCGACTCCTTACACCATAAAGTAATGTACGATGGACAATCACTTTACAGCCTAAACTATCAAGAAGGACGGTATGACCTCACCCAGGCGGGCCGCCGACACCCACGACGTGATCGAGGTCCGGGGGGCCCGGGAGAACAACCTGACCGGCATCGACCTGGACATCCCGAAGCGCCGGCTCACGGTGTTCACGGGCGTCTCCGGCTCCGGCAAGTCGTCCCTGGTCTTCGGCACCATCGCGGCGGAGTCCCAGCGGCTGATCAACGAGACCTACAGCGCCTTCCTCCAGTCGTTCATGCCGAGCCTGTCGCGCCCGGACGTCGACCTGCTGGAGAACCTGAGCGCGGCCATCGTCGTCGACCAGGAGCGGATGGGGGCCAACTCGCGCTCCACCGTCGGCACCGCGACCGACGCCTACGCGATGCTGCGGATCGCCTTCTCCCGGCTCGGCGAACCGCACGTCGGCACGTCCGGCGCGTTCAGCTTCAACCTGCCCGAGGGCATGTGCCCGGCCTGCGAGGGCCTCGGCCGGGTCTCGGACCTCGACGTCCACGCCCTGCTCGACTTCGACCGCTCGCTCAATGAGGGCGCGGTCGTCGTCCCCGGCTGGGCGCCCGACAGCTGGTACGTCCAGATCTACATCGCCTCCGGGTTCTTCGACCCGGACACGAAGATCCGCGACTTCACGCCGGAGCAGCTCGACGACCTGCTGCACAAGGGGCCGTGCAAGGTGAAGGTCGGCACCAGCAACCTCACCTACGAAGGCCTCGCGGTCAAGGTCAAGCGGCTCTACCTGCAGAAGGACACCGATTCGCTGCAGCCGCACGTCCGCGGGTTCATCGAGAAGGCCGCCACCTTCAAGACCTGCGGCGAGTGCGGCGGCGCCCGGCTCAACCAGGCCGCGCTGTCGGCGAAGATCGACGGCCGGAACATCGCCGACTGCGCCGCGATGCAGATCAGCGACCTCGCCGAGTTCGTCCGGAACCTCGACGCGCCGTCGATCCGGCCGCTGCTGGGCAACCTGCGCGACACCCTCGACTCGCTCGTCGAGATCGGCCTCGGCTACCTCTCGCTCGACCGCGAGTCCGCGACGCTCTCCGGCGGCGAGGCGCAGCGCGTGAAGATGGTGCGGCACCTGGGGTCCAGCCTCACCGACGTCACCTACGTCTTCGACGAACCGACCGTCGGGCTGCACCCGCACGACATCGAGCGGATGAACAACCTGCTGCTCTGCCTGCGGGACAAGGGGAACACGATCCTGGTCGTCGAGCACAAGCCGGAGACGATCCGGATCGCCGACCACGTCGTCGACCTCGGTCCCGGTGCGGGCGCCGCGGGCGGGCGGCTCTGCTACACCGGCAGCATCGACGGCCTGCGCGCGTCCGGGACGCTCACCGGCCGCCACCTCGACCACCGGGTGACGCTCCGCTCGGAGGTGCGCAAGCCGTCGAGTCACCTGCGGATCACCGGCGCGAAGCTGCACAACCTGCGCGACGTCAGCGTCGACGTCCCGCTCGGCGTGCTGACCGTGGTCACCGGGGTGGCCGGATCCGGGAAGTCGTCGCTGATCCACGGCTCCCTGGCCCACCGCGACGACGTCGTCGTGGTCGACCAGTCGGCGATCCGCGGGTCCCGCCGGTCCAACCCGGCGACCTACACCGGCCTGCTCGACCCGATCCGGGCGGCGTTCGCCAAGGCCAACGGCGTCAAGGCGAGCCTGTTCAGCGCCAACTCCGAAGGCGCCTGCCCGAAGTGCAAGGGCCTCGGCGTGATCTACACGGACCTGGCGATGATGGCCGGGGTCGCGTCGGTCTGCGAAGAGTGCGAGGGCAAGCGGTTCACACCCAAGGTGCTGACCTTCGAACTGCGCGGCAAGAACATCAGCGAGGTCCTGGCCATGTCCGTCGCCGAGGCCCGCGAATTCTTCGCAGGCGGCAACGCGCGGACGGTGCTCGACCGGCTCGCCGACGTCGGCTTGGGCTACCTGACGCTCGGGCAGCCGCTGACCACGCTGTCCGGCGGCGAGCGGCAGCGGCTCAAGCTGGCGATCCGGATGGCCGAGAAGGGTTCGACGTACATCCTCGACGAGCCGACGACCGGGCTGCACCTCGCCGACGTCGACCAGCTGCTGGCGTTGCTCGACCGGATCGTCGACGCGGGCAACACGGTGATCGTCATCGAGCACCACCAGGCCGTGATGGCCCACGCCGACTGGCTGATCGACCTCGGCCCCGGCGCCGGCCACGACGGCGGCCGGGTCGTCTTCGAAGGCACGCCGGCCGCGCTCGTCGCGGATGCCTCGACCTTGACTGCCCGCCACCTGCGCGAATACCTGGGGAAGCCGTGAACCCGACCGGTCTGCTCGAAGTGACGGCGGTCCGGCGCGTGACCCCGCGCACCGTGCGTGTCACCTTCACCGGCGCCGGTCTGGCCGGCCTGGAGCCGTGGCCGGACCAGCAGCTCAAGCTCCTGTTCCCGCCACCGGGCCGCCCGGTGCGGCTGCCGTCGGCCGATGGCGACGTCATGCGCTGGTACCAGGCGTACTTGGCGATCCCTTCCGAAGAACGTCCGGTGATGCGCAGCTACACGGTGCGCTCACGGGATGGCGGCACGATCGACGTCGACTTCGTGCTGCACTCCGGCTCGGCGGGGCCGGCCACCGCGTGGGCTTCCCGGGCCGCGGTGGGTGACGTCCTCGGCCGGTACGGCCCGGACCCGGCCTACCGGCGGCCACTGTCCACAACGGACATCCTGCTGTGCGCGGGCGACGACACGGCGATCCCGGCCATCGCCTCTCTTTTGTCCGAAGTGGACAACGCGGTGGCGTTCGTCGAGGTCGCGGACGCGGCGGAGGAGCAGCCGTTGCCCGGCGAGGTCCACTGGCTGCACCGGGACGGTGCCGAGCACGGCAGCCGTCTCCTGGAGGCGGTCCGTGCGGCGAAGCTGCCCGACGGCTCGGTGGCGGCGTGGCTGGCCGGGGAGGCGTCGACGGTCCGGGCGTTGCGCCGTCACCTCGTCGCCGAACGCGGCTTCGACAAGAGCGTCATCGAGTTCACCGGCTACTGGCGGCGCAGCCTGACCCAGGACGACGCCCCGACCGCGGAGGACCTGGCCGACGCGGCGGAAAAGCTGGGAGACTCGGCCGGGTGGAAGGGCAACTGACGGCATCGGGCATCGACCCGGCTTCGGTGGTGACAGCCGAGGACCTCGGCGGCGGGACGTACAACCGGGCGGTCCGGTTGCGGCTGGCGGACGGACGGCGGCTGGTGCTCAAGATCGCGCCGTCCGCACCCGGCCTGACGTACGAACACGACCTGCTGGCGACGGAGGCGGAGTACTACCGCCTGGCGTCCGGGCCACTGCCGTCGGTGGTGGGCGCGGGGCCGGGGTTCCTGCTGATGACGGAGGTGCCGGGCGAGCCGTGGAACCGGACGCCCGGCGCCGGCCCGCACCTGCGCACCGAACTGGGCGCGGTCGTGGCGCGCCTGCACGAGACGACCGGCGACGGCTTCGGCTACCTCCAGGACCCGCTGCACCCGACGTGGTTCTCGGCGTTCACGGCGATGGTGGACGCGATCCTGGCCGACGCCGTCCGATTCCGCGTGCGCCTGCCCCGACCGGCGGCGGAGATCGCCCACCTGGTGCGTCGCCACGAGCCGCTGCTGGCGCAGGTCACGACGCCGGTGCTGGTCCACTTCGACCTGTGGGCCGGCAACATCCTCCTCGACGGCGACCGGGTGTCGGGCATCATCGACGCCGAGCGCGCGTTCTGGGGCGACCCGGTGGCGGAGTTCGTTTCGCTGACGCTCTTCCACGACGTGGACGCACCCCTGCTGGAGGGGTACGGATCGGCCCCCCTCGACGCACCGGCCCGCCGGCGGCTGACGTTGTACCGGGTGTACCTGGGCTTGATCATGCTGGCGGAGATGGTGCCGCGGCAGGACACGAACGCGGAGCGGGAGCGGTTCGTTTCGGCCTGGCTGGCCGAGAACCTGGACGGGGCTCAGCGGGCACTCTGATCGGCGATACCGTGTTGACGCTCCCCAACCCAAGCGCCCCAAGGCGGCCTTCGGTGCGTCACGCGCACCGAAGGCCGCCTTCGGTGCGCTAGACGCAACCAAGGCCGCCTTGGGGCGCTACGAAACCACCTGCGTCCTCGTGCGGAAGCCGATCACGCGAACACCAGCGACACCAGCTCGTCCACGAACGGTTCCACCAGCTCCGCGCCGGTCCGGTGGAGCACGCTGTGGAACAACGCCACCCGCCCGTGGGCGCCCACGAACACCACCGCCGCCGCGCGGCCCGGCGTCACCCGCAAGGGATGGCCCGCCTCGACGCAGCGCTCGAAGCCCGCGGCCAGCCGGTCGATCACGTCCAGCAGCGGGCCCTCCGCGCGGGCGTCCGGGTCCGGCCGCGACGCGCCGTTCGCCAGCATCAGGCGGTAGTGGCCCGGATTCTCCATGGCGAACGCGCAGTAAGCGTGAATCTGCGCCCGGACGCGGCCGACGACGTCGGTTTCGCCGAGTGACTCCTCCGCTGCGCGCATCGAATCCCGCAGCCGGACGTATTCGTGATCGAGTAATCCGCGGACCAATTCCGCACGATCGGCGAAATGCTGATAGATGCTCGCCGGGGCGATGCCGACCGCGCGGGCGACGCCGCGGATCGTCAGCCCGTCCTCGCCGCCGAGCTCGGCGAGCAACCGGCCGGCCGCGGCCAGGATCTCGCCGCGCAACCGTTCCCCTTCGCCCCAGCGGTTTCTCGTTCGGCCCATTCCCGCTTCGACGCGTTCCGCCACCCGCCTATTCATACGCCCGCGGCGGGCACCGCCGTATTCCGGGGTCCGGAAAACGCCTTTCAGGAAACCAGCGCGGGGTACAGCCCGGGGAGGTCACCGGCGAGCCCGGCCCGCACGTTCCGGCTGAGGTCGTCGGCGAGCACCTCGAAGCGGCCTTCCTCGACGCCGTCCAGCGCCAGTCCCGCCACGACCGCCGGGTCGATCTTCGGGCCGTCGACGTCCTTGGCCATGTCGGTGTCCATGTACCCGACGTGCAGCGCCGTCACCTGCGTCTTCTGCGGAGCCAGTTCCAGGCGCAGCGCGTTGGTCAGTGACCAGGCCGCGGACTTCGCCGCGGAGTAGGCCGCGACCTGCGGTGCGGTGAACCAGGAAAGCACCGACAGCACGTTGAGCACCGCGCCGCCGCCGTTGCGCTCGAGGACCGGCGCGAACTCGCGCGTCACGGAGAGGGTGCCGAAGTAGTGCGTGTCCATCTCCAGCCGGATGTCCTCGATGGACCCACCGAGCAGCGACGCCCCGGTGGACGAACCGGCGTTGTTCACCAGCAGCGTGACGTCGCTCGCAACGGCAGCGGCTTCCCGGATCGACTCCGGGTCGGTCACATCCAGCCGCAGCGGGATCACGCCCGGCAGGTCGATCGACTCGGGATTCCGCGCGGCCGCATAGACCTTGGCCGCGCCGCGCTCGAGCAGCGCCGCCGCGAACCGACGGCCAAGTCCCCGGTTCGCTCCGGTGACCAGCGCCACCGCACCCGTGATGTCCATGACGAACTCCTCTCGCACCTGGCTTGCTCGTTGCAAGCTAGCTGCCACCGACCCTACGGCGTAAACTTGCTCCCAGCAAGTCAGGTCGAAGGGATCACACATGAGCCGTCGCATCACCTGGGCGGACGCCGCCTGTCCGATCGCCCGCGCCGCCGACGTCCTCGGCGAACCGTGGACGTTGCTGATCCTGCGCAACGCCACCGCGGGCACCACCCGGTTCGAGGACTTCCGCGCCCAGCTCGGCATCGCCGACAACGTGCTGACCACCCGGCTGGCCAAGCTCGTCGACCGCGGTCTGCTGACGAAGCTCCCCTACCGCGACGGCGGCCGCACCCGGCACGAGTACCGCCTCACCCAGGCCGGCTCGGACGCACTGCCGGTGCTGCACGCCCTCGGCGCCTGGGGCGACGCCCACGCGTCGTCGGAGCACCCACCCGGTCCGATGACGCTGATCCACTCCCGCTGCGGGCAGCCCACGCGGCCGGGCGCGAAGTGCGACGCCTGCGGGAAAAACCTGGCCAGAGGCGATCTGGCGTGGCGCGGCTCCTGGCTCGGCGAAGGCGAAATCCCCCTGGCCGAGCCGGTCAGCTGAGCCGAACGGCCCCAAGCCGTACGAAAGTCGGGTCACAAACGCCGGGCGATTCCGTAAGTTCTACACCCAGCGCGCGCAGACCTGGCAAATTCCCCACGGCAAGGAGTCGTCCCGATGTCCAGGAAGTACCTGCTGCCCGGAGCCGCCGTCGCTCTGGCGATGATCGCGACCCCGCTGACGGCCGGCCCGGCCTTCGCGGCCCCCGAAGCGGCCACGATCGTCTACTACGACACCTCGGACGCCCCCAGCTTCCGCGCGGTGATCAACGCGGGCGCGGCCAACTGGAACGCGGCGGTGTCGAACGTCAAGCTCCAGGAAAGCTCTTCGGGTGCGTCGCTGCACTACACCGAGGGCAACGACCCGCGCGGTTCGTACGCCCAGACCGACGGCCACGGCAGCGGCACGATCTTCATCGACTACGCCCAGGCCGGTCAGTACGACCAGACCCGCATCGCGGCCCACGAAACCGGGCACGCGCTCGGCCTGCCGGACCACTACGAAGGCCCGTGCTCGGAGCTGATGTCCGGCGGCGGCCCCGGCCCGTCCTGCACCAACGCGAACCCGAACGCCACCGAGTCGTCGAAGGTGCAGTCCCTGTGGGCCAACGGCTTCACCGGCGCCCGCAAGGCCGCAACCCGCCTCTACGAAGTGACGATGCCGGTCAAGTAACAAGGCAGCATGCCCCGAACCCCGACCGGGCAAACACCGGGCGAACCCGCGGCGGGCTAGGTTCGGGGCATGCTCACCACGCTGGCCGTCGCGAACTACCGCTCACTGCGTGACCTGGTGCTGCCACTGTCCGGGCTGACCGTCGTCACCGGACCGAACGGCAGCGGCAAGTCGAGCCTCTACCGGGCACTGCGGCTGCTGGCGGACGCGTCCCGCAACGGCGCCGTGGCGGCACTGGCCCGCGAAGGCGGGCTGCCGTCGACGCTCTGGGCCGGCCCGGAGAACGGCGTGCGACGGGGCACCACGCGGGTTCAGGGCAAGGTGCACACGAAAGCCGTCGGGCTGCGGCTCGGCTTCGCGGGCGGCGAGTTCGGCTACGCGCTCGACCTCGGGCTGCCGGTGCCGGCCGCGACGCTGTTCAACCTCGACCCGGAGTTCAAGCGGGAAGCGGTGTGGTCGGGGCCGGTCCTGCGGCCGGCGGCGCTGCTGGCGGACCGGGCGGGCCCGACGGTGCGCACCCGCGTCGCCTCCGGGGCGTGGGGTGACGAGCGGTTCAAGATCCGGTCGACGGACAGCATGCTGAGCGAGTTCGCGGATCCGCGGGCGTGCCCGGAACTGCTGGTGCTGCGCGAACGCATCCGGTCATGGCGGTTCTACGACCACTTCCGCACGGACGCCGACGCCCCGGCCCGCCAGTCCCGCATCGGCACCCGCACACCGGTGCTGTCCCACGACGGCGCCGACCTGGCGGCGGCACTGCAGACGATCATCGAGGTGGGCCGGGCTTCGGAGCTCGAGGAAGTGCTCGACGCGGCGTTCCCGGGCTCGACCTTGGAGGTGCGCTCCCAGGACAGCCTGCTCTCGGTCCAGCTGCGCCAGCACGGCCTGCTGCGGCCGCTGTCCGCGGCGGAGCTTTCGGACGGGACGCTGCGGTTCCTGCTGTGGGTGGCGGCGCTGCTGACCCCGCGCCCACCGGAGCTGCTGGTGCTGAACGAGCCGGAGACCAGCCTCCACCCCGACCTCCTCCCGGCGCTGGCGGCCCTGATCGCGACGGCGGCGAAGGAGACCCAGCTGGTGGTGGTGTCCCACGCCCGGCCCCTGGTCCGCGCCCTCGCGGAAGTGACCGAGGTGGGCACGGTGGAGCTGGAGAAGGAGCACGGCGAGACGAAGGTGGCCGGCCAGGGCCGCCTGGACCGGCCTTCCTGGCACTGGCCGTCCCGCTGACCCGTACCGAACCGGACGACACGCGTACACCGCCGGACGACACGCGTACCTGCGCGGACGACACGACGAACGCGCCCCCGGATCCCGTGTCGTCCATCCAGGTACGCGTGTCGTCCCCTGGGATACGCGTGTCGTCCGGTTCGGTCAGCGGCCGCCGGTGCTTTCGCGGATCTCCAGGCCGAACGGGGTCTGGATGTCCTGCGGCGGGGACGTCTTGTCGCCGGTGATCCGCCGGTGCACGAGGTCCACCGCCGCCTCGGCCAGCGCCGTCTTGTCCGGCGCGATCGTCGTCAGCGACGGGAGTGAGAATGCGCTCTCTTCGTTGTTGTCGAAACCCACGATCGCCACGTCTTCGGGCACCCGCAGGCCCAGCTCGGCTACCGCGCGCAGCGCGCCGATCGCCAGCAGGTCGTTGAAGCAGAACACCGCGTCCGGCGGCGAAGGCAGGGCCAGCAACGACTTCATCGCCGCCGAGCCGACCGACCGGTGCCACTTCTCCGCCGGGGCCACCAAAGTGTCCGAAAAGGACAAACCAGCCTCGGACAGTGCCGAACGGTACCCGGCCAGGCGCTGCGACGACGTCCCGCGCGCCGGGTTGCGCCCGATCGCCGCGATGCGCGTGCGGCCCAGCGAGGCCAGGTGCGACACCGCTGTGTGCGCCGCCAGGACGTTGTCGATCGCGACGTGGTCGATCGGCACGTCCACCGCGTGCTCGCCCAGCATGACCAGCGGGATCCCGCCCGGATCGGCCGGGAAGTCCGCCGCCTCCAGTGCTTCCGGGTGCACCAGGGCCCCGTCGACCAGGTGCGGCCCGAGGGACGAGAGCGTCTCCCGCTCCCGCGACCGCGTCCCCTGCGTCTGTTCGATCAGGACGCTCCAGCCGCGCTGCTGGGCCGCCGTGATGACCAGGCCGGCCAGCTCGCCGAAGTACGGGATCGACAGCTCCGGCACCATCAGCGCCAGGAAGCCGGTCCGGCCGCGGCGGAGGTTGCGGGCCCCGACGTTCGGCCGGTACCCGGTCGCCGCCAGGGCTTCCTCGACGCGCCGCCGGTTCTCCGGCTTGACGAAGGCGTAGCCGTTCACGACGTTCGACACCGTCTTCACCGACACTCCGGCGAGCATGGCGACGTCCTTGAGCGTCACGGTCACGAGCGGGTCCCTTCAGAGAGTGAGCACGAAGTGTAGCGAGCGGCTGCCGGTTTACAACGTTGTTCCAACGATGTAAAAAGTACCTCAAGGCTCCCGCGGTGACCCCGATCACCTCGGCGAGCGGGCCACCAACGACGCTGCCCGAGGAGTCGCCGTGCTCTTGTCCTCCCGTCCCCGACTGGTCCTGGTCACCGCGGCCGCCGCCGCGCTGACCCTCACCTCCTGCACCGCCCGGGAAGAAACGCCCGCCGCACCCGCCAGCGGCGGCGGGCCGGCCGCCAGCGCCCAGTCCGCCGCGCCGTCCGCCGACGGCTGCACGCTGCAGAAGACCGGTTACCCCAAGGTCGACCTGAAGACCGCCGTGGTCGGGTTCTCCCAGTCCGAAAAGGAGGCCAACCCCTTCCGGATCACCGAGACGCAGTCCATCCGCGACGAAGCCGCGAAGCTCGGCATCGCGAAGGACAAGCTGCTGGTCACCAACGCCCAGAGCGACCTGAACCGGCAGATCAGCGACATCAAGTCGATGCTCGACCGCGGCGCGCAGCTGCTGATCGTCGCACCGCTGAACTCCGACGGCCTCCAGCCCGCCCTCGACGCGGCGAAGGCCAAGAAGGTCCCGGTCGTCACCATCGACCGCAAGGTGACGTCGCAGCCCTGCAGCGACTACCTGACCTTCATCGGCTCCAACTTCGTCGAGCAGGGCAAGCGCGCCGCCCAGGAGACCGCGCGGGTCACCGGCGGCACCGGCAAGGTCGCGATCCTGCTCGGCTCGTCCGGCAACAACGTGACGACCGACCGCACCAAGGGCTTCAAGGACGAGCTCGCGAAGACACCGGGCCTGTCCGTGGTCGCCGAGCAGACCGGCGAGTTCGACCGGTCCAAGGGCCAGGCCGTGATGGAGCAGCTCATCCAGAGCCACCCCGACATCACCGCCGTCTACGCCGAGAACGACGAGATGGGCGTCGGCGCGGTCAACGCGCTCAAGACGGCAGGCAAGACACCGGGCAAGGACGTCAAGATCGTCTCCATCGACGGCACCCGCAACGCCGTCCAGCTCATCGTCGACGGCAGCTACAACGCCGTGATCGAGTCCAACCCGCGCTTCGGGCCGCTGGCGTTCCAGACGCTGCAGAAGTTCGGGAACGGCGAGCCGATCCCGGCGAGCATCGTCATCACCGACGACCAGTACGACGAGACCAACGCCGCGCAGAAGGTCGGGAACTCCTACCAATGACGGCCACCACCGAAGTGCGGACCGCACCGGTGCTCGAGGTGACCGGGGTGACCAAGCGGTTCCCCGGCACCCTCGCGCTCGACGACGTCAGCTTCGCGCTGGCGCCGGGCGAGGTGCACGCGCTGGTCGGCGAGAACGGCGCCGGCAAGTCCACCCTGATCAAGGTGCTCACCGGCGTCCACCAGCCCGACGAGGGCGAGGTGCGCCACCTCGGCGAACCGGTGACGTTCAAGCGGCCGATCGACGCGCAGCGCGCCGGGATCTCCACCATCTACCAGGAGGTCAACCTCGTTCCGCTGATGAGCATCGCCGGCAACGTCTTCCTCGGCCGCGAGCCGCGCACCCGCACGGGACTGGTCGACTGGGGAAAGATGTACGCCGACGCCCGCGAGCTGCTCAAGGGCTACGGCATCCACGACGACGTCAAGCGCCCGCTGCACACCCTCGGTGTCGGCGCGCAGCAGATGGTCGCCCTCGCCCGCGCGGTCTCGACCGACGCCAAGGTCGTCATCATGGACGAGCCGACGTCGTCACTCGAGCCGCGCGAGGTCGAGACGCTGTTCGAGGTGCTGAACCGGCTGCACGCCGAAGGCATCGCGATCGTCTACGTCAGCCACCGGATGGACGAGCTGTACCGGGTGTGCGACAGCGTCACCGTCCTGCGCGACGGCCGGGTCGTCCACAGTGGACCGCTGAAGCCGGTGCCACGCATCGAGCTCGTGTCGATGATGCTCGGCCGCGAAATCCGCCAGATCCGCGAAGAGGGCGTCACGGCGTTCGGCGAGGAGCACGACGTCGAGCGCGAGCCGCTGCTCAAGGCCGAGAACCTCAGCGGCATGCGGAAGCTGCACGACGTCTCGGTCAGCATCCGGCCCGGCGAGGTCGTCGGCCTGGCCGGGCTGCTCGGCTCCGGCCGCAGCGAGACGGCCCGGGCCATCGTCGGCGCGTTCCCCCTGGATGGTGGTGCGGTGCTGCTGGCGGGCAAACCACTCAAACGCGGCAAGATCAAGGCGGCCATGCGGGCCGGGATCGCGCTGCTGGCCGAGGACCGCAAGACCGACGGCATCATCCCGAACCTCTCGGTCCGGGAGAACATCGTGCTCGCCGCGCTGCCGACGCTGTCGCCGTTCGGCCTGGTCAGCAAGGCCAAGCAGGACCGGATCGTCAAGGTCTTCATGGAGCGCCTGCGGATCAAGGCGGCCAGTCCGGAACAGAAGGTCTCGGAGCTCTCCGGCGGCAACCAGCAGAAGGTGCTGCTCGCCCGCTGGCTCGCCACCGGCCCGAAGATCCTGCTGCTCGACGAGCCCACCCGCGGTATCGACGTCGGCGCGAAGGCCGAGGTCCAGGCGCTGATCGACGAACTCGCGCGAGAAGGGCTCGGCGTGCTGCTCATCTCGTCCGAACTGGAGGAACTGATCGACGGCTCCGACCGCGTGGTCGTCCTGCGCGACGGCTCGGTCGCCGGCGAGCTGACCGGCGACCGCATCACCGAGGAGAACGTCCTGACGGCCATCGCGGCGGAAAGCACCGGGGGTGACAACGATGTCGACCGCCACTCTTGAGCGCGCGAAGGTCACCGCGTGGCTGCAGAACTACGGCGTCTACCTGGCCGTCGTCGTGCTGCTGCTGTTCAACCTCGGGTTCACCGAGAACTTCCTGTCGGCGGCCAACTTCCGCACCCAGCTGGTGCAGGCGGCGCCGGTCTGCATCGTCGCGCTCGGCATGGCGCTGGTGATCGGCACCGAGGGCATCGACCTGTCGGTCGGCTCGGTGATGTCGATCGCCGCCGCGCTCATCCCGCTCTACCTGGGCGCGGGACCGCTGACGGCGGTCGTCGTGGCCGTCATCGCCGGGGTCGTCTCGGGTCTGTTCAGCGGCTACCTGGTGGCCTACCTGGGCATCCAGCCGATCATCGCCACCCTGGCGCTGCTGGTCGGCGGCCGCGGGCTCGCCCTGGTCATCGCGCACGGCCAGCTCGTCCAGCTGCACAACCACGACTTCCTCGCCCTCGGCACCGGTGACGTCCTCGGCGTCCCGATCATGGTGATCGTCGCGGGCGTGCTCGCGGTGCTGGCCGGGCTGGTCGTGCAGCGCACGACGTTCGGGCGGCACCTGGTCGCCATCGGCGGCAACCGCGCCGCGAGCACCCTGGCCGGGTTGCCGGTGAAACGCGTGCTCATCAGCGTCTACGTGGTCTCCGGAGCGCTGGCGGCGATCGCCGGCGTGCTGGCGACCTCGCGGCTGGGCGCCAGCGACCCCAGCGACGTCGGCCTGCTCATGGAGCTGTCCGCGATCACCGCGGTCGTCGTCGGCGGTACGCCGCTCACCGGCGGCCGGGTCCGCGTCCTCGGCACCGTGTTCGGCGCGCTGCTCATGCAGCTCGTCCAGGCCACCCTGATCAAGCACAACCTGCCGGACTCGACCGCGCAGATGGTCCAGGCGGCCATCATCGTCGTCGCGGTCTACGTCGCCCGCGAGCGGAGCAGCAAATGACCCAGACCGCGGACCGCAATGCCGCCTTCGCCGGCGTCCTGCAGCGCCAGGGCGCGGCCGTCGTGCTCGTCCTCGGCATCGCCGCGGCGTGGTTCGCGTTCCCGCACTTCGGCACCGCGGACAACCTGCGCAACCTGGTGCTGCAGGGATCGTTCCTCGCCGTGATCGCGCTCGGCATGACCTTCGTGATCATCTCCGGCGGCATCGACCTCTCGGTCGGCTCGAACTACGCGCTCGGCGGCGTCCTCGCCGCGTACGGCGCGCAGTACGGCCTGATCGTGGCGATCCTGCTGCCGCTGGCGGTGTGCTCGCTGATCGGGTTCGTCAACGGCCTGCTCATCGCCCGCACCGGGATGGCCCCGTTCATCGTCACGCTGGCGTCGCTGCTGTTCGCCAGGGGACTCCTGCTGGCCCTGACCTCCGAAGGCGCGACGACGTACAAAGTGGACCCGGGCTCGGCGTTCCTCTGGCTCGGGCAGGGCACGATCTTCGGCATCGGCGTCCCGGTCTACCTGACCTTGATCCTCTTCGCGCTCGGCGGGTTGCTGCTGCGCCGGACGCGCTTCGGCCAGTCCGTGTTCGCCATCGGCGGTGCCGAGCAGTCGGCGCTGCTGATGGGCCTGCCGGTGGCCCGCACCAAGATCGGCCTCTACACGCTCAGCGGCGCGCTCGCCGGCGTCGCGGGCATCCTCACCGCCGCCTACCTGCAGTCCGGCGTCACGGTGATCGGCGTCGGCACCGAGCTCGACGCGATCTCCGTCGTCGTCATCGGCGGCACGCTGCTCACCGGCGGCGCCGGGACGATCATCGGCACGCTCGTCGGCGTGCTGCTGCGCACGCTCATCCAGAACGTCATCAACCAGATCGGCACCCTCGACTCCAACTACCAGACCGTCGTGAGCGGGGGCTTCCTGCTCGTCGTCGTGGTGATCCAGCGCCTGCTCGCGCGCTCCCGTACCCGCTGAACCCTCATCCCCCACCCAGGAGGTTCACCGATGTTCCGCCCCGCCCGACTGGCCGCCGTACTGGCACTGGCCCTCACCGGACTCGCGGTCCCCGCCGCGCACGCCGAGCCCCCACCGCAGTGGCAACGGCTCGCCCCGCCGCTGTCCACGCCGTGGACGAACGACGTGTCCCCCACCAACGCCCTGCCCGACTACCCGAGACCGCAGCTGACCCGCTCGAAGTGGCAGAACCTCAACGGCGTCTGGGAGTTCTCCTCGGCCAAACCCGGTGAGGCCGCCCCGATCGGCCGCTCGCTGGGAGAGCGCATCCTCGTGCCGTACCCGGTCGAATCCGCGCTGTCCGGGATCATGCGCCACGAGACGAACATGTGGTACCGGCGGACGTTCCAGCTGCCGCGCGACTGGCGGGGACAGCGGATCCTGCTGCACTTCCAGGCCGTCGACTACGACACCACGGTGATCGTCAACGGCAAGACCGTCAGCCGCCACACCGGTGGCTACGACGCGTTCTCCGTCGACGTCACCGACGCCCTGACCACCGCCCGCGACCAGGAGCTGATCGTCGGCGTCGCGGACCCGAACGACGCCGGTGGGCAGCCGCTCGGCAAGCAGCGCAAACCCGGCGACGGCATCTTCTACACACCGTCGTCGGGCATCTGGCAGACCGTGTGGATGGAGCCGGTGGCGGCCGCGCGCATCGACCGCCTGGACGTCACGCCGGACCTCGGTTCCGTGACGGTGAACGCGGTCGTCGGCGGGCCGGTGAAGCAGCGCGTCGAAGCCGTCGCCTACGACCGCGGCCGTCCGGTCGGGCGGGTGTCCGGCGACGCGAACAAGCCGTTGAAGCTCAAGGTGGACCGGCCGCACCTGTGGTCGCCGGACGACCCGTTCCTCTACGACCTGCGGGTGAAGCTCGTCCCGTCGGGCGACGAGGTCGGCTCGTACTTCGGGCTGCGCACCATCGGCCTCGGCAAGACCGCCGACGGCAAGCAGCGGATGCTGCTCAACGGCAAGTTCGTGATGCAGGTCGGCCCGCTCGACCAGGGCTTCTGGCCGGACGGCATCTACACCGCGCCGACCGACGCGGCGCTGAAGTTCGACCTGGAGCAGGAGAAGGCGCTCGGCTTCAACATGGTGCGCAAGCACATCAAGGTCGAGCCGGACCGCTGGTACTACCACGCTGACAAGCTCGGGTTGCTGGTGTGGCAGGACATGCCGGCGATGAAGGACGACGTCGAGCCGTCCGCCGCCTCGCGCGTCACCTTCGAGTCCGAGATGAAGCGGATGATCGACCAGCACCGCAGCTTCCCGTCGATCGTCAGCTGGGTGCCGTTCAACGAGGGCTGGGGCGACTACGAAGTCGGCCGCATCGCCGATCTGGTCAAGTCCTGGGACCCGACGCGGTTGGTCAACGCCGAGTCCGGCGTCAACTGCTGCCGGTCCGAACCGGACAGCGGTCGCGGGGACATCTACGACGACCACACCTACACCGGGCCGGGCACGCCGATGCAGACCGGGACGCGCGCGGCGGTCGACGGCGAGTACGGCGGCCTCGGCCTCAAGGTCGCCGGCCACGAGTTCGACGCGGCGGGCAGCTTCGCCTACGAGATGGAGCCCGACAGCGCGACGCTCACCCGGCGCTACGGCGAGCTCCAGCAGCGCCTGCTGCTGGTCGCCCAGCGGTGCGGGGTGTCCGCGGGTGTCTACACGCAGACCACCGACGTCGAGAAGGAGGTCAACGGCTTCTTCACCTACGACCGGCAGGTGAAGAAGATGGACTTCGCGGCGGTCCGCGCGGCGAACCTCGCGGTGATCAAGGGTGCCACCGGCGCGCCGGTGGCCGGGCCTTCGGTGCCCGCCGGAACACCCGGGATCGACGGCATCGCCGCGTACCCGTTCGACGAGAACGTGGGCACGGTGGCCGAGGACGTCGTCGGCAGCCACGACGCCACGCTCGTCGGCGGCGCGTCCTGGACGGCGGGCAAGACCGGTTCGGCCTTGGCGGTCAACGGTTCCGGCCAGTTCGCCGACACCGGCGCGGCGCTGGTGAACACCGAAGGCAGCTACAGCGCGGCGGCGTGGGTGAAGTTCTCCGCCGTGGGTGACGGCTTCCAGACGATCGTCAGCCAGGATGGCCCGAGCAACAGCGCGTTCTTCCTGCAGTACTCCGGTCAGGACCACCGGCTGGCGATGAGCTTCGTCGGCACGCGGGCCCTGGCGCCCACGGCCCCGGAGGCGAACCGCTGGTACCACGTGGCCGGCGTCCGCGACGCGGCTTCGGGCACGCTGAAGCTGTACGTCGACGGGCAGTTGGCCGCGACGAAGAGCGTCTGCCTCGGCGACGCCTCGACGGGCAACACGGTGATCGGCCGCGGCAAGTACGGCGGCAACCCGGTCGACTACCTCAACGGCGCGGTCGACCAGGTGCACGTCTACGACCGGGCGCTGTCCGACGCGGACGTGAGCGCGTTGTATTCCAGCGGGAAGTGACGAACCCGGCGTGACGGCCACCCGCTGTGGTGGCCGTCACGCTGGACCTGGAGCGTGCTCCAGCCCCTAGCGTCGGTGGAGCAACGACGTACTGGGGAAAGGAACCCGCCATGACCGACGAGCGCTTCGAACTCGGCCTGAAGACCCTGACCGCCATCGACGGCGAGAGCGGGCAGCGCGTGCTCGACAACCTCGCCGACGTCTCCCCCGCGCTGGCGGAAGCCGTGGTGTCGTGGGGGTTCGGCGAGGTCTACGCGCGGCCGGGGCTCGCACCGCGTGACCGCCAGCTGGTGACGCTCGGCATGCTCACCGCGCTCGGCGGTTGCGAGCCGCAGCTGGAGGTGCACGTCAACGCGTCCCTCAACGTCGGGCTGACGCCCGCGGAGATCGTCGAGGCGCTCTTGCACTCGGCGGTCTACTGTGGATTCCCGAAGGCCCTGAACGCGACCTTCACGGCCAAGAAGGTCTTCGCCGAGAGGGGGCTGTTGCCGGTGACGAGCGCATGACGCTGCGCGAGGTCATCGAGGAGGACTTGGCCGCCCTCGCGCGACGAGACCGGCCAGCAGGTTCGTGAGGTTCTCCGCCACCACCGCCTCGAACCCCGGCGCACCGCCGGCCTCGGCCGTCGCGAGCGCCACCGCCTCGGTCGGATTCGCGTGGGGCCACGCCCCCGACACGACGACCACGACGGCCCGGGCGAACATCCCGGCCGCGTCCGCCGACAGTTCCGGGACGGCGGCGCGCACCAGCGACGCCAGCCGGTCGAGGTTCGCGGCCGCGCGCTGCTTGAAGCCACGGGCGAAGTCCAGGGAGATGTTGCGCTCCAGCACCGGGGCCATCGCGCTGATCAGCTCGCACAGCAGGCGCCGCTTGGCGAGCGTCGCCGCGATCGTCCCGGCGATCCGCTCCTCGCGCGCGAAGGGCCGGCCCGGCAGCTCCCCGAACGCCAGCTCGTCGAGCCACGCCGTCCACGCGCTGTCGAGGACCTCCAGGAAGATCGCCTCGCGGCTGTCGAAGTACCGGATCACGTTGGACTTCGCCAGCCCGACCCGGCAGCTGAGCTCCCGCAGGCTGATCTCGGCGACCGGACGCTCGGCGAGCAGCTCCCTCGCGGCGGCGAGGATCGCCCGCCGCCGCGCCTCGACCTGCTCGGGACGGCGGGCGCGCTGGAATCCGGCGCTCATGCCGCCGAGGCTACCGGTCGGTCGACGCCTTGGCCCCGGTCTCGCGGCGCGACTTGACCCGGTGGTAGCTCCAGCCCAGCAGCGCGAACAGGATCACCGACGACAGGATCAGGCTCGACCCGGTGCTCCAGCCGCTGAACGGCAGCGACTTCACCGTGCCCCAGACGATCCCCGCCGCCAGCAGCGCCAGCCCGGCCAGCACCGACCCGGCGATCCGCACCGGCGACGACACACTGTCCTCGGCCGCCTTCATCGCGCGGTCGCGCACCGGGTCGACGTACTTCTCCAGCGCCGGGAACTCCGACGCCAGCACCAGCAACCCGGCGAGCACGAGCAGCAGCCCCGGGCCGGGCAGGACCAGCAGCAGCACCCCGACCAGCAGCAGGATGGCTCCCGCCACCGTGATCAGGATCCGCTTCGTCTGTTTGCCGATGCCCACTGGGCGTCTCCCCTCGTCCGGTCCGATTCTTCCTGGTCGCGGCCCCGCGTGCCACTCACGAGGACCCGTGCCCTGGCCGCGGCCACGGTCAGGCCCGCCAGCGCGACCACGCCGAGCACGACCACGAGGCCCGGCCAGACGTAGAGCACCTGGGCATAGGTACCCCGCCGTCCGGCGAATACCCACCCGAGCAGCTCCGGCAGGAACACCAGCGGGACGAGCGGCAGCAGCGGCGGCCCGACCCGCCACCAGTGCCGCGTCCGCGCCCGGCGCACGCCGAGCACCGCCAGGCCCACCGCGACCAGCGCCAACGCACCCAGCACCCGGTCCGCGATCACCCCGGCGGGCAGAGCCAGCTCCGGCGCGCCACCTCCGAGCAGGCTCGCGAGGCCCTGTGCCAGCAGTTCGGCGTCGTTGTCCAGGGCCATCCCGGTGTTCGCGAGCACGGCGATGCCGTACCCGCCGGGCAGCAGCACCTGCGCCGCGGTGTGGGTGAACAGTTCGCCGGTGTGGGTCGCTCTGCCGTCCCGGACGCGCCAGCCCAGCGCGTAGTCGCGTCCGGGCGCGGCCGTGTGTGCCAGCGCGGCGCTCGCCGGTGCGACCACCCCACCGCCGTCCTGCTGCGCTCGAAGCCACTTCGCCAGGTCCTCCGCGGTGCTGAGCACGCCGTGGCTGCCGCCGGTGAACCAGTCCGGTTCGGACACCGGCACCTCGATCCCGAAGGCCCGGACGTACCCCTCGGTCCCGGCCGGCGGCGCGTCCACGGAGGTGCTGCCGGTCATCCCCAGCGGCCGGAAGACGTGCCCGGCCAGGTAGTCCGCGAAGGGCCGGCCGGCGACGACCTCGACGATCCGCGCGGCCACTTCGTAGTTCGGGTTGTGGTAGTGGAACCGCGTGCCCGGTTCGTCGGCGAGTTCCGCGTCCTGCAGCCGGGTGACGGCCTCGGCGAGGCTGTGCGGCTGCGGCAGCTTCAGGTCGGGGAAGGCGGAGTCGGCCATCCCGGACGTCTGGTCCAGCAGCATCCGCACGGTGATCTTCGCACCGCGGGGATCGGCGAGCCGGAAGTCCGGGAGGTACCGCGTCACCGGCTCGTCCAGCCCGAGCCGCCCCCTTTCGGCGAGTTGCAGGACGGCGAAGGCGGTCATGGACTTGCTCAGCGACGCGATCGGCAGCCGCGTCGAGGCGGTCAGGGGGTTGCCTGCGGCGTCGTGACCGTAGCCGGCGACGCGGACGACGTCGTTGCCGTGGGTGATCGCGATCGTCGCGCCCGGCAGTCCGGTGTGGTCGAGGTAGGTGCGGACGTAGCCGTCGACGTCCCGGGCCGCGGCGGCGCCGGCGGGGGTCGCGGTGGCCAGCAGGAGGGCCGCCAGCAGAAGCAAGAGCCTGGTCATGCCGCTGAAGTTAGGCGGCGGCCACCCCCGGCGGCGGCTGCCGGACGACGGGCACCACCCCCTACTTTCGGCACCTCTTCTTGACGAGCCGACGACCGCGTCCCTTGCATGTCGCTGGACGGGTTCGCAGCACGGCCCGACGACAGCCTCGAGCCCCTGTTCGCCTGGTACCAGGCCGGAGCCGGCGAGATGCCGATGGCCGGCTACCCGATGACGTTCCGCATCGCACCGGCCAGCACGGAGTACCTGAGCACGCTCCTGGAATCGGTGCACCACAGCGGCCGCCGCGTGTTCGAGCACACCCACGGCTGGGGCGGCCGGCGACGGAACGGTGGGCGTGTCCGGGCCGTCAGGACACGATCGCCAACCGGAGTTCCTCGCAGGTGCGCCAACGCCGGGGTACCGGCTCGACCAGGCGAGCCGTTCCCGCCGTGCCCACCAGCCACGCCGGCCCGATCCGGGCCCACTCGGCATGACTCGCCCGGATCGCGCCCACGACGCAAACTCACGACGCGCGACACCAGCTTCGAGGCAGCCTCACTCAGCCGCCAGCAGCTGTTCGAACGGAACGAAATCCGGCTCCTTCGACACAGCAACCCGCCCCTCGGCCAGCGAAGCCAGCTCGGCCCCCGCCTTCTCGATCCGCCGCTGCAGCGCCCCCGAAGCCTCGCCACCGCCCCAGTCGGACGAAGCCGCGTACACACCCGTCGCGACCGGATCCGCCTTCAGGTACCCGAACAACGGCCGCAGCTGGTAGTCCAGCACCAGGGAGTGCCGTTCCGTCCCGCCCGTGGCCGCGAGCAGGACCGGCTTGCCCACCAGCGAATCCGCGTCCAGGACGTCGAAGAACGACTTGAACAGCCCGCTGTACCCGGCCGTGAACACCGGCGTCACCGCGATCACCGCGTCCGCGCCGGTCACCGTCTCGATCGCCGACCGCAGCTGGGGGCTCGGGAAGCCCGTCAGCAGGTTCTTCGTGATGTCCAGCGCGATGTCCCGCAGCTCCACCACGGACACCGAGACCGGCGAGCCGGCCGCGGCGACCGTTGCCGCGGCCAGGCGGTCCGCCAGCAGGCGGGTCGACGAAGGAACCGACAGACCCGCCGTCACCACCGCGAGTTTCATACCGACGCCTCCACCGAAGCCACCGACGCCGCAGCCTTCAGCGACGCGTGCGTCGGCGCGTCCGGGACGTGGGCCGGGCGCATGGCGTCCAGTTCCTTGCGCAGCACCGGAACGACCTCCGAGCCCAGCAGGTCGAGCTGCTCCAGCACCGTCTTCAGCGGCAGGCCCGCGTGGTCCATCAGGAACAGCTGGCGCTGGTAGTCGCCGAAGTGCTCGCGGAACGTCAGCGTCTTGTCGATGACCTCCTGCGGGCTGCCCACCGTCAGCGGCGTCTGCTCCGTGAACTCCTCCAGGGACGGGCCGTGGCCGTACACCGGCGCGTTGTCGAAGTACGGCCGGAACTCGTTCCGCGCGTCCTGGGACTTGGGCCGGATGAACGCCTGCCCGCCGAGGCCGACGATCGCCTGGTCCGCCGATCCGTGGCCGTAGTGCTCGAAGCGCTGGCGGTAGAACGAAATCAGCTGCTGGAAGTGCTCCTTCGGCCAGAAGATGTGGTTGGCGAAGAAGCCGTCGCCGTAGTACGCCGCCTGCTCGGCGATCTCCGGGCTGCGGATGGACCCGTGCCAGACGAACGGCGGGACGCCGTCCAGGGGCCGGGGCGTCGACGTGAAGCCCTGCAGCGGGGTGCGGAACTTGCCGGACCAGTCGACGACGTCCTCGCGCCACAGCTTGCGCAGCAGCGCGTAGTTCTCGATCGCAAGCGGGATGCCCTGGCGGATGTCCTGGCCGAACCACGGGTAGACCGGGCCGGTGTTGCCGCGGCCCATCATCAGGTCGACGCGGCCGTCGGCGAGGTGCTGCAGCATCGCGAAGTCCTCGGCGATCTTCACCGGGTCGTTCGTGGTGATCAGGGTCGTCGACGTCGACAGGATCAGGTTGGACGTCTGCGCCGCGATGTGGCCCAGCATCGTCGTGGGCGACGACGGGACGAACGGCGGGTTGTGGTGCTCGCCGGTCGCGAAGACGTCGAGGCCGACCTCTTCCGCCTTGAGCGCGATGCGGACCATCGCCTTGATCCGCTCGTGCTCCGTCGGGGTGGTTCCGTTCGTGGGATCGGTCGTGACGTCGCCCACCGTGAAGATTCCGAACTGCATGACCTGCTCCCTTCGCGAGCACCATCTTACATGCGCGTTCAACTACTTCCAAGCAAGAGATATTCCGGCCGTCAGGGCCCGGAGGGGCACCGGCTAAGGTCGGGGGCATGGACGCGGAGCTCGCTCGGCTGGGTTTGGCAGAACGTTCGGTACGACTACTCGCCGGTCGCGATATCTGGGCCTCGATCACCCCCTTGCTCGCCCCGCGCCGGAACCTGGTGGCCGCCTTCGGCCACGTCGGTCCCGGCGCGGCGGCCCTGTTGCCCTTGCAACCCGGCGACACGCTGATCACGGACGCGAGCCTGGACACCGTGCTGTCCGGCGCGACCAGCCCGCACGCGCTGCTGCACTGGGTCAAGGCGGGCGTGATCGTGCACTCGCTGCGGGGGCTGAACGCCAAGCTGGTGATCGCGGAGGACGACCCGTCCTTCGTCGTGGTCGGCTCGGCCGACGTCAGCGCCGCCGGCCCGCGGCAGCTGTTCGAGGCCGTCACCCTCTCCCACGAGCGGCACACCGTCGAGGAGGCCCAGGAGGCCTGGCTCGAGTGGTGCGACCTCGCCGGCCCCTCGCTGACCGCCGGCGACCTGGAGCCACTGCTGGAGCAGTACGGCGCCGGCAAGCTGGTCACGGCCCGCCCGGCGGCGACCCGGTCCGCCGCCGCGCCCGCCCGGCCCGTGGTGACCAGCCGCCCGGTGACGCCGGTCCGGCCCGCGGCCGCGACGCCGCCGCCCTCGCCGGTGCGCCCCGCGGCTCCCGCGCCTTCGCCGGTCCGCCCGGCCACGCCGCCCGCCTCCCCGGTTCGCCCCGGTGTTCCGGAGAGCCCGGCCGGCACGCCTCCCGCCGGCCGTCCGGACGTTCCGGCCGCGGCCCCCAGCGCGCCGCTGCCCGCCTCCGCCGCCCCGTCGGGCCCCGAGCAGCCGGAGCAGCCCGAAACCCCGGACACGGCCGTTCCGGCCGCCACTGCGGAACCGGTTGCGGGCGAGACCGATACCAACGGAGCCACCGGAGCCACCGGAGCCGCCGAAGCCCCGGTGGCCACCGACGTGCCCCGGCCGTCGTGGCCGCGACCGGCCGAGCTGTACCTGGTCAGCCTCGTCGAAGGCGGCGAACCGAACGCCGAGGCCGCGTACCGGCTCGAAGAGCTGCAGCGCGAATACACCCACCCGGGCGAGAACGGCGAATCACCGTTCCGCGTCGAGCTGCTCTGGGCCGACGACGCCCAGGGCCAGGACCCGCCGCGCACGCTCCGCGCGGGCGTGCACGTGATCCCCGTCTACAGCCAGAAGCAGGGCCGGCCCCTCGTCGGGTCGCGGATCGAGGCCCCCGGTCTCGTCCTGCAGGCGTACATCGACGAATTCGCGTACCCCCGCCGTACCTACTGCTACGTCCTGACCCGGCAGTCGGCCGCCAAACCGGCCTTCGGCGACCTCCGCAAGGCCCTCGCCACGATCGGCGAGAAGCCGAACTTCCGGAACAGCTTCCAGGTCCCGCGGAAGATCGAAGCCCTGCTGGGCCTGTGGCCCGACCTGGGCTTCGACCCCCGCTAGCGGGCGGCGCTCGCCACTCCGGGAGCGGGAGCGCGCGGAAGTTGTCGGGGGTGGCGGATATCCTGCACTACGGTGCAGGCGAGTCCGCACCACCACCAGCACTTTCGCGAGCCACGATCCGGGAGAACGACCCTGTGACTGCCGAGACCTTGTACGGGGCCGACGACCTGACGCATCTCGAGGGTCTCGAAGCCGTCCGCAAACGCCCCGGGATGTACATCGGCTCCACCGACAGCCGGGGCATCAACCACCTCTTCTCGGAGGTGGTGGACAACTCCACGGACGAGGGTGTCGCCGGCCACGCGACGAAGATCGTCGTCACACTGCACGCCGACGGCAGCGTCCAGGTGGACGACGACGGCCGCGGCATCCCGACCGGCACCCACGCCAAGTCCGGTTTGTCCGGCGTCGAGCTGGTGCTGACGCGGCTGCACGCCGGCGGCAAGTTCGGCGGCTCCGGCTACAAGACCTCCGGCGGCCTGCACGGCGTCGGCGCTTCGGCGGTCAACGCGCTGTCGCACCGCTTCGACGTCACGGTGAAGCAGGACGGCAAGGTCCACCAGATGTCGTTCAAGCACGGCGTCCCGGGCACCTTCGACGCGCCGGGCCCGAAGGCGAAGTTCACCCGCCGGTCCGGGCTGAACCTCACCGGCAAGATGAAGCGCGGCGAGCGCAGCGGCACGTCGATCCGCTACTGGTACGACGCGCGCTACTTCGAGTCCGGCGCGGCGCTCGACGTCGAAGGCGTCCGGACGAAGCTGCGCAACACCGCCTTCCTCGTCCCGGGCGTCACGTACGTGCTGCGCACCGCGATCGAAGACACGATCAACGAGGAGACCTTCCATTTCCCGCACGGCCTGGTCGACATGGTCGACTTCCTCTCACCCTCGGGCGAGAAGCCGGTCTGCGGCACGCTGCTGATCACCGGCGAAGGCACGTACAAGGAGAACGCGGCCGACGCCGCCGGCGTCATGCAGTCCAATGTGGAGCGCCACGCCGAGATCGAGGTGGCGCTGCGCTGGGGCACCGGCTACGAGCGCACGGTCGAGTGCTTCACCAACACGATCCGCAACGTCCACGGCGGCACCCACCGCCGCGGCTTCGACCGCGCGATGGCGAAGGCGTTGCAGGACGCGATCTCCAAGACCCGCGGGCTGCTCAAGCCCAAGGAGGACATGCCGACGATCGAGGACGTCCTCGAGGGCATGACGGCCGTGATCCACGTCCGGCTGCCGGAGCCGCAGTTCACGTCGCAGACCAAGGACGAGCTGTCGACCGCCGGGATCACCCGCGTCCTGCAGGGCGTCGTCGACAAGCACGTCAAGGCCTGGACCGAGGATCGCAAGACGAAGTCCGAGGCCAAGGTCGTGCTGCAGAAGGTGGTCGACGCCTCCCGCGTCCGGCTCACCCAGAAGCAGCAGAAGGACGCCGCCCGGCGCAAGACCGCCCTCGAAGGCGCGGCGATGCCGCCGAAGCTGGTCGACTGCCGCACCACCGGCGTCGCCCGCAGCGAGCTGTTCCTGGTCGAGGGCGACAGCGCGCTGGGGTCGGCGCGGATGGCACGCGTGTCCGAGTACCAGGCGCTGCTGCCGCTGCGCGGCAAGATCCTGAACGTCCAGAAGGCGTCGCTGGGCGACACGCTGAAGAACGCCGAGATCGCGTCGATCGTCCAGGTGCTGGGCGCGGGCACCGGGCGCACGTTCGACCTGACGACCATGCGCTACGGCCGGGTGATCCTGATGGCCGACGCCGACGTCGACGGCTCGCACATCCGCACGCTGCTGATCACGCTGTTCGCGAAGTACATGCGCCCGGTGATCGAAGACGGCCGGCTGTACGCGGCGATGCCGCCGCTGCACAAGCTCGTCACCAAGGGCCGCAACCCGGAGACGCACTTCACCTTCACCCAGCGGGAGATGGAGCAGAAGTTCGCCGAGCTGGAGAAGGCGGGCAAGAGCATCGTCACACCCGTGCCGCGGTTCAAGGGTCTCGGCGAGATGGACGCCGACGAGCTGTGGGAGACCACGATGAACCCGGCGACGCGCTCGATGCGCCGGATCACCATGGACGACGCCGAGGCCGCCGAAGGCGCGCTGGAACTGCTGATGGGCGAGAAGGTCGAGCCCCGGCGGAACTGGCTGGTCGCCTCGTCCGACCGGGTCGACCGCGAAGCCATCGACGCTTAAATTTTCTTAGCTACCAAGGAGTTCTGCCGTGGCACGCCGCAAGGGCACCACCACCAAGGTCGATCCCAGCGCGTTCGACTCCGCCGGTGCGAACGTCTTCGACAACTCGCTGAAGACCGAGATCGAAGACTCCTACCTGGAGTACGCGTATTCGGTCATCCACTCGCGCGCCCTGCCGGACGCGCGGGACGGCCTGAAGCCGGTGCACCGCCGGATCCTGTACTCGATGCACGAGCAGGGTTACCGGCCCACGCACGCGTACGTGAAGTCGTCCCGCGTCGTCGGGGACTGCTTCGTGCGCGGCGCGCTGGTGTCGACCCCGACCGGACTGCGACCGATCGAAGAGATCGAGATCGGTGACCGGGTGCTCGACGGTCGCGGGGCAGCCGTTCCCGTCACCGAGGTCTACGAAAACCCGGCGTCCGAACTCGTGCGTATCACCTGGTCGAACGGGCACACGATGCTCGTCACGCCGGGGCAGCGGTTCCGGACCGTGTCGGACGACTCGACCCTGACCTGGACGGACGCCCGCGACCTCACGGGCCGGCTGACGGTCGCCTACGGGAGCGCACGCCGGGAAAACCGTGCGGCGGGCGGGGATCTCTACCACTACCTCCTCGGCCTGATCACCGCCGAGGGCTTCGCCGTCGACCGCAACCGCGACGCGGACGGCCGGATCCGGATCCACATGTGCGACGTCGAGCCACTCGACGCGGTGCATGAGTGGGCGATCGCCGAGGGTGTGAGCGTGTCCCGCGGACTTCGCGCTGCGGCGAAGCCGGAATATCGCGACCAGCACATCCTCACCTTCGCCCGGCATGAAGGTCTGCTCGCGGCCGGAACTCCCCGCAGCGACGCGAAGGCTGTTCCGGCGGAGGTGCTCGCGGAACGTTCCGCCTGGGCACCGTACCTCGCGGGCATTTTCGACGGCGACGGCTACATCCGCAAGAACCACCGGGAGATCGTCTACGTCAGCACGAGCGAAACGCTCGTCCGGCAGGTCTACGCGATGCTCGCGGACCTCGGTGTCCACGGTCATCACTGGACCACCCCGAAGACCGACGGCCGCAAGACCCTGCTCGGTCTGTCGGTCAGCGGATCCGACGCCGCGGCCCTGGCCGGCATCCTGTCGCCGTGGATCAAGATCGGCTACAAGAAGAACGATCTGGAAAAGCTCGCGGAAATCGCCTACGGCTACGGCGGCAAGCAGGGCAACGACCGGCTGCCTGCCAAAGCGGTCATGGCCGAGTTCTCGGCCGCCCACGTCGGCGGAGGCTGGTTCCGCGACACCGAAGGCGCCGCGTTCCGGGCGTCGTTGTCCGCGGTGAGCGGGGCCGAGGTCCGCTACGGCAAGGACAGGCACGGCACGGCACTGGCCGACCGTTCGTTCCCGCTCGCGCGGGCACACCAGGACGGCTGGATCGAGAAGCTGCGCCGCATCGGCTCTCCGCTCGCCGAGCGCCTCGACGCCCTGAACGGGTACTCGTTCCTCAAGGTCGAGTCGGTCGAACCGGTCGCACCTGACACGACGTACGACATCCAGGTCGGCACCGAAGCTCACGAGTTCGTGGCCGAAGGTTTCGTCGTCCACAACTGCATGGGCAAGTACCACCCGCACGGCGACACGGCGATCTACGACGCGATGGTTCGGCTGGCCCAGGACTTCTCGCTGAACGTCCCGCTGATCGACGGCCACGGCAACTTCGGCTCCCCCGACGACGGCCCGGCCGCCAGCCGGTACACCGAAGCGCGCATGTCACCCGAGGCGATGCAGCTGGTCGGCGAGCTCGGCGAGGACACCGTCGACTTCCGCCCGAACTACGACGGTTCGCTCGAAGAGCCGTCCGTGCTGCCGGCGGCGTTCCCGAACCTGCTGGTCAACGGCACGTCCGGGATCGCGGTCGGGATGGCGACCAACATGATCCCGCACAACCTCGGCGAGGTCATCGCCGCGGCGCGCTGGCTGATCACGCACCCGACGGCGACGCTCGACAAGCTGATGGAGTTCGTGCCCGGCCCCGACCTGCCCACCGGCGGCAAGCTGCTGGGCCTCGACGAGGTCCGCCGCGCCTACGAGACCGGCCGCGGCGTGGTCCGGATGCGCGCGAGCGTCGAGACCGGGCCCCTGGAAGGCAGCCGCGGGCGGCAGGCGATCACCGTCACCGAGCTGCCCTACGGCGTCGGCCCGGAGAAGGTGATCGAGAAGATCACCGACGAGGTCAACAAGTCCAAGCGGCTCACCGGCATCGCCGACGTCAAGGACCTCACCGACCGCGAGAACGGCACGCGGCTGGTCATCGAGTGCAAGGTCGGCGTCAACCCGCAGGCCCTGCTGGCCGACCTCTACCGGCTCACGCCGCTGGAGCAGTCGTTCGGCATCAACAACCTGGTGCTCGTCGACGGCCAGCCGCAGACGCTGGGGCTGAAGGAGCTGCTGGAGGTCTTCCTCCGGCACCGCTACGAGGTCGTCACGCGGCGCACCAAGTACCGGCGCCGCAAGCGCGAAGAGCGGCTGCACCTGGTCGACGGCCTGCTGATCGCGCTGCTGAACATCGACAAGGTGATCCGGCTCATCCGCGAGAGCGAGAACGCGCAGGCCGCGAAGGACGGCCTGATGACGCGCTTCAAGCTGTCGGAGATCCAGGCGACGTACATCCTGGACACCCCGCTGCGCCGGCTGACCAAGTACGACCGCCTCGAGCTGGAGGCCGAGCAGGAGCGGCTGCGCGAGGAGATCGCGGAGCTGACCAAGATCCTCGACGACGAGTCGGTGCTGAAGAAGCTCGTTTCGGCGGAGCTGGCGAAGATCGCGAAGGACTTCCCGACCGAGCGCCGCACCGCGCTGATCGACGGCGACCTGAAGGAGGTTCTGGCCGCGTCGAAGCCGTCCGGGCCCCTCGAAGTCGCGGACGACCCGTGCCAGGTGATCCTGTCGGCGACCGGGCTGGTGGCGCGCACCGCGGCCGAGTCCGAAGAAGCCACCGAGACGCGTCGCCGCAACGGCCGCGTGAAGCACGACGCGGTGGCGGCGCTGGTCCACACGACCGCGCGCGGGCAGGTGCTGCTGGTGACCAGCCGCGGCCGGGCGTTCAAGACCGACGTGCTGCCGCTGCCGGTGCTGCCCGAGCAGGCCGGCACGGTCTCGCTGCGCGGCGGCATGGCGGCGAAGGAACTGGTGCCGCTGGAGAAGGGCGAAACGGTCGTCGGGATCGCGCCGCTGGGCGAGCAGGCGGCGGGTTCCCCGGGCCTGGCCCTGGGCACGAAGGCCGGCGTGGTGAAGATCTGTTCGCCGGAGTGGCCGGTCCGCTCGGACGAGTTCGAGGTGATCAGCCTCAAGGACGGCGACGAGGTCGTCGGCGCGACGTGGCTGGCGGACGGCACGGAGACGCTGGCGTTCGTGTCCTCGGAGGCGTCGCTGCTGAAGTACGCGGCGTCCCTGGTCCGCCCGCAGGGCCTCAAGGGCGGCGGCATGGCGGGCATGAACGTGGGCGCGGGCTCGGTGGTGTTCTTCGGCGCGGTCCGCACGGACGACGACGAGCACGGTGAGCCGCTGGTGATCACCGCGACGGGCCAGAGCGTGAAGGTGACGCCGTTCAGCGAGTACCCGGCGAAGGGCCGCGCCACGGGCGGCGTCCGGGCACAGCGGTTCCTCAAGGGCGAGACAGAGCTGCGAGTGGCCTGGATCGGCCCGCGCCCGGCCGGTGCGGCCCGCAACGGCGACCCGGTGGAACTCCCGGAGATCGACGTCCGCCGCGACGGCTCGGGCCACGCCCACCCCGGCCCGGACGTGGTCGGCCACCTCATCGAACGTGGCTGACGGTCGTGAGTGGTAATTCGGGTCAGAACCCGAATTACCACTCACGACCTGCTAGGCGACCTTGAACGACTGAGCGGCGCTGCCATTGCAGGCCGCCTGGACCAGCTGGACGCTGTCCGCCGTGGACGAGCCCGGCACGGTCAGGCACTTGCCGCTGTGGCGGGCGACGAAGTGGTAGTAGCCGCTGCCCTCGGACACCGGCTGCCACTGCTGGTTGCCGCCGCCGCTGTAGGACCACAGCTGCAGCCCGGCGTTGTCGGCCGTGGACACGTCGGTGACGTCGATGACCTGGGCGGCGTTCGTCCGGTTGTTGATGCGGTCGTAGCCACCGCTGGTCGGGGCGAACTGGTACTGCTGGGCCGTGGTGCCGTTGCAGGTGTACTGCTGGATCACCGTGCCGTTGGCGCTGCCGGCACTACGGGCGTCGACGCACTTGCCGGACTCCTTGTTCGTCACGGCGTACCAGGCCGCGGGGTCGATCGTGCCCGGGTCGGTCGGCCCGGTCGAACCGCCGCCGAGCCACTTCAGGCCATCGAGCACGAACCGGTTCTGGTCGGCGCTCTCGAACGTCGAGGACAGCGCCGTGTTCGTGTCGTAGTTCATCGCGTTGTGGCCGAAGTTGGCGTAGAGCATCTTGTAGTTCTTGTTCGTCCACGCGATCGGGTAGTAGCCGCTGTTCCAGGTCTGGCTCGGGTCGGTGCCGATCGGGAAGGTGGACTGGTCCATCGACGCCAGGATGGTGATGTTGCCGTTCTGGCGCAGGTCGTTCTGCCAGGCGTACCACTCCGACGTCGACGACCGGATCGTCGCCGGCAGGGTGACCGTCGACGGGTGGGTGCGGTTCTCGATCTTCAGCGTCTCCGGGGTCGGGCCCCACGTGTTCGACGTGAACCGGCCGGTGCCGAGGAAGTCGTTGTGGAACCAGTTCGCGTACGACGGCGTGGTGTTGTCGTTGTAGGCGGTGACGTGGAAGCCGAAGAACCCGCCACCGGCCTGCATGTACCGCTGGAAGCCCTGGAACTGCGCCTGCGACTGCGGCTGGTCGTCGAGGAACAGCACCACCTGGTACTGGTCCGGGGTGAGGGTGGTGAGCTGGTTCCAGTTGGTCGTCGCGGTGTAGGTGAAGCCGTTGGCCGATGCCTGTTGCGGGAACCAGACGTTCGCTTCCTTCTCGAAGCTGATGTGCGCGGCGTCGTAGGTGCCGCTGTAGAAGGCCAGGACCTTGAACGGCGTGGCGGCCTGCACCGGCGGGGCACCCAGCGAAAGCCCCAGGCAGGCGGCGAAGAAGGCCAGGATTCTGAGCAGGGGACGGCGGGGCATGCGTGTTCCTTCCGGTGGGGGACGGGGGATCACCAGGGGCGGTGCGGGTACCGCAGGCCGAAGCCGTACGGGAACAGCGCGGGTTTGCCGTCGCCGGCGTTGATCGGCTGCTGGTCGGCGCTGCGCATCCAGGTCACCGGCAGCTTGCCGGTCGGGTGGTAGTCACCGAAGAGGACGTCGGCCACGCCTTGTCCCTCGCTGCCCGGCAGCCACGACTCGACGAGCCCGGCCCAGTCCGGCAGCTGCGCGGCGATGTCGAGCGGGCGCCCGGACACGAGCACGACCACCGTCGGCACGCCGGAGTCCTTCAGCTTCTGCAGGGTGGCGAGGTCGGTAGTGTCCAGCCCCATGCCCTGCGGCCGGTCGCCCTTGCCTTCGGCGTACGGCGTCTCCCCCACGACCGCGACGGCGACGTCGTAGCTCCGGTCGATCCCGGTTCCGTCTTTGGCGAACGTGACGGCCGCGGCTTTCTGCCGCATGCCCTGCAGGATGGTGGTGCCCGGGATGACCGGGCCGCTGGTGCCCTGCCAGCCGACCGTCCAGCCGCCGGACTGGTTGCCGAGGTCGTCGGCGCTCTTGCCGGCCACGAAGATCTTGCCGCGCTTCGAAAGCGGCAGGACCCGGCCCTCGTTCTTCAGCAGCACCTGGGACTCCCGCACGGCCTGGCGCGCGAGGTCGCGGTGCGGCTTGCTGCCGATGGTGGTCAGGAACCGCCGGTCGGTCAGCGGGTGCTCGAACAGGCCGAGCTCGAACTTCTTGGTGAGGATGCGGCGGTTGGCGTCGTCGATCCGGGCCATCGGCACGCGGCCCTGGTCCACCAGCGACCGCAGCGTGCCGATGAACTTCTGCCACTCGTAGGGCACCATCACCATGTCGATGCCGGCGTTGATCGAGGCTTCGACCTCATCGGGGGTGAACCCGCTCTTGCCGTCGATCTTGTCGACGCCGTTGTAGTCGGAGACGACGATGCCCGTGAAGCCGAGTTCCTTCTTCAGGACGTCGTTGATCAGGTACGAGCCGGCGTGCATCTTGACGCCGTTCCAGCTGCTGTAGCTGATCATCACCGAGCCGACCCCGCGCCGGATCGCGGCCTTGAACGGCGGGAGGTGGATCGCGCGCAGTTCCTGCTCGCCGAGCTCGGTGTTGCCTTCGTTGACCCCGCCGGTGGTGCCGCCGTCGCCGACGTAGTGCTTGGCGGTGGCCAGCACCGAGCCGGGCCGGTCGAGCCGGTTCCCCTGCAGACCGGTGATGATCGACGTCATCTGCGTGGCGAGCTCCGGAACCTCGCCGAAGGACTCGTAGGTCCGGCCCCAGCGTTCGTTGCGGGCGACGCACAGGCAGGGCGCGAAGTCCCAGTCGATCCCGGTGCCGGAGACCTCTTCCGCGGTGGCGCGGCCGATCTTCTCGACCAGCCGCGGATCGCGCGTCGCACCGAGGCCGATGTTGTGCGGGAAGACGGTGGCGCCGTAGAGGCCGTTGTGCCCGTGAACGGCGTCGACGCCGTAGATCAGCGGGATGCCGAGTGGCGTGGCGAGCGCGGCTTTCTGGAAACCGTCGTACATGTCGGCCCAGGTGACGGGCGTGTTCGGCGTCGGCTGCGAACTGCCGCCGGACAGCAGCGACCCGAGCCGCCCGCTGGTCACGTCGGCCGGCGACTTCACGCCGAGCCGTTCGGCCTGCATCATCTGGCCGAGCTTGTCGTCGAGGCTCATCCGGCCCAGCAGATCGGCCACCCGCACCTTGACCGGACGCCAGGAGTCCTTGTAGGCCGGGCCGTTTCCGGCCAGGGCGGGCGTTTCCGAAGCCGGCAGCAACGCAAGAGCCAGCGCGCCGATACCCAGCCTGCGTCCGAGGCGCATCCGGGTCCTCCTCGTCGAGAGACCAAAATTCACGCCTTGAATTAATGCATAACCTTTGCTGGCTGGTCCAGACCTCTTCACGAACTCGGTTACCGCTCAGCGGGATAGGACCTTCGGCCCGAGGCCCCGGCACCCCGAGGGACCACCGCCTTGCTGTTCTTTTGGCTACGTCCGCCGCTATCCCCGAGGCGATCGCCGAGCTCACAAGCCTGCTCGCGCCCGGAGGCCGCCGCTGAGCCGCGTTCCCTGGTCCTTCTCGGTGGCAACGGTGAAGGCGGAGAGGAGCGTCGCGGCGGCGAGGCTGCCCCAGAGGGCGGCTGAGCCGTGGGAGGCGAGAGCGGTGATGACCGCCGGGGAGACGGCGAGGCCGAAGCCCGTGGAGAGCTGGAAGCGGGCGAGGGCGCGTCCCAGGACATGGGCCGGGGCGAGGGCGGTGACGAGCGCGGTGGCGCTGCCGGCATAGCTGATCTCGCCGATCGTGCAGACCACGGACACCGCGGCGACAGCCGGGGGACCCCAGCCGTGTCCCAGGGAGGAAGCAGCGAAAAAGCCGAGGTAGGACGCGGCGAGTACCACGCCGGCGAGAGCCAGCACGGTCCGCCGGGAGAAGCGCGACAGCACGACGGTGATGGGCACTTGCAGGGTGACCACCAGCACCGTGTTCACCACGAAGATGGCGGCCGGCCACACCGGGGATGCGTGCAACTGGGTCACCAGGACCAGCGGGAGCGCGATTTCGAAGAGGTTGAGGCAGAAGACGTAGATCACGTTGGCGGCCAGCAGCGCGCGCATCCGAGGTGCCGGCCTGGCGTCGCCGGCCTTGGCCGGGGAAGCGGCCGGATCCGCTTGGAGGTGGACCGACCACGCCAAGGCCGCCGCGGCGAGATAGGCGAGTCCGGTGCCGGCTGCCAGTGCTTGCAATGCGGTGGTGCCGCCCGCCAGGCATGCGGTGGCGAGGAGCGCACCCACACCCAGGCCGGCATTGCGCAGGGCGCGCCCTGCCGCGAGAGCGGCGTCGCGTTCGCGGCCGTGGGCGACCGTGGCCACGAGAGCGGCGTGGGCGGCGGGCCATGCCTGGTTGCCGATGCCGAGGAAAAGCGCCGCCGCCGCGAACAGCCAGACGTTCCCGGCCGGGGTGGCCAGCAGCAGCGCCACGCCCAGCACTCGCACCAGCATCGACGCCGCCACGACCGTGCTGCGCGCACCCCGATCCAGCCAACGGCCGACAGCGGGCGTGCACCCCAGAGCCGCGACGACGCCGACCGTCATGGCGATGCCGGTGACCGGCGCGGACAGCCTCAGCACGGTCATCCCGAACAGCAGCAGAAAGGGCCGCAGCATGCCGGTGCCGAGCGCGTCCACGGCCACGGCCACGGCATAGCGGGGACCTCCGGAAGCCCGGACCAGGGCGCGGGGCTGGATCTTGGTGGTGGCTGCCATGACGTCAACGGTGCGTCGAGCATTCCGGCTTGCCGCGTCGATTGACGGACACCGTCAATCGACGCGGACGCCGGCCGGCCGACCAGTGATGATGGGGGGATGACGTTGAGGATCGACATCAGCGGCCTGCCGGCCGAGCGATTGCGGTTCACCGCGTCGCCGCTGGCCGAGCTGACCGCGATGCTGCACGTGCTGGCCGAACCCGGGCATCACCCGCAGCTCACCGGCTGGGCCGGGGACGTCTGGGCCGGGCTGCGGCCGGAGCTGGCCGAGCGGCTGCGGGAGGCGGAGTTCCTCTGGCGTTCCTCACGAGCCCACTTCTTGGTCCCCGCGCGTCCCCGGCCGACCCTCACCGAGGAGTTGGACGAGGTGGACCGGATCGACGATGAAACCTATGTGACCGCCGCGCTCATCACCACGTGCGGCAGCAACCGGGTCCACTTCGGCGCGCCGTCACCGCTCGCCGACGCGACGGCCCGCGAGCGGGCACTGAACCTCGCCCAGGCCCGCGGCGCGCTCCAGGAGGCCTTCGCGGAACGGTTGCTCGCAGACCCCGCAGCCGTGCGGGCGCGGGTCAGGGACACCCTCGAACAGTGCGCCGAGGCCTTCTTCGACGCCGCCTGGACGGGCGTCGCCGGGCAACTCGCCACTGACCTGCGCCGGAAGAACGACCTGCTGAAGCGCCAGGGCATCGGGGCGGCACTCGCATCGGTCTCCGGCGCCGTCACCCTGGCACCCGACGGCAACTGCATCATCGTGGACAAGCTGCAAGACGATGCGACCACCGCCCACGGCGCCGGGGTCACCTTCCTTCCCAGTGCCTTCGGCCGCCCGCATCTGGTGGCGATCCACGCGCCCGGGTGGCAGCCGGTGCTGCAGTACCCCGTCGCCGGGCCGAGTGCCTCGGAGCCAGTCTCGCTGGAGACGGTCACGCTCCGGCTGGAGGCACTCGCACACCCGGTACGGCTGCGGCTCCTGCGCACCCTGGCCCGCGGCCCGCACACCACCGGTGAGCTGGCCCACGCCTGGGAACTTTCGCCCCCGGAAGTTTCCCGCCATCTCGCTGTCCTGCGCCGCGCCGGCCTGCTCATGGCCCGGCGGCAGGGCCGTTACGTCCGGTACACCGTCAATCTGCCCGATCTGACGGCACTGGGAGCCGACCTGCTGGCGGCCGTACTGCGCTGAGTGGCTCTCGATCCTCGAAGCGGGGACAAACACAAACTGTCAGCGGTCCGAGCGCAGCGAAGCCGGGTCGAAGGACTCCCAATAGGCGTCCTCGTCCTCCACGCTCGCAGCGGGAGCCGCAGCGGGTGCCGGCGAAGACCCCAGCCGCTCGGCCCGCAGCCGCTGGAACTCCTCGACCGTCATCCCCGGGTCGTCATCCTCGGCCCGGGCCGGCGCGGGCATGCCGGTCATCTGCTCGATCATGTACGTCATGTCTTCGCCCACCAGCAAGGCCACCTTGTTGTAGCCGTCCTGGGTCGCTTCACGCATGGCCGCCTGGGCGATCTCCACCACCAGCGGCCCCAGGCGCTCACCCAGCTCCACCGCCGAGGGCGCGAGCCACAACCGCAGCAGCTTCCCCCGCGCGTCGACCGTCACCTCGACCTGGCCGTCGAGGTCGTGGGCCGTGCCGGACGCCGAGGCCAGGAGCTCCTCCACGCGGGCCATCGCCTCTTCGCGGGCGCGGGCCTGGGCGATCAGCCGGCGGGTCGTGATCACCTCGGTCCTCCTCCGTACGAGTACGTCTCGGCGTCCGGATCGTCGTCCGGGATCGGTTGGTAGCCCAAGGTTTCCAGCTGCTCGCGGTCGACGGCGGACGACAGCGCGTGGTACATCCGGTCGCCCGCCCGCCGGGTCGCGCGCTGGGCCAGCTCGAAGATCCGGTCGGCGAGCACCGCGGACCCGTGCCGCAGCGCCGAGCGGTGGATCGTGAGCCCCGTCAGCAATCCGCCGGGTGCCACCCGGACTTCGATGGTGCTGTCCGGCGACGCCGCCTTGCCCACCACCGGGCCCGAGCGCGCCAGGCGCCCGGAAACCTCCGCGCCCGCCCGCGATGCCTGCTCGGCGATCCGCGAAGAAGCCAGCTCGATGTCGAAGTCAGCCAACGCCATCACCCCGTCGGGCGGTAGAAGCCGATGAACGACTGTCCCGCGTTCGTGGTGCGGATCTTGCTGATCTGCACCGGATCGCCCGCCTCGACCATCTGACCGTCGCCGATCACCATCGCCACGTGCCCGGACCACACCACGAGGTCGCCGGGCAGCAGCTGGTCGATCGAGGGCACCTCGGCCCCGACCGTCTGCTGCGCCGCCGTGCGCGGCAGCTGCAGGCCCGCGTCCTGGTACGACGTCATGGTCAGCCCGCTGCAGTCGAGGCCGACGCCGCGGGCGGTGCCGCCCCACACGTACGGCACGCCGAGCTGCGAAAGCGCGTTGCGCACGGCCTTGGCCGCGGTTTCGTTCGGCGCCATCACCTGCTTGCCGCCGGGCAGGTTGATCGCGACGCCGCTGCCGGGCTGCGGCGGGATCGCGACCGGCAGCCGCGGCTTGTGGACGGCGCCGCCGCCCCCACCGCCGCCGCCCCCGCCGTCCGAACCGCCGGAGTACCCGCTGTTGCTGTTGAACGACGACCCGACCTTCGTCGAGGAAGAGGCCGAAGAAGACGAGGTCGTCTGCTCTTCGCCGCCGAGCCGGGTGCCGATGGCGGTCAGGTCGTTGATCGTCTGCTCGCTGAACGTCGCCGCCTGGCCGGTGAGCTGGCTGATCTTCGTCTGCAGCTTCATCAGGATGTCGCGCGACGCGGCGCCGCGGCTCTCCGGCGGCTGGATGGTCTTCACCGCTTCCAGCGCCTTCATCGACGCCGCGATCTCCTTGATGATCTGGTCGCGGACCTGGTCGTTCTTGATCTCGCCGACGTGCAGCGTCTCGGCCGCCTCCGCGACGGCCTTCTCGATTTCGGCGCTCTCGTCGAGGAGGTCCTGGACCTCCTTCTCCAGGCTCTGCGACGTCGCCGTGGCGCGGTCGGTCGTCGAGCCGGAGCTGGCCGACGCCAGCGAAACACGCTGGTCCGACGCGACGTCGCGGGTGCGGCCCACCGACGTCTGCAGGGCGACGTGCGCGTCCCGCGCGCCACCGATGGCGGCCGGGTCGTGGCGCAGCTTCTGCGCGAACTGGTTCGTCGTGTCCAGGTGGTGCCGGACGAGCTGGTCGGTGTGCTCGGTCACGAGCCCTGCCCGAGGTCGCCGCCGAGCCGCCGGACGACGTCGCCGTGTTCACCCTCGACCGCCGCGTAGTTGCGGTCGGTCTGCCGGGCCGCTTCCCCGACCTGCCCCCAGCCGCCGCCGACGCGGTGCAGCTTTTCCTGCAGCGCGCGCATCCGGCCGCTGTAGGCGCCGGAGAAGCCCGACTCGCCGCCCATCTCCGAAAAGCCGTGGCCGCCGAGCGTCACATGCGGGCCGACGTGCTTGTCGGCAGCCCCTTTGACGTCGTCGCCGAGCGGGTCGACTTCGCGCGCGTACCGCGTGTACGCGCCCTCATCGACGTGAAACCCCGAACCGTCCACTGGCCCTCCCTGTCACCAGGGATGCGACGCGCGCGCGGCACCCCCGGTTCCCCTGATGCGGGACCAGCCTAGTCCACAGTCCGTACCCGGAAGGGCGAATTGCCCGGAGTCAGCCGACGACCTTCGCGAGCCAGGACGGGTCCTGCCAGGACACGATCGAGCCGTTCGCGGTGACCGTCGGCGTGCCGAACCCGGTCTGCCCGCCGCCGAAGTCCTGCGCCAGCTTCGGGTCGTTCTCGATCTGCTGGAACGCCGTGTTCAGCTGCTGGTCGTAGGTGCCGGCGTTGACCGTCCGGGCGAACGCCGGGTCGGTGATGCCGACGTTCTTGCCGAGCTCGATCAGCTGCGCCTTGTCGTAGCCGCGCTTGCCCTCTTCGGGCTGGTTGGCGAACAGCGCGTCGTGGAACTGGAGGAACTTGCCGGCGTCGGCCGCGGCCAGCGCCGCGTTCGCCGAGTCGAGCGAGTAGCCCGGCGGGCTCGAACGCTGGTTGAGCAGCGGCACCATGTGGTAGCGCACCTGCAGCTTGCCGTCGTTGATCGCCTGCTCGACCTGGCCCTTGTACTGCTTCTCGAACTCGCCGCAGATCGGGCAGAGGAAGTCGGCGTAGACGTCGATCGAGGCCTTGGCGCCGGTCTTGCCGACGGTGACGACCACCCCGTCACGCTTCTGGGTGACATCGCCCGCCAGCGCGCTGGTGCTTTCGCCGGCGCCGATGACCTTCCCTTCGGTCTTGTTCTTGTCCGAGATCGTCCAGATCACGCCGCCGATCACGAGCGCGGCCACCACGACCACGGCCCCGATCCCGATGATCCACTTCCGCCGGTCGCCGGACGCTCCCCTGGCCTGCGCGACCACCTTCGGACCGGCCTGCGCCGCTTGACGACGCTTCCGCGCGGTCCGCTCAGCTCCACCCACTGTGTATCAGTTCCCTTCCGCGATACCCGAGTAGTCGTGTTCGGGCTCGCCCGAGTTCCCGCGACCTCGCGCCAGCCAGCCGTCGAGCGACAGCCAGGTGCGCGGACGCGCCAGCAGCCACACCGCGAGCAGCGCGAACCCCGAGTCGCGGAGGATCTCCTGCGGGTACTCGGTCTGTCCCGCCGCCACGTGGCCGCCGCCGCCGAAGCACCCGCAGTCGATGCTCAGGCCGCGCGCCCACGATTGGGCGATGCCGGCGATGAGCACGAGCAGCAGGCCCAGCGCGGCCGCGGCGGCCCACCGGGTCGCCAGGCCCGCGAGCAGCAGCAGCCCGAGCACGAGTTCCACGAGCGGCAGCGCGATGGCCACCACGTTTTCGAGTGCGTCCGGCAGCACCTCGTACGCCTGCACGGCGATCAGCGTCTGACCCGGATCGGCCAGCTTGAGCGCACCGGAAACGAGCCAGACGGCAGCCAGCCCGAGCCGGGCGAGCGTGCCGACGGTGTTCAGCACGGGTTGGGACGGTCGCACCACGCACTTAGGCTAACGGGGGGACCTGAGAACAACGTGAGGCGGAGGGAGCGGCCGGATGCGGTGGCGCACGCTCCTCGGCTCGGCGTTGCTGCTGGTCACGGTGTCGGCGTGCGGTCCGGCGAAGGTCTCGCCCACGGACTCGCTCGTCACCCGGGCGAGTGCCACGGATCACCTGACCATCGGCATCCGGTTCGACGCGCCGGGGCTCTCGGAGCACACCATCGACGGCCGGTTCGTCGGGTTCGACGTCGATGTCGCAACTTTCGTCGCGAGTGAGCTCGGCGTCTCCGCGAAGGACATCACGTGGCGCGAGACGACGTCGGCGACCCGGGAGACGGACCTCACCTCCGGCGCCGTCGACCTGGTGGTGGCGAGCTACTCGATCACCGACAAGCGCAAGGAGCTCGTCTCGTTCGCCGGCCCGTACTTCACCACCGGCCAGGACCTGCTGGTGCGGCGGACGTCGGCCGACATCGCCGGCCCGGAGACGCTCAACGGGCGGCGGCTGTGCTCGGTCACCGGGTCGACGCCGGCGCAGCAGGTGAAGGACAAGTACGCCCAGGCCGTCCAGCTGGTCGAGTACCCGCGGTACTCCGACTGCGTGACCGCGCTGCTGGCCGGGCAGATCGACGCGGTGACCACGGACGCGGTGATCCTGGCCGGTTACGTCGCGCGTGACCCGGAGCTGCTGAAGATCGTCGGGAAGCCGTTCTCGAAGGAGAACTACGGCGTCGGCCTGCGCAAGGGCGACACCCAGGGGGTGACCGCGATCGACGACGCGATCCGGAAGATGATCTCCTCCGGCGAATGGCTGCGCTCGCTCAACGCGAACATCGGCCCGTCCGGTTACCAGCTGCCCGCACCCCCCGAGGTCACGTCGAAGTGAAGCTCCCCGACCTGCCGGTCCGGTCCGTGCTGCCCGACGTCGTCGCCGCGCTGGCCGAACGCGGGGCCGCGGTGCTCGTGGCGCCGCCCGGCACGGGGAAGACGACGCTGGTCCCGCTGGCCCTGGCGGCGGCCGCCGAGGGCCGGGTGGTGGTCGCCGAGCCGCGGCGGCTGGCGGCGCGCGCGGCGGCGGGGCGGATGGCGGCGATCCTCGGTGAACCGGTCGGCGAGACGGTCGGGTACGCCGTGCGCGGCGACCGGAAGGTGTCCGCGCGGACCCGCATCGAGGTCGTGACGTCGGGGCTGCTGGTGCGGCGCGTGCAGGGCGACCCGGAGCTGCCCGGCGTCTCGACGGTGCTGCTCGACGAGTGCCACGAGCGGCACCTGGACGCCGACCTGCTGCTGGCGCTGCTCCTGGACGTCCGCGCCGGGCTGCGCGAGGACCTGCGGCTGCTCGCGACGTCGGCGACGGTCGCGTCCGGCCGGCTCGCGGCCCTGCTGGGCGACGCCCCGGTGGTGACGGCCACGGCGCGGACCTACCCGGTGGAGTTCTCGTACGTCCCACCGGCCCGCGGCGAGCGCGTCGAGGCCTGCGTCGCGCGTGCGGTGCGCACCGCACTGTCCGAAGGGGACGGTGACGTGCTGGCCTTCCTGCCTGGCGCCGGGGAGATCGCGCGGACATCGGCGCTGCTGCGATTGTCTGATGTGGACGTTCTCCCGCTGCACGGCCGCTTGTCGGCCGCACACCAGGACGACGCGCTGCGACCACGAGACCGGCGGCGGGTGGTGCTGGCGACGGCGGTGGCGGAGTCGAGCCTGACGGTGCCGGGTGTGCGCGCGGTGGTGGACTCGGGGCTGGCGCGCGTGCCGCGCGTCGACCACCGGCGCGGGCTGCCGGGCCTGGCGACGGTGCGCGTGTCGGCGGCGGTGGCCACCCAGCGGTCCGGCCGCGCGGGCCGGGAGGCGCCGGGGCGGGCGTACCGCTGCTGGGCCGAGCACGAGCAGGCGACACTGCCGGCGTACCCCGAGCCGGAGATCCACACGGCCGAGCTGGCCCGGCTGGCGCTGGAGCTGGCGTGCTGGTCGACGCCCGACGGCAGCGGGCTGGCCTGGTGGGACCCGCCGGGCGAAGGCGCGCTGGCGGCGGGCCGGGCGCTGCTGGTGACGCTGGGCGCGACGGACGCCGCGGGAACGGTGACCCCGCGTGGACGGCGGATGGCGGAGCTGGGCCTGCACCCCCGACTGGCCCGCGCGTTGCTGGACGGGGCATCGGCGGTGGGCGCGCGCAACGCGGCAGAGGTGGTGGCACTGCTGGACGCAGGCGCAACACTGACGGACGTGAACGCGGAGCTCCGCCGCCTCCGCTCGGCGGCGGACGAGGGCTCGCGGCGCTGGAAAAGGGAAGCGCGGCGGTTGGAAGGGTTGGTTCCGGCTGCCCCGGCGGGTAAGGCCGATCCCGCACTCGTCGTCGCCCTCGCCCACCCCGAGCGGCTCGCCCGGCGACGTCCCGGTGGCGCGCCCGTCTACCTCATGGCCGGCGGTACCGCCGCCGAACTCCCGCCCGGCAGCGGCCTCGACGCCGAGTGGCTGGCGATCGCCGAAGCCACCCGCGATCCCGGCCGCGTCCACGGCACCATCCGCCTCGCCGCGGCCGCCGACGAAACCCTCGCCGTCCGCGCCGGCGAAGTGTCCGAAGTGGACGAAATAACCTGGGACGGCGATGTCGTCGCCCGGCGGGTCCGCAAGCTCGGCGCCATCATCCTGTCCGAACGGCCCCTGAAGAACGCCGACGTCCACGACGCCCTCGTCGCGGGCCTCACCACCGAGGGCCTTGGTCTCCTGAAGTGGAGCCAGGACGCGACCCGCCTGCGCGAACGGCTGGCGTTCCTGCACCGCGTGCTCGGCCCGCCGTGGCCGCCGGTGGACGACGCCGCCCTGCTGTCCGATGTGGACAGCTGGCTGAACCTCGGCACCGCCCGCCGGAAGGCCGACCTCGCGAACATCAACGCGGGCACCGCCCTGAAGGCCCTCCTTCCCTGGCCGGAAGCGGCGAAACTCGACGACCTCGCCCCGGACCGCCTCGAAGTGCCGTCGGGGTCGCACATCCGCGTCGACTACCGCGGTGACCGGCCCGTCCTGGCCGTGAAGCTCCAGGAAACCTTCGGCTGGACCGAAACCCCGGCGATCGCCGGCGTCCCGGTGGTGCTGCACCTGCTCTCCCCCGCCGGACGCCCGGCCGCGATCACCGCCGATCTCGCGTCCTTCTGGACGTCCGGCTACCCGGCCGTGCGCGCCGACCTGCGCGGCCGCTACCCCAAGCACCCCTGGCCGGAGGACCCCGCCGGCGCCGTCCCGACCCGGCACACCCGCCGCCGCAGCTGAGGAAACCCTGACGAAAGTCGGGGGCGGCCCGCGACCGTCGTCCGATGCCCGCGCACCCCCACCGGCCGCAGACTTCGACGCATGATCACACTCAGGGGACTCACGAAGCGCTACGGGGAGAAAACCGTCGTCGACGCGCTCACCTGCGACGTCGCAGCGGGCCAGGTGACCGGGTTTCTCGGCCCGAACGGCGCGGGGAAGTCGACGACCATGCGGATGACCGTCGGGCTCGACCACCCGCAGGCGGGCGAAGCCCTGGTCGGCGGGCGGCGCTACGCCGAACTGCGGCACCCGCTGCGCGAGGTCGGCGCCCTGCTCGACGCCAAGGCCCTGCACCCGGGCCGCAGCGCCGGAAAGCACCTGCTGGCCATGGCACGCAGCAACGGCATCGCGGCGAGCCGCGTCGAGGAGGTGCTGGCGACCGTCGGGCTGTCCGACGTCGCCGGCAAGCGGGCCGGCCAGTTCTCGCTCGGCATGGGACAGCGGCTGGGCATCGCGGGCGCGCTGCTCGGCGACCCGGGGGTGCTGCTGTTCGACGAGCCGGTCAACGGCCTCGACCCGGACGGCGTCCGCTGGGTGCGGCAGCTGATGCGGTCACTGGCGGCCGAGGGGCGCACGGTGTTCGTCTCCAGTCACCTGATGAGCGAGATGCAGCTGACCGCCGACCACCTGGTGGTGATCGGCAGGGGCAAGCTGCTGGCCGACGCCCCGGTGGCCGAGTTCATCGCGGGCAATTCCCGCACGACGGTCTCGGTCCGCGTCCCGGCCGGCGGCGACCGCTCCGCGCTGGCCGAACGGTTGCGCGCCGAGGGCGGCCTGACCCACCCGGGCGAGCCGGGCGAGCTGGTGGTGGACGGCGTCGACGTGACCCGCGTCGGCGACCTCGTGCACGAACTGGGGATCCGCGTGCACGGGCTCGCCGAGCGGACGGCGTCGCTCGAGCAGGCGTACCTGGAACTGACGGCTTCTTCGGTGGAATACGGGGTGTCGGCATGACGGCTTCGGTGGAAGTACGCGGCGGCGGGCTCGCGGGTGCGGTGGCCGCGGAGTGGACGAAGTTCTGGTCGGTCCGGGCGACGTGGTGGTGCCTGGTGACGGGAACGGCCCTGATGCTGTGCTACGGCACGCTGTCGGCGATCGCCCAGCGCATCGGAGACGATCCGCAGGGCGCCCACACGATCGCCCTCGGCGGCGGTTTCTACCTGACCCAGTTCGCGGTGATCGCGCTGGCCACGCTGTTCGTGACGAGCGAGTACGCCGGCGGCGGCATCCGCTCGACGCTGCTGTGGACCCCGGTCCGCTCCCGGGTGGTGCTGGCGAAGGCGGCGGTGCTGGCGCCGGTCCTGTTCGCGTACGGAGTGCTGCTGTCGTGCGCGGGAATGGCACTGGCCACCGCGGTGATGAACGGCTACGGCCTGCCGACGAGCTTCGAAGCGGGCTTCACGACGGCATCGGGCATGGGCGGGTACTTCGCGCTGATCGGCCTGCTGTGCGCGGGAATCGGCTGGGCGCTACGCAGCGCGGCCGGGACGCTGGTGTCGGTGATCGTGCTGCTGGTCCCGCTGCCGCTGATCGTGGCGTCGCTGGGCCTGCCGGAGGCGATGCCGTACTTCCCGGGCATCGCGGGGGTGAACGCGATGGTCGAGGCGGGGCAACCGAATCCGATCACGATGACGGTGGCACCGTACGCGCCGTGGGTGGGGCTGCTGATCTGCGCGGCCTGGGCCGCGGTGGCGTTGCCGGCGGGCGCGGCGGTGTTGCGCCGCCGGGACGCCTGACACGAAACGCCCCCACCCTCACCGGCAGGGCCCGGCAAAGTCGCGGTGGCTCGCTCACCCGGCAGCGCAGCTCAGCCAACGTCTTGAATGACTCATTCAAGACCTCCGAAGCCCTGAATGAGTCATTCAAGACACCGCGGCCACACCAGCGCCGCCGAAACCGCCCCCTTCGGGCCCGCCCCCTCGACTTGCCGAAATCCTGGCCACCCCGCGGGGGCGCCCCCCGGGTCCAGCGTATCGAGGCGGACCGACCAAAACCGGACGTCAGCCTCGCCGACGGCCCGGTTGTCCACATCCCCGCCGGGCTGTGGACAACCGGCCCGAGGTCACTCCACCCCGATCCCCGCCAGGATCTCCCGAGCGCTCGCCACCAGCGACTCGGACGAAGGCGGCGCCAGCGATCCGGTCCCCGCCAACGCCCCGAAGATCGTCCCCTCCATCCAGTCCACCACCACCCGCGCGTGCCGCGCAGGGTCCGTCGAACCGGCCGCCTCCAGCACCGCGGCCGCGTGGTGGCGGATCTGCAGACCTCCCTCGTCGTACACCGCGCGCAACTCCGGGCGCCGCGTCGCCTCCAGTGCGAACTCGTACCGCGCCAGCATCCGGGTCCGGCCCGCGGTGATCGCCTCGAACGCGTAGCCCGCGATGAACTCGGCCAACGACCCCGACGATCGCGGTGGGGCCTGGTCGAGTACCACGATCCGGGCGATCGTCAGCTCCAGCAGCGCCGCCCGCGTGCGCGCGTAGTACGACGTCGAGCCCGTCGGCAGGCCCGCCGCGCAGTCCACCGCCCGGTGGGTCAAGCCGCGCATGCCCTCCGCCGCGATCACCTCGATCGCTGCGTCCGCAATCACATCAACGCGTTCCACGAGCACGCACTCTACAGGTGTAGAGTCCTCTACACCTGTAGAGGAGGGCGACATGCACGCGATAGTGGTCGGCGGTGGCATCGGCGGCCTGGCGGCAGCCGCGGGGCTGCACCGGGTCGGCTGGACGGTCACCGTCCTGGAGAAAGCGCCCGAGTTCGGCGACGTCGGCGCCGGCATCTCGCTCTGGCCGAACGCCCTGCGCTCGCTCGACGAACTCGGTGTCGACCTCGGGGATCGCCTGGCCACCCAGACCGACGGCGGCTTCCGCGACCGGCGCGGCCGCCGGATCACCCGCTTCGACGGCGCCGAGTTCGCCCGCCGGCACGGGCGGCCACTGGGCGCGATCCACCGGCGGGACCTCATCGCCGCCCTTCGCGACGCCGTCCCGGCCGGAAGCCTGAAGACCGGCGCCGAAGTCACCGAAGTCCGCGAAGACGGCCTGGTCCGCGTAGGCAGCGAAGAACTCCACGCCGACCTCGTCGTCGCGGCCGACGGCATCCACAGCCGGGTCCGCCACACGCTCTTCCCGGACCACCCGGAGCCCGTCTACGCGGGCAGCACGGCGTTCCGCGGCGTCGCGCACCTTCCCGGCACCGGGCTGAGCACGAGCTTCGACCGCGGCACCGAGGTCGGCGTCCTCCCGCTGACCGGCGGCGACGTCTACTGGTGGATCTCCGCCGTCGCCGAGCCGGGCGCCCGCGAAGCCGACCTCGAACCGGCCTTCGAGAACTGGCACGATCCGATCCCGGCGCTCCTCGCCGCCACGCCGCCGGAGGCCGTGCTGCACCACGACCTCTACTACCTGGACAGCCCGCTGCCGGCCTACACCCGCGGCCGGATCGCGCTGCTCGGCGACGCCGCCCACGCCATGCCGCCGTTCCTCGGCCAGGGCGGCTGCCAGGCCATCGAGGACGCCGTCGTGCTCGCCCACGCGGTGTCCACACAGGACACCGTCGGCGCCGCGCTGGAGAGCTACGACCGAACCCGGCGGCCCCGCAGCCAGCGGGTCGTCCGGGAGTCCGTCCGGATGGGCCGGCTCGGCCCGCAGCTGCGCAACCCGGTCGCGACCGCCCTGCGCACAGCCGTGCTGAAAGGCCTGCCGGCCAGGGCGACCGCCCGGGTCGGCGCCGGGATCACGGGGTGGGCGCCGCCGCGTCTCCCCCGACCAGTCCCGCCTCGTACGCAGTGATCGCCGCCTGCACCCGGTTCTTCGCGCCGAGCCGGGTCAGGATGGTGCTCACGTGCGCCTTCACCGTGCCCTCGACGACGAACATCTTCGCCGCGATGTCCGCATTGGACAGTCCGGAACCCAGCAGCGTCAGCACTTCGCGCTCGCGCGGGGTCAGCGCGGCGATCCGCTCGCGGGCCGCGGCGGCGCGCGCCAGCTGCCCGCCGGACAGCCGGGCGATCACCCGCTGCGCGACCTTCGGCGAGAGGAAGGCGGCTCCGCCGGCGACGGCGTGGATGCCGGCGAGGAGCTCGCGCGGGTCGCCCGACTTCAGCAGGAACCCGCCCGCGCCGAGGCTCAGCGCGCGCTCGATGTAGTCGTCCTCGCCGAACGTGGTCAGCATGATCACGCCGGTGGCGGGCAGCAGCCGCCGGATCTCGGCGGCCGCGCCCAAGCCGTCCAGCCCGGGCATCCGGATGTCCAGCAGCACGACGTCGGGGCGGGTGGCGAGGACCTGCGAGACGGCCGAACGGCCGTCGGCGGCTTCGGCGACGACCTCGATCCCGGCATCCGCGGCGAGGATCGCCGCCACCCCCGCCCGCATCATCGCTTCGTCGTCGGCCAGCACGACCCTGATCACGGCGCCCCCTCGGTGAACCAGTCCTTGGCCACCAGCTTCCCATCGGCGAAACACAGCCGGTAGGCGGCGTAGTCGTTGTCGAGCCACGACCGCCCGGTGCCGTAGTACTCGCACCCGGCGCCGGGCACGGCCGGGAGCGGCGGTTCGCTCCGCAGCGGCCGGGCGGCGCGCTGGTTCTCCGGCAGCTGCGGCGCCACCTCGGCGCGCGGCTGCCCGATCCGCAGCCGCTCGTAGACCGGCGTGGGCAGCTCCGAGGAGTTCCACTGGTAGAGGAACGCGATCCCGGCGACCGCGAGCAGCATCGCGAACAGGGCCAGCGGGACGGCGACCGCCTGGAACAGGCTGCGCCGCACGTCCCGCCGGGCCAGTTCGAGGGCCCTGGCCGACGTCGACGGTTCGGCATCGGCATCGGGATCGGCAGAGGTGTCGGCCTCGACCGGCGCGGCGCCGTGCGGCAGCGTCGCGGTGACGGCGAACCCGCCCGCGTCGGGGCCGGCCCGCAGCGTCCCGCCGACGAGCCGCACGCGCTCGCGCAGGCCGATCAGCCCGACGTGCCCGGACGCGGCCCCGGGCAACGGCCCGGCGGGCGGCGGCGCGTTGACCACGCTGACGTCGGTCCGCGCGCCGGTGGCCGTCACCCGGACCGTGACGGCGGCGCCGGGCGCGTGCTTCGCCACGTTCGTCAGGGCTTCCTGCACCACGCGGTAGGCGGCGCGGGCCACCATCGGCGGTGCCCCGTCCACGTCCACTGTGGACTCGATGAGCAGGCCCGACGCCCGCGCCCGGGTGATCAGCTCGCCGAGGTCGCCCTGCACCGGTTCCACCGGCGCGGCGTCCTCGCGCAGCACGCCGATGATCTCGCGCAGCCGCTCGGTCGCCGTCGCGGCACTGGTCCGCAGCTGCGTGGCGGCATCGCGCTGGGCGTCGTCGAGCCCGCCCGCGAGCTCAAGCGCGGCGGCGCGGACGGCGATCAGGCTCAGTTCGTGCCCCAAGGAGTCGTGCATGTCGCTGGCGATCCGCGCGCGCTCGCGCAGCCGGGCCTGCTCGGCGACCAGCCGCTGCCTGCTCTCCATCTCCTCGGCCCGGCGCCAGCCGGTGCGGGCGAGCTCGCCGCGGACCCGGACGTACCGGCCGAGCAGCCACGGCGACAGCCCGGCGAAGACGAGGATGGCGACCATCGCCGCCCAGTCCCCCAGGCCGTCCTGGCCGAAGAGGAGCGCGATCGGGAGCCCCAGTACCGCGCAGGCCGTCCCGGTCAGGATTCCGGGGCGGGCACGCGGCATCCGCAGCCCGGCCTGGTAGCTCATCGCGACCAGCACGAAGATCACCCACACGGGCAGGCGGTCGCCGTAGGGGAATGGCACGGCCAGCGCCCCGGCCAGCGCGATCCCGAGCGAGACGGCCGGGTACCGCCGGGCCGTCGCGACCGAGCCGAGCACGACCGCGAGACCGCCGGCCAGCTCCCAGTACGACCGGGTCTCCAGCGTGCCCACGACGACGGTGAACGCGAGGAACAGCCCGACGGCGACGTCGAGCGCCGCCCGCCACCTGCGCTTCGTCACCGTCCGCACGGGTCCGAAGCTACAAGGCGGGCCGGCGGGCAGGCCACTGCCGAAAGTCAACCTTTCAAGGTGTCCACGAACGCCAGGGTCTGCGGCCAGGACCGGGCGAACGCCTCGGCGTTGACCTCGGTGCCGTGCCGCGCGGAGTCGCTGAAGCCGTGTTCGGCGCCCGGGAAGTGCTGGGTGAACGTCGCGCCGCGCGGCCGGGACTGCAGCGCCGTCTGCAGCCGGGCGAACGTCTCGTGCGAAACGACGGCGTCCGCCTCGGGGTAGGCGACGAGCACCGGCGCGGTGATCGATGTCGACAAAGCGACCGCGTCGAGGTCGTGGTTCGGCGGCGCCGGGTCCCGGACCGTCGGGTGGTAGGCGACGACGCCGGAAAGCCGCTGGTCACGAGCGGCGAGCAGGAGTGCGAAGCGGCCGCCGAGACACCAGCCCATGACGCCCGCCGACGGGCAGCCGAGGTCGCCGAGGAGGTGGTCGAGCAACGCCGTCTGCTCGGTGAGCGCGGGTTCGTCACGCAGCTCGCCGAGCTTCGCGCCGAGGTCTTCGCGGGAGGTGTTGTCGGTGCTGGCGCCGTGGAAGACATCCCAGGCCAGCGCCGTGATCCCGCGGCCGGCGAGCTCCTCGGCCCAGGCCCGGACCTGGACCCCGATCCCGGTGATCATCGGCAGCAGCAGCATCCCGGACGCCGACCCGCCGGCCGGCCGGGCCAGGTAAGCGGAGAGGTCGCCGACACGGACGGTGGACGTCTCGATGCGCATATCCGCACGGTAGCGCCCGCGGTGTTGCATGATGATCCACCATGGCCGAGCGCACACTCGCCGACCAGTTGGGCGGCTACCTCCCCGAAGGCATCGAGGCCCTCGAAGAGCACGAGCGGCAGGACCTCGCCGACGCGCTGCGCGATGCGCGCAGACGCCAGGCGAAAGCGCTCGCCGAAGCGGGCGAAGAAGGCCTCCGGTACGTTCCCGCGCTGCTGCGCGGCGCGGTCCGGAAGGTCGTCGGCCTGTGACATCGGAAAAACCGACCGAGGACTACGCGGCGCGCGCGGAGATCCTGAAGCTGGCCCGCGTCCTCGACGTCGAGCCCGCGCGGCTCGAGTACCTCGCGCGCGTCGACGCCGACGACCTGCAGGCCTTCCGCGAGCAGGTCACCGACACGCTGTTCGACGCCAATGCCGCCGCGCTGCAGCGGATGGCGCTGGCCGCGCGGGTCGTGCCCGTCGGGGTGCTCGCCAAGATCGCCGAGACGGTGTTCGGCCCGCTGCTGTGCGCCCGGATCGCCGGGCTGGTCGACGTCGCGCGCGGCGTCGACGTCGCCAAGCGCCTGAGCCCGCAGTTCCTCGCCGAGGTGGCCGCGGAACTCGACCCGCGGCGCGCGAGCGCGATCATCACCCGGATCCCGCTGGACACCGTTCTCGCCGTGGCCGCCGAACTGGCGCGCAAGGAGGACTGGATCACCCTCGGCCGGTTCGTCGGGCACCTGCCCGACCTCACCGTGCGGCGGGCCCTGGAGCAGATCGACGACCCGGCGCTGCTGCGGATCGCCTTCGTGCTCGACGACAAGCGCCGCATCGACCACGTCGTCGGCCTGCTCCCGGCCCACCGGCTCGGCCGGCTGGTCACCGCGGCGAGCGCCGACGAAGACCTCTGGCCGCCGGCGCTCGACCTGCTGAGCCACGTGGGCGAGGCGCGGCGTGCCACGCTGAAACCGATGCTCGGCGGCCTGCCCGAGGCGTTCCGGGACCGCGTTCAGGCGACGATCAAGTAGATCCCGTAGCCCACGATCGCCGCGCAGGCGGCGAAGCAGAGGACGGCACCGGCGAGCGGCCCGGTGCCCGAAGCGCCCGCCTCGCGGGCCGAGTCGCGCTGGGACAGCCCCACCACCCCGAAGGAGAAGAGGCTGGTCAGCACCACGACCGACGCGAGGGCGACGACGAGGACGAGTCCGAGGGAACCGCAATCGATGTGCACGGTGTGCTCCTCAGACGTTGGCCGGCTGCGGCACGGCGGGCTCGGACTCGGTGATGGAGTGGGCGTTGATCGGGTTCCGCTTCGACGCGAGGTAGATGCCCAGCGCGACGACCACGCCGGCCAGGCCCACCAGCACGGTGCCCCAGGTCCCGAGGGTCGAGACCTCGGCGGCGAGCGCGCCGACGATCGCGGCGGCGGGCAGCGTCAATGCCCAGGCGAGGATCATCTTGCCCGCGACGCCCCAGCGGACTTCGGCGAGCTTGCGGCCGAGCCCGGAGCCGATGATGCCGCCCGAGCAGACGTGCGTGGTGGACAGCGCGAACCCGAGGTGCGCCGAGGTGAGGATGACCGCCGCGGCGCTGGTCTCCGCCGCGAAGCCCTGCGGCGTCTGGATCTCCGTGAGCTTCTTGCCCATCGTCTGGATGATCCGCCAGCCGCCGAGGTAGGTGCCGAGCGCGATCGCGGTGCCGGCGGTCAGGATCACCCACAGCGGCGGGCCCGAGTTCGGCGCGAGCGAGCCGGACGCGATCAGCGTCAGCGTGATGACGCCCATGGTCTTCTGCGCGTCGTTCGTGCCGTGCGCGAGCGACACCAGCGACGCGGAGGCGATCTGGCCGGCCTTGAAGGTCCGGCCCACCGTGTCCTGCTTCGCCCGGGCGGTGATCCGGTAGAAGAGGAAGGTGCCCAGCGTCGCGACGACCCCGGCGACGACCGGCGAGGCGAGCGCCGGGATCAGCACCTTCTCGACGACCTTCCCGAAGTGCACGGCGTCGGAGCCGGAGGCGATCCAGGTGGCGCCGATCAGCCCGCCGAACAGCGCGTGCGACGAGCTCGACGGCAGCCCGATCAGCCAGGTCACCAGGTTCCACACGATGGCGCCGACGAGCCCGGCGAAGATGATCACCGGCGTCACTTTCGTGTCGTCGACGATCCCGCCGGAGATCGTCTTCGCGACCTCGACCGAGAGGAACGCGCCGACGAGGTTCAGCACGGCCGAAACGGCGACCGCGACTCTCGGCTTGAGCGCGCCGGTGGCGATGGAGGTGGCCATCGCGTTGGCGGTGTCGTGGAAGCCGTTGGTGAAGTCGAAGGCCAGCGCGGCGACGATCACCACCAGCACGATCAGCGAGAAGTCCATGGGCGGCCCACTTTCGTTGCTGTCATTGACAACGCTACTGATCGACAGCGGCCGCTCCGATCCCTGTCGCGTGACGGCTTACTGAACTCTGCATGAACCGGGGTGGGGTTAACCCCACCAAAACACTGCGGTTCAGCCCAATGCGCCACGCCCGCACCACCTGGAATGCTCGAAACCGGGCGAAAGGGGCCATGATGAGCAAGCTGGGGTGGGCGGTCGTCGCGACGATCGCGTCGGCGGCGTTGTTCTTCTTCGGTACCGGGCTGGATCCGGTGCCCGAACTGGCGTGGCTGGCGCCACTGCCGATCTTCCTGCTCGCGCCACGCGTCCCCGGCGCGGCCGCGGTGGCGGCCGCGTTCGTCGCCTACCTCGCGGGCAGCGCCGGCAGCTGGAGCTACTTCTGGCACTCCCTGGCGATCCCGCGCCCCGCGGCGATCGCGATCCTCGGTGGCAGCGCGCTGCTGTTCGCCCTGTCGACGGGCCTGTTCCGGCTGCTCGTCCGCCGCGGGCACGGCCTGCCGGCGGCGCTCGCCGCACCCGCGTTGTGGACCGTGGTGCTCTACGTCATTTCGCTGCTCAACCCGACCGGCGTGATGGACACCCTGATGACGACCCAGGCGGACCGGCCGTCCGTGCTGCGGCTCGCCGCGGTGACCGGCGGCTGGGGCGTGGAGTTCCTGGTGCTGTTCGTCCCGGCCGCGGTGGCCGCCGCGCTGGCCCCGGGCGTCCGCGGCCGGACCCGGCTCGCCGGCCTGGTCGCCACCGCCGCGATGCCGGCCGCGCTCGTCTTCTGGACCACGCCGCCGCTCGCCGGGCCGTCGACGCGGGTCGCCCTGGTCGTCATGGACAAGGCGCCCTGGGCGGCCGACGTCGCCACCTTCGAGGGCCGGACCCTCGTCCAGTCCTATGTGGACGAAATCGGCCGACTGCCGGACGGCGTCCGGGCGGTCGTGCTCCCCGAAGCCGCCTTCGCGGTCGACCAGGCCAGCCGCTCGCGGCTCGTCCAGCCCTTCACGGAAGTGGCCCGGTCGCGGAACCTCGATGTCGTCACCGGCGTCATCGACACGACTCCGGAGGGCCGCTTCAACGCCGCGCTCGCGATTCCCCCGTCCGGCCCGCCGGTGGAATACCGCAAGTGGCACAACGGGGATTCGCCGAACATGGCGTCCGGCACCCAGCTCGCGCACCTCGCCGGGATCGGGCTGATGGTCTGCATGGACGTCAACTTCGCCGACCCCGCCGGCGAGTACGGCAAGGCCGGCACGGGCCTGGTCCTCATCCCGGCGTCCGACGAAGACGTCGACGGCTGGGCGCACAGCCGCACGGCGCTGATCCGCGGCGTCGAGAACGGCTTCTCGGTCGCGTGGAGCGCGGCCCGCGGGACGCCGATGCTGGCGGACGCCCAGGGACACGTGCCGGCCGAGGCCCACACCGGCGGCAGCCCGTTCACGGTGGTCGTCGGCGACGTCCCGATCGGGCCGGGGAAGACGCCGTACGCCCGCTTCGGCGACTGGTTCGCGTGGCTCTGCGGCCTGGTCGCGCTGGCCGGCCTGGTGGTCGGGGCCCGTCGGCAGTCGTTGTCACCTGTCACAACGAACGCCGGGCAACTCTGAGCGTTTTCCCAGGTCGCCTCCAGCGGTATGTGACCGATCATGAACTGCGTCACGTACTGATAAGTAACCGGAGGCAACGGAATGCGGGTCACCAACGGCGGTGTCAAGCGAACCCTGGCCGTGCTCGCCGCGGCGCTCACCCTCGGTGCGGTCGCGCCCTCGGTCGCGGAAGCGGCACCGGGCGGCGGCTGGAACGACCGGGGCTGCCGTCCGTCGGCCGCGCACCCGGAGCCCGTCGTGCTCGTGCACGGCCTCGGCGCGAACGACACCGTCAACTGGTTCTTCCACGCGCCGAAGATCGCCGCCCAGGGCTACTGCGTCTTCTCGCTGACGTACGGCACGGGCATCCTGGGGCCTGGTGTCGGCGGGCTCGCCTCGATGCGCGACAGCGCGGCGCAGCTCGGCCGGTTCGTCGACCGGGTCCGGTCCACGACGGGAGCGGCGAAGGTCGACATCGTCGGCCACTCCGAGGGCAGCACGATGCCCGCGTACTACCTGAAGTACGGCGGCGGCGCGGCGAAGGTCGCCCACTTCGCCGGCTTCGGCGCGAACTACCGCGGCACGACGCTCGGCGGCCTCGACGCGCTCGCCAAGGCCCTGCTGACGACGGTGCCCGGCCTCGGCGTGGCCCTGCGCACAGCGTGCGGGGCGTGCACGGAATACCTGGCCCCGTCGGCGTTCCTGGACGACCTCGCCCGCGGCGGCGTGCACGTCGCCGGCCCCACCTACACGAGCATCGTGAGCAGGTACGACGAGGTCGTGACGCCGTACACCAGCGGAATCCTCGGCGAGCCGGGCACGACGGACATCGTGCTGCAGGACTTCTGCCCGTCCGACACGTCGGGCCACCTGAGCCAGGCGATCGACCCGAACGTCACCGGTTTGATCCTGCACGCCTTGGACCCGTCTTACGCACCGGCGTGCACGCCGTTCACCCTGCCGTTGTGAGCGGGTTCTGCCCGAGGTACCGGCGCCCGTTTTCGGCGGACTCCCGCACCACGGCGAACCCGTAGTCCACCATCGCGGCTTCGTAGGCCGCCACGGCCTCGAGCAGCGGAGCCCCGGCCAGCGCGGACGCCAGCGCCGCACCGTCGCGCAACGCGGTGTTGGCGCCCGCGCCGGCCGCGGGACTCATCGCGTGAATGGCGTCGCCGAGAAGCGTCACCCGCGACGGTGGCCACGGCTCGACCGGGATGCTCGTCCGGATGGGCTGCGGGAACGTCGCTTCGGCGTCCCAGTGCTCCACCAGCACGCGGGCCCTCGGGTGCCAGCCGTCGATCAGACCGAACGCCAGTTTCTTCAGGTCGGCCGGCGCCGTCGCAGCGAGTTCGACGTCGGACCGGCCGAGCGTCTCCCGCCGCGCGCCGACCGCGCAGGTCATGTACGGCTCGTGGTCGCGCAGCCGCAGGTCCGGCACCAGCCGCGCGGAAGCGTCGGCGACCGGCTCGGGATAGTCGACCGGCGCGAACCCGACCATCGTCCGGTCCGGCGCGATGATCATCGAAAACACCGCGAACATCTCCGGGTCGAACAGCTTCCGCGTGGCGGGAGTCAGCGGAAGCCGGCCGTACAGCTGGACGAGCCCGCTGTCGACGACCTGGGCGTGTGGCAGGTACTGCTGCCGCACCGGCGAATTGACCCCGTCGGCGCCCACCAGCAGGCTGCCGCGCACGGAAGTCCCGTCGGCGAAATGCGCGGTCACGCCGCCATCGTCGGCTTCGTAGTGCGTGAATCGCTTGCCGTAGCGCACTTCCTGATCGCGCAGCAGGATCTGCCGCACGGTGAAGCGATTGATGTTGAGCTGGACGCCGTCGGCCTCCAAGGCCGTGACCAGCCGCATCCGCTCGTCGTAGATGTTCGTGCGCGGCAAGGCCCGGCCCGCGGTCGCCCGGAAGAGTTCGTGCGAGTTCGGCGGCAGCACTTCGCGCAGCGCCGTGTCACCGACGTCGTCGATGTGCAGCCGGTAGCCCTGCTTGCGCATCTCGGCCGACTCGTCGCGTTCGTAGACCTGGCAGGGAATTCCGGCTCGCCGCAGCCCCTGCGCGAGGCTCAAGCCACCCAGGCCGGCGCCGATGATGATCACAGACACAGCTGTCCCTTCGTCACGGATGAGGAAGGGACGCACAGGTAAGCCTGCCTGAACTGCCCGGACTAACCCATACCGGACTGTGTCTTCGCGCGTCCTCGCTTCCGACGTTAGCGCACACGCTCCCCGGCGCGCCACACCCTGTTCGTCAGCGGCACGCCGGGCCGGTAAGCCAGGTGCGTCACCGAAGGAGCGTCGAGGACGTGGACGTCCGCCCGCGCGCCCGGGCGCAGGACGCCCACGTCTTCACGCCGCAGCGCCTTCGCCCCGCCCGCTGTCGCGGCCCAGACGGCTTCCTCGATCGTCATGCGCATCTGCAGCACCGCCGTCGCGACGCAGAACGCCATCGACGTCGTGTACGAGCTGCCCGGGTTGGCGTTGCTGGCCAGCGCCACCGTCGCGCCCGCGTCGAGCAACCGGCGGGCCGGGGCCAGGGGCTGCCGCGTCGACAGGTCGCACGCGGGCAGCAAGGTCGCCACCGTCTCGGACGCCGCCAGCGCTTCGACATCGGCGTCGGAAAGGTACGTGCAGTGGTCGACGCTCGCCGCGCCGAGCTCCACCGCCAGCCGGACGCCGGGGCCTTCGCCGAGCTGGTTGCCGTGCACCCGCAGGCCCAGCCCGCGCTCGGCCGCCGCCTTCAGCACCCGTGCCGACTGGGCCTCGTCGAACGCCCCTGTCTCGCAGAACACGTCCGCCCAGCGCACGCTTTCCACCACCGCGTCGAGCATCTCGCCGCAGACGAGGTCCACATAGGACTCGGCGTCGGCACCGGGCGGCACGAGGTGGGCGCCGAGGAACGTGACCTCGTCGGCCACCTCGCCGGCGATGCGGGCGCTCCGGGCCTCGTCCGCGACGGTCAGCCCGTAGCCCGTCTTGGTCTCCAGGCAGGTCGTCCCCTGCCGGGCCGCCTCGTCGACGTGGCGGCGCAGGTTCGCCGCCAGCTGCTCGTCGGACGCCTCCCGCGTGGCACCCACCGTGGTCGCGATTCCGCCTGCGCTGTACGGCTTTCCGGCCATCCGCGCCTCGAACTCGGCGGTGCGGTCGCCGGCGAAGACGAGGTGCGTGTGGCTGTCGACCCAGCCGGGCAGCACCGCGCGGCCTTCGACGTCGACGCGTTCGTCGGCGTCCGGGGCCCGGCTCGCGGACCCCACCCAGGCGACTTCGGAGCCCTCGACGACCAGGGCGGCATCGCTGAGCCGCCCCAGCACGGGGTCGTTCGTGGTGAGCTCGCCGATGCCCGTGATCAGGATTGCCACAGTGCCTCGATCTCCTTCGCCAGAACGGTTTCCGGTCGGTCGACGAGCAGGTGCGCGCCGTCCCGCACGACCTCGCGGCCGGCGACGACGACGTGCCGGACATCCGCGCCGGACGCCGCGAACACGACCCCCGACGGCTCGATCCCGGCCGTCCGCACCGAATCCAGGGCGACCGTGACGAAGTCCGCGCCCGCTCCCTCGGCGAGCCTGCCGACCTCGTTCCACCCGATCGCCGCGTGGTCGGTGCCCGCTTCGAGGAGTTCCGCGGCGCTGAACCGGCCGCGTTCTTCGCTGGCCAGCCGGTCGTCCAGCTCCAGCGCCCGGGTCTCTTCGAACGCGTCGACGACGGCGTTGCTGTCACTGCCGATGCTCAGCCGCACCCCGGCGTCCCGCAGGGCGCGGGCCGGGCCGATGCCGTCGCCGAGGTCGCGTTCGGTGGTCGGGCAGAAGCACGCTCCGACCCGGAACTCGCCGAGCAGGAGCACGTCCCGGTCGGTGAGGTGGGTCGCGTGGACCACGGTGAGCCGCTCGTCGAGCACGCCGTGGTCCCGCAGCAGCCCGGTCGGGGTGAACCCGGTGGCCGCCTCGCACTGCTCGTTCTCCGCCCGCTGCTCGGACAGGTGGATGTGCAGCGGCCGGTACCTGGGCACCGCACTGTCCACTTCGGACAGCTGGTCCTCGGGCACCGCGCGCACCGAATGGATCGCCCCACCGACCCGGAACAGCTCGCCTTCCTTCAGCGACCCCACCCGGTCCGCCCAGGAAGCGGCCGAGCCGTCCGAGAACCGCCGCTGGACCTCGTCGGGCTCGACGCCGATGCCGCCGGCGAGGTAGCACGTGTCGAGCAGCGTCAGCCGGATCCCGGCGTCGGCCGCGGCCTGCCGCAGTGCCGCGCCCATCGCGTTGGGGTCGGCGTACGGCTTTCCGCCGGGCGCGTGATGCAGGTAGTGGAACTCCCCGACGCTCGTGTACCCGCCGAGCACCATCTCCGCGTAGACCCCGCGGGCCAGCCGGTAGTACGTGTCGGGGTCGAGCCGCGCGGCCAGGGTGTACATCCGCTCGCGCCAGGTCCAGAACGTGCCGCGCGCGTGGTGCGTCCGGCCCCGCAACGCCCGGTGGAAAGCGTGCGAGTGCCCGTTCGCGAAGCCCGGCAGAGTCAGGCCGCCGAGGATCGTGCCGGCGCGCGGCGAATCCGGCGTCACCGCGGCGATCCGGCCGTCGGCGACGTCGATCCGCACCCGGGCCGCGATCCCGTCCGGCAGCCAGGCCTGTTCGCACCAGAAAACTGTCGGTGCCGAGCGATAGGCTGGAGACGGGGGGCGCCCCCGCGGGCCGAAGGTCGGGTTGGGGGTCGGGTTGGGGGTCGGGTTGGGGGTCACTGCGCCAGCCGCTCCAGCGCCGTGGCCAGCGCCGTGGCGCCGGCTTCGACGTCGCCGGCCTCGGCGAACTCCTCCGGCGAGTGACTGATGCCGGTCGGGTTGCGCACGTAGAGCATCCCGGCCGGGACGAACCCGGCGAGGATGGCCGCGTCGTGCCCGGCACCGGTCGGCAGCTCCGGCGGGCCGCCGAGCCAGCCGCCGAGGTCGCGCCGGAGGGCGTCGTCGAACACGACGTCGCCGGAATAGGACTCGCGCGTCACCTCGACCCGGCAGCCCTCCTCCTTCGCCGCCGCCGAGGCCGCCCGGCTGATCTCGGCGACCAGCCCCGGCGTGCCTTCGCCCGGCACCCGCGCGTCCAGCCACAGGTCCACTGTGGACGCGATGACGTTGGTCCCGCCGGGGGTCGGCACGAGCCGGCCGACGGTCGCCCGCGCGTCCGGCACCTGCGCGGCCAGCCGCCGGACGGCCGTGACCGTCGCCGCGGCGGGCAGCATCGGGTCCGCGCGGTCGGCGAGCAGCGTCGCCCCGGCGTGGTTCCCCTGTCCGGTGAAGGAGAACCGCCACCGCCCGTGCGCGATCACCGTGTTGCCGACCGCCACCGGCGAGCCGAGGTCGATCAGCCCGCGGCCCTGCTCGACGTGCAGTTCGAGGAAGTGCCCGATCCGGTCGAGCCGCTCGGCGTCCGGCCCGATCCGCGCCGGGTCGATGCCCGCTTTCGCCGCGGCCTCGGCGAACGTGACGCCGTCGGCGTCCCGCAGGCTGCGGGCTTTGCCGGCGTCGATCGTGCCGGTGAGCAGCCGCGAACCCAGGCAGGGAACGCCGAAGCGGCCACCTTCCTCCTCGGTGAACACCACGACGGCGAGCGGCCTGCGCGGCCGGAACCCCTTGGCTTGCAAGGCCTCGACGGCGGCCAGCCCGCTCACGACCCCGAGCGGGCCGTCGAACGCGCCCCCACCCGGCACCGAGTCGAGGTGGCTGCCGGTGACGACGGCATTGCGCCCCGGCGGCCCCCACCACGCCCAGATGTTGCCGTTGCGGTCGGTCTCGACGTCCAGCCCGAGCCCCAGCGCGCGCTCGACGAACCACTCGCGCAGGTCGTGCTCGGGCCGGTCGAACGCGTGCCGCGAGTAGCCGCCGCGCTTCGGGTCGCGCCCGACGCCGTCGATCTCGCCGAGGAGCCCCGAGGCGGTCACTCGCCCGCCATCGGCACGCGGACGCCACGCTCGTCGGCGACGTCGGCCGCGCGGTCGTACCCGGCGTCGACGTGCCGGATGACGCCCATGCCCGGGTCGTTGGTGAGCACGCGCTCCAGCTTCTGCGCGGCCAGCGGCGTCCCGTCGGCGACGCTGACCTGGCCCGCGTGGATGGACCGGCCCATGCCGACGCCGCCGCCGTGGTGGATGGACACCCAGCTGGCGCCCGACGACGTGTTGACCAGGGCGTTCAGCAGCGGCCAGTCGGCGATCGCGTCGGAGCCGTCGGCCATGCCTTCGGTCTCCCGGTACGGCGAGGCCACGCTGCCGGAGTCGAGGTGGTCGCGGCCGATGACGACCGGCGCCTTCAGTTCGCCGCTGGCCACCATCTCGTTGAACCGCAGACCGGCCAGGTGGCGCTCGCCGTAGCCGAGCCAGCAGATCCGGGCGGGCAGCCCCTGGAAGGCCACCCGCTCGCCGGCCAGCTTGATCCAGCGGGCGAGGGATTCGTTCTCCGGGAACAGTTCCAGCATCGCGCGGTCGGTGGCCGCGATGTCCTCGGGGTCACCCGAGAGCGCCGCCCAGCGGAACGGGCCGTTGCCCTCGCAGAACAGCGGGCGGATGTAGGCGGGCACGAAACCGGGGAAGTCGAACGCGCGCTCGCAGCCGCCGAGCTTGGCCTCGCCGCGCAGGGAGTTGCCGTAGTCGAAGACCTCGGCACCCTGGTCGAGGAAGCCGAGCATGGCCTCGACGTGGTCGGCCATCGACTCGCGCGAGCGATCGGTGAACTCGTCGGGCTTCTTGGCCGCGTAGTCGTGCCAGTCCTCGACGCTGATGCCCTTGGGCAGGTACGAGAGCGGGTCGTGCGCGGACGTCTGGTCGGTGACGATGTCGACCTCGACGCCCCGCCGCAGCAGCTCCGGCAGCACCTCGGCGGCGTTGCCGACGACACCGACCGACAGCGCTTTGCCTTCCTTCTTCGCCTTGGTGACGCGGGCGATGGCGTCGTCGAGGTCGTCGGCCACCTCGTCGAGGTAGCGCGTCTCGACACGGCGGTGCGCGCGCTGCGGATCGCACTCGATGACCAGCGCGACACCGTCGTTCATGGTCACGGCGAGGGGCTGCGCGCCGCCCATGCCGCCGAGACCGGCGGTCACGGTGAGGGTGCCCTTCAGGCTTCCGCCGAACTTCTTCTTCGCCACGGCAGCGAAAGTCTCGTAGGTGCCCTGCAGGATGCCCTGGGTGCCGATGTAGATCCACGAGCCCGCGGTCATCTGCCCGTACATGGTCAGGCCCTGCTGCTCGAGACGGCGGAACTCCGGCCAGGTCGCCCAGTCGCCGACCAGGTTCGAGTTCGCGATGAGCACGCGCGGCGCCCACTCGTGCGTCCGGAACACGCCGACCGGCTTGCCCGACTGCACGAGCAGCGTCTCGTCGACGTCCAGAGTGGTCAGTTCGCGGGTGATCGCGTCGAAGCTGGCCCAGTTGCGGGCGGCCTTGCCGGTGCCGCCGTAGACGACCAGGTCCTCGGGCCGCTCGGCGACGTCGGGGTCGAGGTTGTTGTGGAACATCCGCAGCGCGGCTTCGGTCTGCCACGACTTGGCGGTGAGCTGGGTGCCACGAGCGGCACGGACGACGCGGGACATTCTCAGACCTCCAGGTAAGCGGTCGTGAGTGGTAATTCGGGTTCTAACCCGAATTACCACTCACGACAGGTGGGCGGCGTCGAGGACGGCGCCGGAGCGGACGAGTTCTTCGGCGGCCGCGATCTCGGGCGCCAGGTGCCGGTCGGGGCCGGGGCCCGCGACCTTCGTGCGGAGCAGGTCGCGCACCGCGCCGGTGACCGGCGACGGTTCCAGCGGCGCGCGGAAGTCCAGCGCCCGGGCCGCCGTCAGCAGCTCGATCGCGAGGACGGTGGTCAGGCCGTCGACGGCCTTGCGCAGCTTCCGCGCGGCCGACCAGCCCATGGAGACGTGGTCCTCCTGCATGGCGCTGCTCGGGATCGAGTCGACGGACGCCGGCACCGCGAGCCGCTTGAGCTCGCTGACCACGGCGGCCTGCGTGTACTGCGCGATCATGTGGCCGGAGTCGACGCCGGGGTCGTCGGCGAGGAACGGCGGCAGGCCGTGCGAACGCGCCTTGTCGAGCATCCGGTCGGTACGGCGCTCGGCGATGCTGGCGACGTCGGCGATCGGGATGGCCAGGAAGTCCAGCACGTACGCGACGGGCGCGCCGTGGAAGTTGCCGTTGGACTCGACGCGGCCGTCGGCGAGGACGACGGGGTTGTCCACAGCGGACATCAGCTCGCGCTCGCCGACGAGTTCGGCGTGCGCCAGGCTGTCCCGCGCGGCGCCGTGGACCTGCGGGGCGCAGCGCAGCGAGTAGGCGTCCTGGACGCGGTTGCAGTCCGGGCCGCGGTGGCTCTCGACGATCTTCGAGCCCTGCAGCGCCTGCCACATCCGGGCCGCGGACTTCGCCTGCCCGGGGTGTGGGCGCAGCGCCTGGAGGTCGGCGGCGAAGGCGCGGTCGGTGCCGAGCAGCGCCTCGACGCTCATCGCGGCGGTGAGGTCCGCGATGTCGAAGAGCCGGTGCAGGTCGGCGGCGGCGAGCACGAGCATGCCGAGCATGCCGTCGGTGCCGTTGGTGAGCGCGAGGCCTTCCTTCTCGGCGAGGACGACCGGCTCGATCCCGGCGTGCTTCAGCGCTTCGCCTGCTGCGACGATCTCGCCGCGGTACGTCACTTCGCCTTCGCCCATGAGCGCCAGCGCGACGGCGGCCAGCGGAGCCAGGTCGCCGGAGCAGCCGAGCGAGCCGTACTCGTGGACGACCGGGGTGATATCGGCGTTGAGCAGGGCCGCAAGCGTTTGCGCGGTGCCCGGCCGGACACCGGTGTAGCCGCTGGCGAGGGTTCGCAGCCGCAGCAGCATCAGCGCGCGGACGACCTCGGTCTCGACGGCGGGCCCGGCGCCGGCGGCGTGCGAGCGGATCAGGCTGCGCTGCAGCGCGGTCCGGCTCTCGACGGGGATGTGACGGGTGGCGAGGGCGCCGAAGCCGGTCGAGACGCCGTAGGTGGGCGTGACGGCGTGGGCGAGGTCCTCGATGTGCTGCCGCGTCGCGGCGAGGTTCTTCTCGGCGGCGTCCGTCAGCCCGACCGGCGCGTGGCCGCGGGCGACGTCGACGACCTGGGCGGCGGTCAGGGGCTCCGGGCCCAGGAGCACTTTTTCCGGCATGGGCCCATTGGACAACGTCCTTCTGGCTGGTGGGATGCTTCAACGGGTGGTTCTGTCTGGGATCCCAGACATCCGAGTTACCCTGCCCTCAAGCGCCCCAATGTGGCCTTCGGTGCGTCTGACGCACCGAAGGCCGCCTTGGGTGCGTCAGACGCAACCAAGGCCGCCTTGGGGCGCTTGAGCCGGGAGTGAGCGTGGGCGACAGCAGCGAGGTCCCGGCGCTGCGCCGCGGGCTGGCGGTGCTGAGCCTCCTCGCCACGCGGCCCGGCCCGGTCACCGCGGCGGCGATCGCGCGGGAGGCGGGACTCCCCCGCTCGACCACGTACCACCTGCTCAGCGAGCTCGAAGCGGCCGGTTTCGTCGTGCACCTGCCCGCGGAACGCCGCTACGGCCTGGGTATCGCCGCCTTCGAACTGGGCTCGGCCTACCTGCGCCACGACCCCCTGGAGCGCCTGGCCGGACCGTTGCTCCGCAAGCTCGTCGACCGCGTCGGGCACACGGCCCACCTCGGCGTCCTGCACGGCAACGAGTCCCTGTACCTGATCAAGGAACGCCCGGCCAGGCCGGAGACGCTGGTGACGGAGGTCGGCGTCCGGCTACCCGCGCAGCTGACGGCGTCCGGCCGGGCGATCCTGCGGCACCTGCCGGCCCCGCACGTCCGGGCCCTGTTCCCCGCGGCATCGGCGTTCGTGCTCCGCACCGGCCGCGGCCCGAGCACGCTGGCCGAGCTTCGCCGCACCCTCACCGTGGAGCGCCGGCTCGGCTGGTCGGTCGAGGACGGCCACGTCACCGCCGGCTTCGCATCGGTGGCCTGCCCGGTCTTCGACCACGGCGCCCGCCCGCTGGCCGCGATCAGCGTCACGCTTCGCCACCACTGCGCGGCGGAGCCGTGCCCGCAGACGTGGCCGGACCTCGCCGGCGAGGTGGCCACGACGGCGGCCGAGCTGACCACCCGGATCGGCGGCCACCCGGCCTGACGCTCACCTGCCGGCCGCCTCCCGGATACCCGCGCCCAGCACGAGCATCGGTTGCGGCGCCCGGACCGCCTGCGCGTCGGCCGCCAGCCGTCCCAACGCGTCCCGGTCCTCGGCGATCCGGAGCAGCACCCCTCGTCCGTCTCCGTCGAGCAGCGCAGGCATCTGCGACCCCAGCAGCCAGGCCCCGGCAAGGGCCGGGTCGTATTCGTTCGCTTCCAGCGCTTCCAGCTCGTCGTAGAGGCGGTCCAAGGAGGTGACCGACGAGTACCAGGAGATCATTTCGGCGAGGTCGACCGCGTCACGGGTGGTCGTACCGCGACGGTCCCACCAGGTCAGCAGCTTGAGCAGGGCCAACGCCGGCACCGCGGGGACGTGGATCGCCGTCCGCCCGGCAGCAGAACGGTCTCGGCTGTTCGCACCGCTTCGCTCAGCCCGCGGACGTTCATCCGGAAGTCATCCGGCCAGAGAATGGTGCGATCTTCAGGATCGTCCGCGCCGTCGCGCCGACTACGAGGTAGTCCAGATCCGCCGCGTCGACGCCCACCAGCACCCGGGCAGTGAGGGCGATCTCAGGATCGGCCGAGGCTGACAAGTCGATCATCACTGCTCCGAATCCGGTCTCCGTGTTCACGCTGACGAGGGTCTCCGGAAGCCAGCAGATCGGCATAGATCAGCGGGGAAGGAACGATCCAGGAGTCACGATCCGGCATATGCCAGAACCGTTCCCGGATGTGGACGTTTCCACTGCCCTCGGCTCGGGCCATGCGGTGCCGGCCGACGAACCGCGCCGGGAAGGTTTCCACGTAGAGGGTGAGCGACGCGGGTCGCAAGTGGGGATCCAGGAGACTGGCGCCGGCCTCTCCACCCACCTGAATCCCCATCGAACGCATCTCGGTTTCCGAATTCCGCCACCACGAGAGGTCGTCCACCGAGAATTCGCCGAGCGCGAGCGAGGCCTGCAGGGTGATCGAGTACGCCTCCGACCAGCGATCGAGCAGTTCGCCACCGCGGGCCAACCGGCGACCCTCCGCCCCGGCGTACAGGTAACCCGCCCCGGCGAGCTCGTCGATGACCGCCTTCACGGTCCCCAGCGAGGCTCCGCTCGCCTCGGCCAGGACTCGGTATGGGCGGGTAACCAGGTCCGGCCGGCTGAGGAGGACGAACACCACGCGAAGACCCGACCGGCCGAAGGCCCCGGCTGCCCGAGGGGAAGTCCTCGGACGCTGAACGACCGGATTGCGCCGCCCGCGGACGTCGACCAGGACATCGCCCCAGGCCAGATGCGCATTGCCCGCGGTGTCCAGGTAATCGATCTCCCGGGCGCGCAGCCGCTCGGCGACCGCCTCGCTGACATAGGTCGTGACCAGCAACTCCGGGAGCTGCGTAGGCAGGGTGATGCTGGTAGCCAGTTCAGGCGTCAATCGATGCTTGACCTCGGTGCCGTAGGTCCGGGTGGCCCCTGATCGCGTCGTGAGGCGCAGCACTGCGTCGAGCCGGCGCGTGTCGCCGGGCTGGGCGTACGCCACCGCGAGCACCTCACCGCGGAGGCCATACTCGCTCGCTTGGTCGAGCGCCACCTGGATGAGGTTCTTCTCGTTCAACGAGCGAGCATGTTCATTTTGATTGAACGTGCTCTCATATTTAACGCCTTGTCCCCTCTGCGCAACCGGAATCGGCGGCCACCCGGCCTGACCGCCGTCGCGGGCCGTCCGGGTGCCGGGGCTGCTGCGATCGGGGCAACTGTCACCGAACGGCTCGATTCCACTCCGCTGGGTGATTACCGTGATGGGGCTGCGGTTTCGAGGGGCACCGATGGATGACGCACGCGTGACGAGGGTCGGTTTCGGTGCGGTGCTCGCCGTCGCCGAATTCCGGGCGATGTGGACGGCCGAGCTGCTGTCCGTCTGCGGTGACCAGCTCGCCAGGGTCGCGCTCGCCGTGCTCGTCTTCCAGCGCACGTCCTCGGCCACGCTGACCGGCCTCACCTACGCGCTGACGTACGTGCCTTCCCTGCTCGGCGGCGTCCTGCTGGCCGGAGCGGGCGACAGGTGGCCGCGGCGGGACGTGATGGTCGCGGCCGATCTGGCGCGGGCCGCGCTGGTCGCGGTCGTCGCCATTCCCGGCGTCCCGCTGTGGGTGCTGTGCGTGCTGGTCGCGGTGATGACGGCGCTCGGCGGGCCGTTCAAGGCCGCGCAGCAGGCGCTGCTGCCGTCGGTGCTCGAAGGCGAGCGGTACCTCGTCGGGATGGCCCTGCGGAACGTGACGATGCAGGGCGCGCAGCTCGCCGGGTTCGCCGGGGGCGGTGCGCTGATCGCCGCGCTCACCCCGGCCGCGGCGCTGGCGTTGGACGCGGTGACGTTCCTGCTTTCGGCGTTGTTCCTGGTCACCGGCGTCCGGCGGCGGGCGGCGATCACCCAGGCGGTCCGGGCGGCCTGGCTGGCCACGACCGGCGCGGGTGTCCGGCTGATCTGGCGCGACCCGGCGTTGCGGACGCTGGTGGCGCTCAACTGGCTGGCCGGGTTCTACGTGGTGCCGGAGGCGCTGGCCGCGCCGTACGCGGCCGGGATCGGCGTGGGCGCGACGCTGGTGGGGCTGCTGATGGCCGCGGACCCGGCGGGCAGCGTGCTCGGCGGCGTCGTGTTCGGCAAGTGGATCTCCGAGCACGTCCAGCTGCGCGTCCTGGGCTGGCTGGGGATCGCGGCGGGGCTGCCGCTGGTGGCGTTCGCCTGCCGGCCGGGCCTGGTGACGTCGGTCGTGCTGCTGGCGGCGTCCGGGCTGCTGGCGACGGGCTACAACATCACCGGCACGGTCTCGTTCATGCGGCGGGTGCCGGACGAGCACCGCGCGCGGTGTGCCGGGGTGAACTCGGCGGGCCTGATCACGGTGCAGGGGGTCGGCGCGGCCGCGGCGGGCGCACTGGCCGACGTGCTGGGCCCGGCGCACACCATCGCCGCGGCCGGGGCGGCGGGTGCCGCGGTGGCCGTGCCGATCGCGAGGGCATGGCGCCGGGTCGGGGTGGAGGGTCGATGACCTCAGTTGTCGCGTCCGCACATGGTGCGCCTCCCTTCACCACCTCGGGCCGAGCCGCCTCCGTCACCGGCCGGACACCATGAGTATGCGGACCGGGGGCGGGATTCCGCGCTCCGGGCCGCGTTTTCGTGACGTCCTCGTGGCACCACGGCGCTGGGTGCTGTGGCGCCAGGGTCCGCGGGTGATCGTCTACTGCCTGGCCAGCGAGGTGGGGGCGGTGGTGCTGACGCTGCGCCCGTCGCCGATCGCGGTGGACCGCCGGACGCTGTCGATCCTGGTGGTGCTGCTGGTCCTCGGGGTGGCGCAGTCGGAGACGGGCCGGCGCGTGGAGCGGATCCGCCGTCGCGTGTCGGGGACGCCGCACATCAACATGACGTCGGTCTGGACGTTCGCCGGCGTGCTGTTGCTGCCCCCGCTCCTGCTCGCGGTCCTGGTCGGCGGCCTGTACGCACACCTGGCGATCCGCAGCTGGTACCGCCTGCAGCGGGTCCCGGCTTCCCGCACGGTCAGCAACGCGGCGATCATCGTGCTGTCGTGTTACGCGGCCCAGTCGGTCCTGCGGGTGTCGGGCTTCGCCGACGTCCGTGCGGCATTGACGCACGCCTGGCCCGGAACGCTGGCGATCGCGGCGGCGGGTGTGACGTTCTTCGCGGTGAACGCCCTCCTGGTCCTCCCAGCCCGCCGCGAAGTCGGCCGGACACCGGAGGCCCTGTTCGGCACGTGGTCGGACAACGGCCTCGAGGTGGCGACGCTCTGCCTGGGTGCGCTGAACGCCGTGGCGCTGGCGACGTTGCCGGGCCTGGTGGTGCTGGTGTTCCCGCCGTTGCTGTTGTTGCACCGCACCGTGCTGGTGAAGCAGCTGGAGGTGGCTGCCCACCGCGACGAGAAGACGGGCTTGTACAACACGAGCGGCTGGCACGCGCTGGCGGAGCGCACCTTGGCGGCGGCGGCGCGCCAGCACACGACGTTCGGTTTGCTGATGCTGGATCTGGACCACTTCAAGCAGGTGAACGACACGTACGGTCACCTGGCGGGCGACGCGGTCCTGAAGGCGGTGGCCCAGTCGATCATCTCAGCGGTCCGCGGCCGGGGGGACGCGGTGGGCCGGTTCGGGGGCGAGGAGTTCGTGGTCCTGCTGCCGGGGATCACCCAGCCGGACATCGGAGCGGTGGCGGAGCGCGTCCGCGGGGCGATCAGCGCGCTGAAGGTCCCGGCCGGCCAGTTGTCCATAACGGGCCTGACGGTCTCGATAGGCATCGCCGTGTACCCGACGGCGGGGACGTCACTACAACGCCTGCTGGACGCGGCGGACACGGCGCTGTATCACGCAAAGGCAACGGGCCGAAACAAGGTGGTCCACGTAGCAGACCTATCCTGACCAGCGCTTTCGCACCCAGCCGACCGTGCCGTCAGGCAGTCCGCTGCCGCCGCCGCCCGGCATCCAGCCCGAGCATCGCAAGCAGTTCGGCACATTCCTCCGAGTCGAGGGAGTGCCCGGCCACGGTGAGAACGGCCCGATCATTTTGTTCACCAAGCCGCACGGCCTCTTCAGCCCGGATAACACCCATCCGGCTGTCTTCATCGTTGGCAAGAGAGCTGCCACTGCGTCGGGCCCAGGTCATCTGGCCACCTACTTCCGGCTCCTACGGAGCCATGGTCGGACCCCCAGCATGACATTGACACAAATTTCACCCACAAGTGGCCCCCACCACAACCCTGTCTGGCTCCCCACCCAGCGCAACCACCGGGGGGTCCAGGGGGCGAAGCCCGCCTGGCGGGGGCTTGGGGGTTCGACCCCCAAACAAACACCCGAGAACGAGAGAAGGCCCAGCCCCGAAGGGGCGTGGGCCTTCTCGAAGTGGAGGTGCCGGGAATTGAACCCGGGTCCTCTGGCGTATCAACAGGACTTCTCCGTGCGCAGTCCGCTACGTCTCTGCTTGGCTCCCTCAATCACGCGAACAAGCTGAGGTGACGAGCCCAGCCACTGTTTGCTTCACGACTGTTCCCCGTGGCCGGGACAGTCGCTGAGCCTCCTAGCTGATGCCGGTACCCGGGCCGGAGGCGAACCCGGGCCGACAGAGTCGCACTCGCTCAGGCGGCGAGGGCGAACTCGCGCTGACTGGAGTCGGCGCTTATTTGGTTGCGATGACGCTTACGGTGGTCTCTCGCCTGCACCGGCACGCTTCTCCTGAATCAACGTCCAAAGTCGAAACCGTTCACCCCCTTGTTGGGTCGTACCCATCATAACGCCCGGCGCCACCGCTTTAGTCCGGGTGGGGTGGGGCCAGCCCTACCGGGGGGATGCCCGCTCGCACCATGTCGCCCGCAGCGGCGAGCCGCGATGCTGGGAGCCGTGGAAAGGAGCGCGGTCATGGTGAGCGAAAGGCGGGATCCGCCGTTCGGCGGTTCGGTGGTGTTCTTGCTGATGAACCTGCCGCTGGGGGTGCTGGCGTTCGGGTTTCTCACGGCGTTCGTCTCGGCCGGTGCCGGGACCGCGGTGGTGTGGGTCGGGGTGGGGTTGCTCGCTCTCGTGGTGCTCGCCGTGCGGGGGGCCGCGCGCCTGGAGCGGGCGCGGGTCTACGCGCTGCTGGACCGCTACATCGACCTGCCCTATCTGCCGCTGCCGGTCGGCAAGCAGTCGATGCGGTGGAAGGGGCGGCTGAAGGACCCGTCGACCTGGCGGGATCTGACCTACTTCGCGCTGCTCTTCCCGGTGGGCCTGGTGGAGTTCGTGCTCGTGACGACGTTCTGGTCGACGAGTCTCGCGCTGGTGGGCCTGCCGGTCTACTTCCGGTGGCTGCCGGGCGGCGAGTACCACTTCCCGGCCTGGGAGGTGCCGTGGCTGACCGTGGACTCGACCGTCGAGGCGCTACCGTGGGCGGCACTCGGGGTGTTGTTCGTCGCGTTGTCGGTGGCGCTGACCAAGGCGCTGGCGGGCATGCACGCCCGGCTGGCGCACGCGCTGCTGGGGCCGACGGTGGCGCAGCGCCGCCGGATGGAGCGCTGGTGGGAAGACGCGGAAGTGAAGAACCTGGTGGCGGGATGACCGAGGCACAGCAGCTGGAACACCCGCGGCCGCACCCGGCTCGCACGATCCTCTACATGATCGTCAGCTTCGTCTTCCGGCTCCTGCAGTTCGTGCTGATCGTGGTGGGCATCTCGGTGGGCGTCTCGACGGCGGTGATCTGGGTCGGGTTCCCGATCCTGCTGGCGACGACGACCTTCGTCCGCTGGTCCGGTGACCGCGAGCGGGGCTGGGCGGGCAAGCTGCTGAGCGTGCCGCTGCCGCCGGTGCAGCGGCGGCCGTACGAAGAGGGGCAGCCGCTGCTGCGGCGCTGGATGGTCCGGCTGAGCGACCCGACGACGTGGCGTGACCTGGCGTACCTGATGGCCGCGTTCCCGCTGGCGTGCGCGGAGTTCGCGATCGCGCTGACGTCGATCGTGCTGCTGCCGATGGCGATCTGGGTGACGCCGTGGCTGGGCTGGCTGCACGGCGAACTGGCGCTGGCCCTGCTGGGGCAGGACCGCACGAAGCGGCTGGAGCAGAAGGCCGAGCGGCTGCAGGCGTCGCGGGCACGCGGTGTCGACGCGGCCGAGGCCGAACGCCGTCGCATCGAGCGTGACCTGCACGACGGCGCGCAGCAGCGGCTGGTGGCCGTCGCGATGAGCCTGGGGCGGGCGAAGTCGAAGTTCGACCAGGACCCGCAGGCGGTACGGGACCTGATCGACGAGGCGCACACGGACGCGAAGCTCGCCGTCTCGGAGCTGCGAGACCTGGCGCGCGGCATCTACCCGGCCGTCCTCGGCGATCGGGGGCTGGACGCGGCGTTGTCGGCGCAGGCGGCGAAGTCGCCGATCCCGGTGGACGTCTCGGTCGATGTCGACCCGCGTCCGCCGGCCGCGGTGGAGACGACGGCGTACTTCATCGTCGGCGAGACGCTGACGAACATCGCGAAGCACTCCGGAGCGACCGAAGCGGTCGTGAAGGTGTGGCGGACCGACGACCACGTCGTCGTCGAGATCACCGACAACGGCCACGGCGGCGCGGAAGTGCGTCCCGGCGGTGGGCTGGCCGGTCTGGCCGACCGCGCCGCGACGATCGACGGCGTGATCACCGTGGTCAGCCCGGTGGGCGGGCCGACCGTAATCCGGGCTGACCTCCCCTGCCAGTGGTGAATAGGCTGGACCCCGTTCATCCACGAGCTTGGGGGCCGGATGCGGGTAGTCATCGCCGAGGACGCCGTGCTGCTGCGGGCCGGGGTGATCCGCCTGCTCGCCGACGAGGGCATCGAGACGGCCGCGGCCGTCGACAACGGGGACGACCTCCTCGGCGCGATCAAGGAACATCGTCCTGACCTGGCGATCGTCGACGTCCGGATGCCACCGACGTTCACCGACGAGGGTCTGCGCGCGGCGTTGGCGGCGCGCAAGGAGATCCCGGGCCTGCCGGTGCTGGTGCTGTCGCAGTACGTCGAGGAGTCGTACGCGGTGGAGTTGCTCTCGGGCGGCGCCGGCGGCGTCGGCTACCTGCTGAAGGAGCGCGTGGCGGACGTCGCGGACTTCCTGGACGCGGTCCGCCGCGTGGCGGGCGGCGGCACGGCGATCGACCCGGACGTGATCGCCCAGCTGATGGCCCGCGGCCGCCGCAACCCCCTGGACGCGCTGACGGCCCGCGAGTCCGAGGTGCTCGGCCTGATGGCCCAGGGCCTGTCGAACACGGCGATCGCGAACTCGCTGGTGGTTTCGCACGGCGCGGTGGAGAAGCACATCGGCAACATCTTCTCGAAACTCGGCCTCGAAGCGAGCGCGGAGGAACACCGTCGCGTCCGTGCGGTGCTGACCTATCTGGGCCGCTGAGCAACGGACAGTGACCGGAAATCCCGTAGGGTGGACAACGGGTCACCCGTTCCGCGGGCGGCATCCGGGTGAGCGCTCACCTACCATGAGCGGACCCGCCGTCGAGAGGAGCGCGCAGATGTCCGACGAGATCCGCTGCGTCCGCTTCTTCGGCGGGCCGCTCGACGGCCGCGTCCAGGAGCTCGGGGACGCCGAGCCGATTCCCGGCACCGTCATCCGGCACATCCACCTGCACGGCGGCCCGAAGATCGAGACCCGCTACGAACTCGGCCTCACCGACCACGGCTGGGAGTACCGCGTCGCCGCCACGCAGCACGAACCCGAGCCGGACGGCCTGCGGTAGTAGGGAGAACCCCCGTATCCACCGGGGGTGAACAGGACCCCCAAGAGGCCGGTCAGCACCGCTGTCTTCCCAGGTCGAACCGGCCAGGCTGAGCGGCATGCAGACAACGGGCCGGGACAGGTTCCTCGATGTCGTCCGGGCGGGGGCCATCCTCGCCGTCATCGCCCAGCACTGGGTCATGCCGGTGCTCTCCTACTCCGACGGGCACCTCGCCACCGGCAACGCCCTGGCCACGCCGGGCTGGTGGGTGGTGACCTGGTTGTCGCAGGTCATGCCCCTGGTCTTCTTCGCCGGCGGCGCGGCCAACCTGATCTCCTTCCGCCGCGCCGGCTCCACGCAGCAGTGGCTCGCCGGGCGCATCAAGCGCCTGATGGTGCCGGTGCTGCCGCTGATGGCGGTCTGGCTGATCGTGCCGGACTTCCTCCGCGGCCTGGGTGTCCCGCCGCAGCCGTTGCAGGTCGGCAGCGTGATCGCCGCGCAGCTGCTGTGGTTCCTCGCGGTGTACGTGCTCGTCGTGCTGCTGACGCCGCTCATGGTCGCCGCGCACCGGCGCTGGGGCCTGAAGGTGCCGCTCGTCATGGGCGCGGCGGGCCTCCTCGTCGACGTCGCCCGCTTCAACGACTTCGGTTACCTCGGTTACGCCAACGCGATCTTCGTCTGGGTCGCCGTGCACCAGCTCGGCTTCCACTACGTCGAAGGCCGGCTCGGCTCGCTGACCCGCCGCGGCGCGCTGACGCTGTCCGCCGCCGGGTTCGGCGTCACCGCGCTGATGGTCGCGTTCGGACCGTACCCGGCCAGCATGATCGGCATGCCGGGCGCGCCGGTGTCGAACATGAGCCCGCCGACCGTGCTGCTCGCCTTCCTCGCCGTCGGCCAGATCGGCCTGCTGCTCGCCTTCCGCCCGCAGCTCAACGCGCTCGCCGAACGCCCCGGCATCGGCGACGCCCTCAGCTGGCTCGGCGCGCGGTTCATGAGCGTCTACCTCTGGCACATGCCGGCCCTGATCGTGGTGGCGGGCGTGACGGTGTACGGGCTCGGCTACCAGACCCCCGCGCCGGGCACGGTGTTCTGGCTGGTGATGGCGCCCGCGTGGTTCGCGGCGTGCGGGATGGTGCTGCTCGGCCTGCTGCGGCTGTTCGCCCACTTCGAGATGCAGCGCGACACCGCGGTGGCGACGGCGAGGGTGCCGCAGCTGGTGGTGGCAGGGTTGCTGGTCTCGGGTGGCCTGCTCGGCCTGGCGGCGCACGGGTTCGCCCCGCTCTCGGACGGCATCGCGCACGGTCCGGTGCCGTGGGTCCTCCTGGCAACGGCCGGGTTCCTCCTGGCCGGCAAGCAGCTCCCGGTGGTCGACCTGCTGGGCCGCGCGGTCACCGTGAGCGAGCGAGCCACGGTCAGGCGCTGAGCAACCGCAGCGGGGTGTCGTGCAGGACCGCCCGCAGGAACGGCTCCCCCAGGCGATCGTCGGCCGCCCAGCCGGCGATCGCCTGCAGCTGCGTCGCGTAGGAGTACGGGATGTTCGGGAAGTCCGTGCCGAGCACGACGCGGCCGGCGAACTCCGCCAGCCGCGCCGTCCAGTCCGGCGGCAGCGGCGACATCGCCTCGGCGAACGGCACGCCCACCATCGTCGTGTCCAGGTGCACCCGCGGGTACTTCGTCATCAGCTCGAAGGCCGTCCCGAACTCGGGCATCGCCGCGTGCGCGAGCACGGCCGTCAGCTGCGGATGCCGGGCGAGGACCTCTTCGAAGACCGACAACCCGGTGAAGTCGCCCCGCAACGGTCCGTGTCCACAGTGGACGACGACCGGGACCCCGGCGTCGGCGAGCGCGCCCCAGACCGGCTTCAGCAGGTCGTCACGCGGGTCGTACGCGCCCACCTGCACGTGCGCCTTGAACACCCGGACACCGGCGCGCAGCGCACCGTCCACAGCGGACCCGGCGCCGGGCTCGGGGTAGAACGTCCCCGTCGGCACCGCGTCCGGGACCCGCGCCGCGAACTCGAGCGCCCACTCCGTCAGCCACTCGGCCATCCCGGGCTTGTGCGGGTAGACCAGCGGCGCGAACCGCGTGACGCCGAGCGAACGCAGCGTCTCCAGACGCTCCTCTTCGGACGTCCGGTAGAACACCGGCCACTCGGTGCCGTAGTGCGTCGAGGCCCGGTCGAAGTACGCCCAAACCTTGTCCATCACCGGCTTCGGCAGGAAGTGGACGTGCAGGTCGACCAGGCCCGGCAGGCCCAGCGACGCCGTCCAGCGCGCGACGTCCGCGTCGGAAGCCGGGCCGGACGTCACTCCGTGAACCGGCCCTTCAGCGCGCGGCCCATGGCCTTCCTGATGTCGCGGTCCGCGTCGCGCTTGGCCAGCGTCTGCCGCTTGTCGTAGGCCTTCTTGCCCTGGGCCAGCGCGATCTCGACCTTGACCTTGCCGTCCTTGAAGTACATCGACAGCGGCACCAGCGAGAGCCCGCTCTCCTTGGTCTTGCCGATGAGCTTCTCGATCTCCCGCCGGTGCAGCAGCAGCTTCCGGGTGCGCCGGGGCGTGTGGTTGGTCCACGTGCCCTGGGTGTACTCCGGGATGTGCACGTTGCGCAGCCACACTTCGCCGTCGTCGACCGTCGCGAACGCGTCCGCCAGTGACGCCTTGCCCTCGCGCAGGCTCTTCACCTCGGTACCCACGAGCACGAGACCGCACTCGTAGGTGTCGAGGATGGAGTAATCGTGTCGCGCCTTGCGGTTCGACACGATCACCTTCTGGCCACGTTCCTTGGGCATACGACCACTCTACGTGATTTCGGGGGCTGTCAGCAGCCGGTTAAGACTAGTGCCGGACGTACAGCCGCAGCGTGACGTAACCGGTGATGGCGGAGATCACCACGGACACCCCGAGCAGGATCGGCGCGACCGGGAACAGCAGTTCCAGTGTGGTGATCTTCGGGAAGACGTCGCCGGTGAACACCGCGTCGAGGAAGCTCACCTTGGTCAGGACCAGCATGATGATCCCGAGGATCGCACCGACCGCGCCGGCGACCACCGCCTCCAGGAGGAACGGCAGCTGTGTGTACCACCGCGTCGCGCCGACCAGCCGCATGATGCCGACCTCGGTGCGGCGGGTGAACGCCGACACCTGGATCGTGTTGGCGATCAGCAGCAGCGCGGCGATGGCCATGATGAGCGCGGCACCGAAGGCCATGTTGCGGACGCCGTTGAAGGCGTTGAAGACGCGGTCGAGGAACTTCTTCTGGTCGTCGACCTTCCGCACGCCCGGCTTGTTAGCGTACTCCTGCACGATCGAGTCGCTGCGGTCCGGGTCCTTCAGCTTCACGTGCAGCGAAGCGGGCAGCGACTCGGGACCGGTGAGCGCGATCAGCTCCGGCTGGCTCTCGAAGATCTTCTTGAACCGGTCGAACGCCTGGTCGCGGTTCTCGAACACGACCGACTCGACGCCGTTGTTGCTCTGCAGCGAGGTCCGCAGCGACTGGCACAGCGCCTGCGTGCAGTTCTTGTCGGTCGCGCTGATGTCGTCGGTGAGGTAGACCGAAACCTCGACGTCGGCGAGGAAGTTGGACTTCATCTTGTCGATGGTCCGCACGGCGAGGAGGCCACCGCCGAGCATGGCGAGCGACACGGCGGTGGTCAGCATCATCGCGATGGTCATCGTGACGTTCCGGCGCAGGCCGGTGACTACCTCACTGAAGACGAAACTGGCGCGCATGGCGGGTGCAGGTCCTTGGGGTCGGGGTCGTTGAGGGGCTGCGTTGCTACGGGAACGTGGTCAGCGACCGATCCCGTAGACGCCGCGGGCGTCGTCGCGGATCACCCGGCCGAGCTGGAGCTCGACGACTCGGCGCCGCATGGAGTCCACAATGCCGTGGTCGTGAGTGGCCATCAGGACGGTGGTGCCGGTGCGGTTGATCCGCTCCAGCAGCAGCATGATGTCCTGGCTGGTGTCGGGGTCCAGGTTCCCCGTCGGTTCGTCGGCGAGCAGCACCAGCGGGCGGTTCACGAACGCGCGCGCGATCGCGACGCGCTGCTGCTCACCACCGGAGAGCTCGTTGGGGAGCCGGTCGGCCTTGCCGTCGAGGCCGACGAGCTCCAGCACCTCGGGGACGACCTTCTTGATGGTCGGGCCCGGCTTGCCGATGACCTCGAGGGCGAACGCGACGTTTTCCGCGACGGTCTTGTTCGCCAGCAGGCGGAAGTCCTGGAAGACGCAGCCGATGGTCTGCCGCAGGCGGGGGACCCGGCGGCGGGCCAGCTTGGCGACGTCGAAGTTGGACACCATCACGCGGCCCTTGCTGGGCGTCTCTTCGCGCAGCAGCAGCCGGAGGAAGGTCGACTTCCCCGATCCCGAGGGACCGATGAGGAAGACGAACTCACCCTTTTCGATGTCGACGGACACCCGCTCGAGCGCGGGCCGCGTCGAGGTCTTGTAGACCTTGGAAACCTCTTCGAGCCGGATCACGATTCGGCATACTACCCACCGGTCTCGTGAAGCCCCGGTTGCCCGGTCCACCCGGGTGGAGCAGCGGGTGTTTGCGTACGGTGAGCGGTCGCGCAAACACCCCCTGCTCCGTTAGACGGCCGCGGTCTGCTTCCGCCAGCGGATGCCGGCGTCGAGGAAGCCGTCGATGTCGCCGTCGAGCACCGCCGACGGGTTGCCGACCTCGAACTCGGTCCGCAGGTCCTTGACCATCTGGTACGGGTGCAGCACGTAGGAACGCATCTGGTTGCCCCAGCTGGAGCCGCCGTCCTTGAGCGCGTCCATCTCGGCGCGCTCCTCTTCCTTCTTGCGCAGCATCAGGCGGGCCTGCAGGACCTTCAGCGCGGCGGCCTTGTTCTGCAGCTGCGACTTCTCGTTCTGGCAGGAGACGACGATGCCGGTCGGCAGGTGTGTGATGCGCACCGCGGAGTCGGTCGTGTTGACGCTCTGACCGCCGGGGCCGGACGAGCGGTAGACGTCGACCCGGATGTCCTTCTCGGCGATGTCGACGTGGTCGACCTCTTCGACCTCGGGCAGCACCTCGACGTGCGCGAACGACGTCTGACGGCGGCCCTGGTTGTCGAACGGCGAGATCCGGACGAGCCGGTGGGTGCCCTGCTCGACCGAGAGGGTGCCGTAGACGTAGGGGGCGGTCACCTTGAACGTCGCCGACTTGATGCCCGCTTCCTCGGCGTAGGAGATGTCGTAGACGTCGGTCGGGTAGCCGTGGCGCTCGGCCCAGCGCATGTACATGCGGAGCAGCATCTCGGCGAAGTCGGCCGCGTCGACGCCGCCGGCCTCGGAGCGGATGGTGACGACGGCGTTGCGGTCGTCGTACTCGCCGGAGAGCAGGGTGCGGACCTCGAGGCCGTCGATGGCCTTGCCCAGTTCGGTCAGCTCACCCTCGGCCTCGCCCATGCTGCCGGCGTCGCCCTCGTCCCCGGCGAGCTCGTACAGCACTCCGAGGTCGTCGAGCCGCTGGCGCAGCTCGCCGACCCGGCGCAGCTCGGCCTGCCGGTGGGACAGCTGGCTGGTGACCTTCTGCGCCGCCTCCGGGTCGTCCCAGAGGTTGGGGCTCGATGCCTGCTGTTCCAGGTCGGCCACCTGGGCGCGCAGGGCATCCAGATCCATCACCGACTCGATCTGCGTCAGCTTGCCGGTCAGGTCCCTCAGTGCCGCGTCGAACTCATCACTCACGTTTGTCAAGGTTACGGCAAAACCCACGACCGGTTGCGAGGACCGGTCGTGGGCGCGCGAACCTCAGGCCGCGGGGATGGCGTCGAGCAGCTTGAGAGCGGCCTTGGCCTGCGCCTGGGCGAACTCGGCGACGGCCTTCTCGTACGGCCCGTCGGCCGCCTTGGTGGCCGCCTTCGCGTCGTCGAGCTGCTGGCTGTAGCTCGTGCGGGCCGACTCGAGCAGCGACTGGCGCTGCTTCGCCGTCAGTGACCCCGCGTGCACGAGCCGCAGGATGAGCGGGCTGCGCAGGTGGTCGGGGCCGGCATCGGAGGTCAGCCAGGCCTTGAAGGCCTTCTTGCCGGCGGCGGTGATCAGGTACTGCTGGCTGGAGCGCGGGCCCTGCTTGCCGAGCCGGACGAGACCTTCTTTGGACAGCGCCGGGAGCTCCCGGTACACCTGGCTGCGGGTGACGCTGAAGAAGGCGCCGAATCGCTCACCCGCTCCCGCGACGAGCTGCCCGCCGGTGGCGGGACCGTCGTGGAGCAGACCGAGCAGGGCGGCGGCTGTTGCATTCAATTCGGACACGCCCCCTAGATTCCCACTTATCGGCCGCTGTGTCCACAGTGGTCAGCGGATCTGTCCATTGTGGCTAGTGAGATCCCCTCGTTCGGCCCAATGCGAGCGGGTCCACTGTGGACCTGAATACGCTCTGCAACCGCTCCCAGCCGATTTTGGTCCAACCAGACGCATGCGAACAGCCCCGGCACCTCCAGCCAGGTGAGTTCGACGGGCGGTACTCCCCGGCTTGGCGCACCGCGGACACACTCCGCAACCACCCGGCACCGGCACCCACATCGCGAGATTCGTAGCAAAAGGTGCCCACCGCGGGGGATCCAAGGGGGCGGAGCCCCTTTGGCGGGGGTTTGGGGGTTCGACCCCCATTACAACGCGAAAGAGGCCTGTGTTCGCGTATTCTGCGAACACAGGCCTCTGACCTCTGTAGCGGGGACAGGATTTGAACCTGCGACCTCTGGGTTATGAGCCCAGCGAGCTACCGAGCTGCTCCACCCCGCGCCGTTGTGGTACTTGAATAGATTACACGGGGTTGCGAGCGGGTTTTCACCGGGGTACCCAAACGCCCTGACCAGCCGTTACGTGGTCTGGAGCCACTGACGGGCTCCACTGAGGACCATGGCCAGCCCATCGTCGAACCGCGCGTCGGCGTCACCGAGCACCGCCTCCCCCGCCGACTCGCGGTACCGCTCATCGAACTCGCCCGGCATGGGCCGCACGGCCTGCTCCTCGATCACGTAGCCGATAACGAAGCAGTAGACGGTGAACGTCGCCCGGCTGGCCCGCCGCTCGTCGAGCCCGGCTTCGATGCTCCGGCGCAGCGGATGTTCGCCGACCAGGCTCGTATCGCCGAGGTAGGTACCGGCGAAGACCTTCCCGCCGTCGCGATAGGCGAGCATCATCCGGCGCAGCGCACGGGCACTGTGCGCGGCGCCCTCCCACTCCCCCAGCGACGCCGGCGGCCGCCGATCGTCCGCGGAGTCCCGGTACATCTGCGTCGCCATCTCGTCGAGCAGCTCCTGCTTGTTCTTCATGTGCCAGTACAGCGCGGGCGCCTTGACGCCGAGATCACCGGCGATCAGCCGCAGCGTAAGCCCGTTGAGCCCGACCTCGTTGAGCAGCTTCAGCCCGGATCGAGCAATGTTCTCCCTGGTCAGAGCCATATTCCGCACTGCTCCTCACGATCACGCTTGACACCTTAACGATGTTAAGGGCATCCTGGGGCCAGGTCAATTTAACGTTGTTAAGGAGCTGGGGATGCAAGAGCTGACAGCGCAGGTGGTGGTCGCCGGCGCGGGCCCGACGGGGCTGATGCTGGCGAACGAGCTGGCACTGGCCGGAGTGGACGTTCTGGTGCTCGAGCGGATGCACGAGCGAACGGGTCTGTCGAAGGCCCTGAACCTTCAGCCACGCACGGCGGAAGTCCTGGATCTGCGGGGTTTGCTGCCCCGCGCGCAGGACCGCTCGTTCGCGACTGTCGCGGACGGACACTTCGCGGTGATCCCGGTGCCCTACACGGGCTGGAACACTCGTCACCCCTACCAGCTGGGGATTCCCCAGGCGGAGGTCGAAGCGGCCTTGGAGGAGCGCCTGGCGGAGCAGGGTGTCCGGGTGAGGCGAGGCCACGAGCTCACGAGTTTCGTACAGGACGCGGACGGCGTCACGATCACGGCAGGCAACCTGCACATCCGGGCGGCTTACCTGGTGGGGTGCGACGGCGGCCGCAGCTCAGTGCGCAAGGCGCTGAAGATGCCGTTCGAAGGCATCGAGGGGCAGGGCCACGGCGTGGCAGCGGACGTCCTGTTCAAGAAGACGCCACCGGGCGCGCCGACGCAGTGGCGTTCGATGACCAACATGGTGACGTCGCAGAGCCCGGGCAAGTTCATCGGGGTGATCCCCTTGCCCGAGCCGAACTTGTACCGCATCACTTTCGGAGACCGCCTGAACCGCCCCAAGAACCTCCGGGAACCGGTAACCCCGGAAGAGGTCCGCGAAGCAGTAACCGAACGCTTCGGTCCCGAAGCGGAGATCACGGAGATCCGCTGGGCATCCCGCTTCTCAGACGACAGCCGCTTGGCCGCCAACTACAAGGTAGACCGAGTCCTCCTGGCAGGAGACGCAGCCCACACCCACTTCCCAGCAGGAGGCCAGGGCCTCAACCTCGGAATCCAGGACGCAATGAACCTAGGCTGGAAACTGGCCGCAACAGTCAAAAACCAAGCAACCCCAACACTCTTGGACACCTACGAGCAAGAGCGCCGCACAGTGGCGAGCCAAGTCCTGAGCAACATAGCGGCCCAGAACGCCCTGATCCCCACAACCCCAAACCAACTGGCCCTGAGAGCCCTCTTCCGAGACCTAACAGCCCTCCCCGAGGTCCAACACCACCTATCAGGCCTGACCTCAGGCCTCAACATCACGTACAAAACAGAGGACCCCCACCCAGCAACAGGAACCCGCCTCCCAGATTTCCCATTGCCGAACGGAGACCACGCAAGCACCCTATTCCACAAAGGAAAGTGGGTCCTCCTAACAAAAACCCCAACCCCAACCCCCCACACAGAGGTAGTCGTAGCCGAGGTCAAAGAACTCCCCCACCCAGACCTGAACAAAATCCTGGTCCGCCCAGACGGCTACATAGCGAACACAACGGGAGCAACAGAAGCCTGGCTCACCTGACAACAAAGGGCTGGCTCACCCACCAACGCAACCACCCACCGGGGGGTCCAGGGGCGGCGAAGCCCCCCTGGCGGGGGTCTGGGGGTTCGACCCCCAGGACAATGCGAAAGAGGCGTGGCTCGCGCATTCCGCGAGCACACGCCTCCGACCTCTGTAGCGGGGACAGGATTTGAACCTGCGACCTCTGGGTTATGAGCCCAGCGAGCTACCGAGCTGCTCCACCCCGCGTCGTGGCACCTACCTTACGCCTGCCTTTCGGGCGGGTGCAAAGCAGGTGCCGTTTCGTTGCGGACGTCACCCTCCGGGCTGGGTGCTGGGGGGTGTGGTGCTGGTGCCGGGGGCTGCGGTCTTGGCTGCTTCGTAGGCCCGGGCCGCCGCGTCGAGGGCTGCGAGCGCGGCGCCTTGGTCGGTGAAGTTGCCGGATTGCTGGGCGGCTTTGAGTTTGGCGATGGCCGACTGGATGTCGGCGACTGCCCGGTCGAGGGCCGCGTTGCCGCCGCCGCTGTTGGCGGGCGGGGTGGTGGTGGTCGGGTTCGTGGATGTCGGCGGGTTGGTCGTCGGCTGCCCGGCTTGGGGCGGTGTGGTGGTGGCTTCGCCGGTGCCGGCGCCGAAGACCTGGTCGAGTGCTTCCTGGAGGGTGGCGCCGTAGCCGACCTTGGGTCCGTAGGAGACGAGGACGCGGGCCAGCTGCGGGTAGCTGTTCTGGTTGCGCTGCCGGATGTAGACGGGTTCGACGTAGAGGAAGCCGTCGGCGACCGGGAGCGTGATCAGGTTGCCGTAGATGGGGGTGACGTTGGGGTTGTTGAAGAGGGTGCGGTCTTGGGCGACGCGGGAGTCGCTTTGGAACCGGTTCTGGACCTGGACGGGGCCGTCGACCTGGGTGGCTCCGGTGGCTGCGCTGGGTAGCTGGAGCACGCGGATCTTGCCGTAGTCGGCGGGGTCGGAGGACACCGACATCCAGGACGCCAGGTACTGGCGCTGGAGGCCGGTCAGGGAGCTGGTCAGCTGGAACGTCGGTTTGGTCTGGCCCGGGGTGTCGGCGAGGACGTAGTAGCCGGGCTGGTTGGCCGCGCCGGCCGCGGCCGGGTTGGAGCCGCCCTCGGCGGTCGGGTCCTGCGGGACGCTCCAGAAGGCCTGCTGTGAGTAGAACTCCTGCGGGTTGCTGACGTGGTAGCGCGACAGCAGTTCACGCTGGATCTTGAAGAGGTCCTCGGGGTAGCGGAAGTGGGCCCGCAGGTCCGGGGAGATCTCGGAGCTGGGCTTCACGAGCCCGGGGAAGACCTTCTCCCAGGCGTTGAGGACCGGTTCCTTGTCGTCGATCGAGTACAGCGTGACGGTGCCGTTGAAGGCGTCGACGGTGGCCTTGACCGAGTTGCGGATGTAGTTGATGGAGCTGTTGGCCTGACGGGCGACGCCGTTGAGGGAGTCGTTCGTGGCCGCGCCGAGCTGGGTCTGCTGGGCGTACGGGAAGTTGTTGAGCGTGGTGTAGCCGTCGATGATCCACTGGATCTTGCCGTCGACGACTGCCGGGTACGGGTCGCCGTCGAGGGTCAGCCACGGCGCGATCTTGCTGACGCGGTCGCGCGGGTCGCGGTTGTACATGATCTTGGAGTTGTCGCCGATGGCGTCGGAGAACAGGATGTTCCGTTCGCCGTACTCGGCGGCGAAGGCGAGGCGGTTGAACCAGTTGTCGATCGGGACGCCGCCGGTGCCCTGGTAGGTGTAGCGGTCGGTCGCGGTGTCGTACTCGCCGGGCGCGTTGCCGGAGGTGCCGCCGACGATGGCGTAGTCGGATTCCGCGGCGGACAGCTCGCCGTAGTAGATGCGGGGTTCCTTGACCTGGATGCCGGACTGGCCGGTGGCGGGCGCGCCGGCGCCGGCGGGGTTCTGCGTGTCGCTGGTGGTGGCGATCGGGTAGCCGCCGTCGGAGTTGGCGTCCTTGACCGCGCGGTCGATGGTGTTGGCGGGCGCGACGACGAAGCCGTTGCCGTGGGTGTAGACGAGGTGCTTGTTGATCCAGCTGGTCTGGTTGCCGGTGAGGCCCTCGGTCTTGATCTCCTTGGCCGCGACGATGTAGTCCTGCGTCACGCCGCCGACGGTGTAGCGGTCGATGTCCAGCTTGGCCGGGAAGCCGTAGAAGTTCTCGCGGCCGACGCGCTGGGTGAAGGTGTCGGAGAGGATGTTCGGGTCGAGCAGCCGGATGTTCGACATCGTCCCGTTGTCGCTCTTGATCTGATCCGGGGTGGCGTCCGACTTGCCGGTGTAGGGCTGGTACTGGACGTCGGTGAGGCCGTAGGCGCGGCGGGTGGCGTCCATGTTGCGCTGGATGGACGCCGCTTCCTTCTCGTTCGCGTTCGGCTTCACCGAGAACTGGTCGAGGATGGCGGGCCAGGCGACGCCGACCAGGATGCCGGAGAGGATCAGCAGCACGAGCGAAATGGCCGGCAGCTGCAGGTTGCGCAGGAAAGCACCGGCGAAGAACGCGATCGCGCAGATCGTCGAGATGCACAGCAGGATCAGCTTGGCGGGCAGCACCGCGTTGAGGTCGGTGTAGGTGGCGCCGACGAACAGCGGCATGCCGCGGTCGGACAGCAGCAGGTTGTAGCGGTCGAAGAAGTACTCGACCGCCTTCAGCAGCACGAAGAGGCCGACGGTGATGGCGAGCTGCGCGCGGGTCGGGCCGGCGAGCTGGCCGCCCTTGCCGGCCAGCCGGATGCCGCCGAAGACGTAGTGGGAGATCAGCGCGCCGAAGAAGGAGATCACGACGGTGATGAACAGCCAGCCGAGCAGCCAGTTGAAGAACGGCAGGTCGAAGGCGTAGAAGCCGACGTCCTTGCCGAACTCGGGGTCGGTCTGGCCGAACGATGTGCCGTTGAGGAACAGCTGCACGACCTGCCAGTCGCCCTGGGCGGACAGGCCGGCGATGAGGCCGGTGAGCACCGGGATGCCGACGCCGAAGAGGCGGATCCGGGCGACGATCGCCGAGCGGTAGCGCGCCAGCGGGTCGTCGGCGCCGGAGATCGGCACGAACACCGGGCGCGTCCGGTAGGCGATCATCAGGCTGATCGCCAGCGCGCCGCCGACGAGCAGCCCGACGGCGAAGAAGAGGATGATCCGGGTGATCACCTGGGTGGTGAACACGCCGCGCGCACCGACTTCGCCGAACCACAGCCAGTCGACGTACGTGTCGAGGAGACGGGCCCCGAGCAACAGCGCCAGCACGATCACCGCGGCGATGATGAGGAGGATCCGGCTCCGCCGGGACAGCTTCGGCAGGCTCACCGGGGGCCGAGTCGCCACGGCACACGCTCCTGTCTTCGTCAATACTTGAGCAGGGGCGCGTGCGCCCCCTGATTCCCTAACTCTACGGATGCCCGGTGAAGTTCCCGGGACCCGCCCAAAGCGGACTCGCGGCGTCGTGGCACCGGCCGACCTGACACGATGTGCGCATGGCAGCGAACGAAGCGCGACAGGCCGGCGTGGCCGCGCTCGCCCGTGAAATCGAGGAGTTCATGGCCGCGGGTGGCTGGGACCAGCCGCCGCAGCTGTTCGCGCTGGTGCCGACGGCGGCGCTGCTGGACGAGCAGCCGGAGCTGGCCGGGCAGCTCGACCGGGCGAACCCGCTGACCCCGGTGGCCCAGGAAGCGCTGCCCGAGGGCGACCTGGCCGAGGCGCTGGGCCGGATCGCGTGGCCGGATCTGGTCATCGGGTGCGCCTTGGCCCAGGAGATCATCGTGCTGCCCCCGGGGTCGGAGTCGGAGCTGCCGGACGTCGCCGAGGCGGACGCCGACAGCCTCCGCCGCGCGGCCGCCGACCACCCGCAGCGCACGGAGGCCCGGCTGGTCGCGGCCGTCGTGCGTGACGGGGAGGGCGCGTGCGTGATGCGGCTGCGCGGGATCGGCACGGCCGAAGGCACGGACGAGTCCATGGACGAGATCGTGGAAAGCCCCGAGCTCGCCCCGAATCTGGTCGAAGCGTTGAAGGCCACGCTGCTGCCCTAGTCACCGTCCAGGCCTGGAGTACTAGTACTGCAGGGCGAGATCTTTGCCCGGTGCGGCCGAAGACAGCCTGCCAGGACAATCCTGGACGCCGATCTGCCGCAGCTGGTCGTGAGTGGTAATTCGGGTTAGAACCCGAATTACCACTCACGACCACCAGCCACGGCAAACGGTGACCTTGTTTCCCCAGGTCACGCACACAAGTGTCCCGGTAGTACTAGCAGCCGACCGTCGGCCGTCCCGCCTTCAGGTTGGCCAGCTGGGCGAGCGCGTCGTCCAGTGTGGACACCTTGATGAGGTTCAGGCCGGCGGGCGCGGTGGTCTTGGCCTCGGCGCAGTTGTGCGCGGGCACCAGGAAGTCGGTGGCGCCGGCTTCGCGGGCGCCGACGACCTTGAAGGAGATCCCCCCGATCGGGCCGACCTCGCCGGTCTCGGTGATCTCGCCGGTGCCGGCGATGTGCCGCCCGCCCGCGATGTCGTCGCCCTTGAGCCGGTCGATGATGGCGAGGGTGAACATCAGCCCGGCCGACGGGCCGCCGACGTCCTGCAGGGAGATGTTGACGGTGAACGGCACGTCGGCGCGGTCGACCGCGGTGAGGCCGATGAAGCCTTCCTTGCGGTCGGGGCGCGCGGCGAGGGTGAGCGGCACGGTCCGCTCGGGCCGGCCGTCGGACTGGAAGGTGATCTGGACGGTCTGGCCGGGCAGGGTGCCGGCGAGCGCGGCCCGCACGTCGGCGGCCTCGACGATCTTCTTGCCGTTGACGGTGATCAGCTTGTCGCCGGGCGAGAGCACGTGGTCGGCGGGGCTGCCGGAGACGATCTGCTTCGCCACCACCTTGATCGGGTTGCCGAGCTTGCGCAGGGCGGCGACCTGGGCGTTCGTCTGCGAGTCCTGCAGCTGCTGGATGTTCTCCTGCTTGACCTGCTCGTTGGTCTCACCCGGCTTGAAGTACTCCTCGCGCGGAGCCAGCGCGAACCGGCCGCTCGCCCAGAAGCCGAGGCCCTGGAAGAGGGTGACGCCGTCGTGCAGGGAGACGGTCGTCATCCGCAGCTCGCCGGTGGTCTGGTGGGTCTCGTGCCCGGCGACCTGGATGACCGGGTTGCCCGCCGCGTCGCGACCCAGCGTGTCGTAGGTCGGGCCCGGACTGATCGCGACGAACGGCACCGGCACGACCGAGCCGAGCACGACGAAGATCAGGAACAGCGAGCCGCTGACCACCAGCGTCCAGCCCCGGCGGGTCATCCGGCGGGCCTCGCCGGCCGGCTCCGGCGCCGGTTCCGGGGCGCTCTTCGCGGGGGCGGTCTCCTCGGAGGACTTGGTCACGACCGACAGCGTACGGTGACCGCGTTCGCTTCCCGGTGAAGGCCACGGTTGACGCGCTCGACGGGCCTCGATCCGCGTACGGTGGACACATGAGTAAACCCCCGTTCGGCTTCGGACCTTCCGATCCCGACAAACGAGGTGAGAACGACCCCTCGGAAGGCGGGCAGCAGTCCGGCGCCGAGGCCTTCAACCAGCTCGGGCAGATGCTGAGCCAGCTGGGCCAGATGCTCAGCCAGGCGGGCACCTCCAGCGGGCCGGTGAACTACGACCTCGCCAAGCAGATCGCCCTGCAGACCCTCGGCAGCGAGGGCAACACCGGCGAAAGCAAGCTCGGCTTCCGAGGTGGCGACGACGCGAACGCGGCGGTCCGCGACGCGGCCCACCTGGCCGAGCTCTGGCTCGACGCGGCAACGGAGTTCCCGGCCGGCGCGACGTCGACGGTCGCCTGGTCACCGCGGTCCTGGGTGGAGAAGACGCTCCCGACGTGGCAGCGGCTGTGCGACCCGGTGGCCCAGCGGGTCTCGGGCGCCTGGATGGAGGCCCTGCCGGAGGAGGCCAAGCAGGCCGCGGGCCCGCTGCTCCAGATGATGGGGCAGATGGGCGGGATGGCCTTCGGCTCCCAGCTCGGCAACGCACTGGCCCAGCTGGCCTCGGAGATGCTGACCTCGACGGAGATCGGCCTGCCCCTGGCCCCGGCCGGTACCTCGGCCCTGCTGCCGGCGAACATCGAGAAGTTCGCCGAGGGCCTCGAGCTGCCGAACAGCGAGATCCTGGTGTTCCTGGCGGCCCGCGAGGCGGCTCACCAGCGCCTGTTCACGCACGTGCCGTGGCTGCGGCAGCGCCTGCTGGCGACGGTCGAGGAGTTCGCCCACGGCATTTCGGTGGACACGTCGGCCCTGGAGTCCCTGGCCGGCCAGATCGACCCGGCGAACCCGGCGAGCATCGAAGAGGCGATGTCCTCGGGGCTGCTGGAGCCCCAGACCACGGAGGAGCAGAAGGCGGCGCTGAGGCGCTTGGAGACGCTGCTGGCTCTGGTCGAAGGCTGGGTCGACGTGGTGGTGGCCGAAGCGGTGGGTGACCGGCTGCCGGGAGCGGACGCACTGCGCGAGACGCTGCGCCGCCGCCGCGCCACGGGCGGCCCGGCCGAGCAGACGTTCGCCACCCTGGTCGGCCTGGAGCTGCGCCCCCGCCGCATGAGGGACGCATCGAACCTGTGGAAGCTGGTGGGCGACCGTCACGGAGCCCAGAAGCGCGACGGCCTGTGGTCCCACCCGGACCTGATGCCGACGGCGGAGGACCTGGACGAGCCGATCGACTTCGCGGACCGAGTGGGCCAAGCGGGATCGATCGACGATCTGGACCCGATCGCCGAGCTGGAGCGCACGGAGCGGGCCGAGCGTTCGGAGCGCGAGAAGAACGAGCCGCCCTCGGACGAGGACGGCAAGCAGTCCTGAGCCGAGTCCCGGAAGGCCGGTGCCCCGCGGTGGCGGGTCGCCGGCCTTCCGCACGTCCGGCTTTAAGAGCACTCCCCGAAGGAGCCGGGGCGACCCATCGAAGGCGGGCCACCCCGGCCACGATCACCCGCTCAGTCCTCGGTGGAGATCCCCCACCCGGCCGCGGCGGACAATCCCTCCAGGTACCCGATCGCCCGTTCCGTCTTCGGATACCGCTGCACCAGCGCCCAGAAGGCCGCGTCGTGCCCCGGCTCCCGCAGGTGCGCCAGCTCGTGCACCAGCACGTAGTCCAGCACCCACGCAGGCACCTTCCGCAGCCGGTCGCTGACCCGGATGGTCGCGTCGACCGGTGTGCAGGACGCCCACCGCGTGCGCATCGGCGGCACCCAGCGGACGCTCGCCGGCACCGCGGTGCCGGCCAGGTACTTGCCCGACAGCAGCGCGCAGCGCGCCAGCAGGGCTTCGTCCGACGTCTTCGGGGACGCCGGCCGACGTGGTTCCGAGCGCTGCAGTTTGCGCTCCATCTCGGCAACCCAGTGTTTCTCCTCCGCCCTGGTCATCCGCGCGGGGATGAGCACGACGAGCGTGTCGTCATTCCAATACGCGGTGACCGTCCGGTGCCGGCGCTGGCTGCGCCGCACTTCGACCTTGTGTCCGGGTGTGTCCGAGGAGGGGTTCGTGTCCCCTCGGCCTCTCAGTGAGGGCATCCGTGCTTCGACCACCCGACAACGGTAAGGCCAGGCACCGACAACTCCGAGTGCGTTGAGGTCACAGACCCGAGTTGTCCACAGACGGTTCCACTTGTGGACAACTCGGCCGTTCCGGCTCCTTCCGAGGCTTCCCGGTCGCCACCGGGTGCGATCCTGCGGACATGATCCTCGACACCGCGGACATGCCACCGGTACTCCTTCCGGCCCACCCTGCCCTGCTCCCGGGCCTCACCGTGCTCGAACGCGGCCCCCGCGAGATCCAGATCGGCCTCGATCCGCGCCACGGCGTGATCGTCGAAAACCTCTCCCCGTACCTCCTCGCCAAACTGCGCGCGCTCGACGGCAGCAAGCACGTCGACCGGCTTCTGCTCGCGGAGAGCGAACACCGGGACCAGCTCCGGACGCTACTGCGGCAGCTGACCGCGCTCGGCCTGGTCACCGACGCCGGCCGGCCCGACGGCCCGGGCTTCCGCGGCGAGCCCGGCCTGTGGTCGCTGCGTGCCCGGCACCACCAAGCGGCCCTGGCCGACCGGCGCCGCGTCGCCGCGGTCTCGGTGCATGGCGACGGCCGGGTGGCGGTGGCGGCCGCCGTGCTCCTGGCCAACGCCGGCATCGGGCACGTCGAGCTGCAGCTGCCCGGCACGGTGACCGAGCACGACCTCGGCTCCGGCTTAACCGCCGCCGACCTGGGCCGGTCCCGGCGCCACGCCCTCGCCGACCTGCTCCGCCGGGTCGATCCCGAGGTCCGCGTCACCCGCTTGCACGACCGGTATCCGGACCTGGCCCTGCTCACCGACGCCGTCGTGCCGGCCCCCGAACTGGTCGCCGAGCTGATGGGCGACAGCGTCCCGCACCTGGCGGCGCGCGTCCGCGACGGCACGGGCATCGTCGGGCCGCTGGTCGTGCCGGGCCGCAGCTCCTGCCTGCGGTGCGCCGACCTGCACCGCACGGACCTCGACCCGTGCTGGCCGCGCGTCGCCGGGCAGCTCGCCGGCCGGCACCAGCGGCCCGATCTCGGCGCGGTCCAGTCCTGCGCGTCGCTGGCCGTCGCCCAGGCCATGCGGCTGCTCTCCCCCAGCGCGCCGGCCCCACCGGCGTGGAACGCGACCCTCGAAATCGATGCCTTCGACGGCCGCATCCGCCACCGGGGCTGGCCGCCGCACCCGCGGTGCCGCTGCGGCGCCCGGGAGGTGATCCTGGAGACGTAGTGGCGGTTGCCGTCGCTCGCAGGCTGCGCGCCGCCGAGGCCGCAAGGCAGAATCGCTGTTGTGACCGACTTCCGCGACCCAGCCGATCGTGACACCGCGATGCCGCGCAAGGGTGCCGCCCGTACTGCCAAGCTCGCGAGTCTCCCCCTCGGCATCGCCGGCCGGGCGGTCGGCGGGTGGGGCAAGCGGCTCGCGGGCCAGAGCGCGGAACAGGTGAACGCGACGCTGTCGGCGAAGGCCGCCGAGCAGCTGTTCGAGGTGCTCGGCACGCTCAAGGGCGGGGCGATGAAGTTCGGCCAGGCGCTGAGCGTGTTCGAGGCGGCGGTGCCGGACGACATGGCGAAGCCGTACCGCGAGGCGCTGACGAAGCTGCAGGCCGCCGCGCCGCCGATGTCGGTCCGGCAGACCCACCGGGTCCTCGCCGAGCAGCTGGGCCGCACCTGGACCAGCCGGTTCGCCTCGTTCGACGACGAGCCGGCGGCGTCCGCGAGCATCGGCCAGGTGCACCGCGCGGTCTGGCACGACGGCCGCGCGGTCGCGGTCAAGGTGCAGTACCCGGGCGCCGACGAGGCCCTGCGCAGCGACCTGCGGCAGCTGCAGCGGTTCAGCAGGCTGTTTCAGGCGTTCGTGCCCGGCACCGAGGTCAAGCCGCTGCTGGCCGAGCTCTCCGACCGGATGAACGAGGAGCTCGACTACCAGGCCGAAGCCCAGCACCAGCGCGCCTTCGCGAAGGCGTTCGACGGCGATCCCGGCATCCTGGTGCCGCGGGTGGTGGCCAGCGCGCCGAAGGTCGTCGTGACGGAATGGGCGAACGGCACACCGTTGTCGAAGGTGATCGCGGACGGCGACCGCGAGACCCGGAACCTCGCGGGCCGGCTGCTGACGGAGTTCCACTACTCGTCGCCGGAGCGCGTCCACCTGCTGCACTCGGACCCGCACCCGGGCAACTTCATGATCACCGACGACGAACGGCTGTGCGTCATCGACTTCGGCGGCGTGGCCCGGCTGCCCGAAGGCATCCCCCGCCACCTGGGCGAGATGACGCGCCTGGCTCTGGACGGCGAGTCCGCCGGGCTGATGCGCCTGCTGCGGGAGAACCGGTTCATCCGGCCGGACAGCGATCTGACCGCGGAAGAAGTGCACTCCTACCTGGCGCCGTTCACCGAGCCGCTGGCGGCGCCGACGTTCCACTTCACCCGCCGCTGGATGCAGAAGCAGGCCGGGCGGGTGGGCGACAGCCGCGGCAACGACTTCCGGGTCGGCCGTTCGCTCAACCTGCCGCCCGAGTACCTGATGATCCACCGGGTGACGGCGGGGTCGACGGGCATCCTCTGCCAGCTCGACGCGGAGATCCCGGCCCGCGGCATCGTGGAGCGCTGGCAGCCCGGGTTCGCCGCCTGAGTTGTCCACAGGCGGGGCCTCGAACGGACGGATTCGGCCGAGTTGTCCACAGTCGCGGTGGAGGGGGTTCCACCCGGTTGGCCGAGCCGCCATGCTCGGTAGATGACTGCTACTCAGTGCACCGACCCGCTCACCATTCGTAATCCCGAGGCCGGCGAGGTGATGAACCTCGAACAGTTGCGCCAGGCCGGGGTGTCCGACCGAAGAACCCGGCGGCTCTGCGGCGCGGGAGGGCCGTGGCGCCGCCTGCACCCCGGTGTCGTCCTGCTGCGCAACACCGCCCCGACGCGGCAGCAGCAGCTGCACGCCGCGCTCGTGCGCTACGGGCCCGGGGTGGTGATCACCGGCGCCGACGCCCTACAGGCCCATGGCGTGAAGTGCCGGGCGGAGAGCGAGATCCAGCTGCTGGTGCCCCACCACTGCCGGGTGGTGGCGTGCGAGGGGGTCCGCCTGGCGCGCACGGCCCGGTTACCGGACCCGGTCCAGGTCGACGGCCTTCCGTTCGCCCCGCCGGCGAGGGCGACGCTGGACCTGGCCCGGGCCGTACCCGACCCGGCCCGCATCCGGCACTTGCTGACGCTGCCGTTGTACTGGGGCCTGTGCGACCGCCGTCAGCTGCTGGCGGAGCTCGAGGTCGGCCCTCAGCGCGGCACGGCGGCGGTCCGCAAGGTGCTGCGCGAACTTGACGAGGGCCCGATCCAGGCCCATGGCCTGGCCACCCGCGTCCTGGACCGGGTGCCGCTGCCGTCGCCGAGTTGGGACCAGACGATCTGCGACCGCCGCGGCCGCCGCATCGGCGAGGCGGATGCCTGGTGGGACGAGATCGGCCTGGCCTGGCAGTACCGCTGCACCCCGGGCCCTGGAGGCGGCTTCAGCCACTTGGCCCTGGCGGCAACGGGGATCGTCCTGGTCCGTTGCACGGTCAGGCAGCTGCGTCAGGTCCCGCAGGAGGTGGCGCAAGAGCTGGCCAGGGCGTACGGCGACGCGTCCAGGTCACCCCGCCCGAAGGTCCGCGCGGTTCCGCAGGCGCCCACCGGAGATGTCGCCTGATACCCGCATCAACCCGTCAGGAGGATGGAGTGCTCACCAATACTCGTCCGGCAGCTTGCCCTCGATGTCCCGCACGTGCCGGCGCGCGCAGTCCGGGCACAGCCACCGCGGCACGCCCCGCTCGCGGGTGGACACCCACGCGAGCGCCGTAGCCGGGTCGTCGCCGGCGGCGCGAGTCCGGCCGCAGCGGGTGCACGCCGCCGGTTCCGGCGCGCTCACCGCAACCGTCCACAGTGGATCGCCTTGGCACCGAACAGGTACAGATCGTCCCGGTGGCCGAGAAAGTCCGGACTCTGCGGGTCGATCAGTGCGGCGGCTGCGGCGAGGTCGTCGGCATCGAGCCAGTCCCCGGCCGACTCCGCCAACCACCCGAGGCGCTGCACGACGTACTCACGAAGGAGGTCCGAGCCCGGCATCGGGTGGTCGATGAGGGCACCGAACGACTCGACGTCCTCGAGCCCGGCTTCGCGAAGCGCACGCGGCCAGCCGTAGGGCATGCCGACGCTGCCCGGAACCCCGGCACGCATCCGTTCGAACCACGAGCCTCGCGCGGCCAGCAGCCGCTGCTCCAGCCCGGGCCGGCCGACGCCCAGCTCCCACGGAAGGCACCGCATCTCGAGCCCACCTTCGGAGATGGCCAGCACCCCGCCCGGCCGCAGCAGCCCGGCAAGCGTCCGCAGGGTGGCCTGCTGATCACCGAGGTGGTGCACGACGCCGGAGGCCCAGACCAGGTCGGCGGCGGGCACGGCCAGCGCGGGATCGGTGAGGTCCCCGAGCAGGCTGACGACCTCGACGGAGTCGCCGGCCACCTCGGCAACGACTCGCTCGGCCTCGACCAGCAGCGCCGGCGTGGCGTCGAAGAGCACGACGGTGCCGCCGGCACCGCGGGCGAGTTCGCGCGCGAAGTGCACGCTCATCCCCCCGGCCCCGCACCCGACGTCGACGATGGTCGGCCGCTCCGCCGCGGAGCCGACAAGCCGCCGGGCAACGGGCGCGAGCGCCTCGGCATCGAGGGCGTCGGCCATGCGCAGCTGGGCCAGGCGGTCCGCCCAGTCGATGTCGCCGTGGGTGTGTCCGGACATCACCCCATTCAACACCAGCGCCCCGCCTCGGAGCGCCTCGCAACAAGACCACCCGAAGGAGACGACCAGGCCCGAACCCACACCGCCGACACGACCACGCACCCCGGCGGGCACGATCCGACCGCCCACCCCGAGCAGCGCCACTTCAGCGCACCGCCGCGGCCACGGACCAACTGCGCCCCCGAGCAGCACCACCTCAGCGCACCGCGGCGGGCACGATCCGACCGCCCACCCGAGCCAGCACCACCTCAGCGCACCACCTCAGCGCGGCCTTGCCCGCCAGACCGCGCCACTCATCGCGGCGCGCTCCCGGACCGCGCAGCGCGAGCCGCGCGGCAAAGCACGACGACCTCTGCCGCCCCTCTCGGGGCGGCAGAGGTCGTCGCTCAGTTCTGGTCCTGGTACCGCTCCGCCCGGCGAGCGGCCCAGCGGGCTACTCGCGACCAGCGGCGGGCAGCACGCGCGCCACCTCGGGCCCGCTGGGCGCGGACCCCCTCCTCCAGGTCCTGTATTCGGGCCCTGGACAGTTCTTCGTAAAGCAACATCTCGCTGATCTCCTCGATCTCGGTCTTCGTCAACTGCAGCTGCTCGCTGCGGGGGTGAGCTTCGTAATCCCTGGTAGTGACCGGTTCGACGCTCATGCGGCGGCGCTCCGGTGCTCGCTGCCGACCTTGGCGGCGGCGGGCTCGACGACGGCGTTCTTGCGCGGGCGGCCACGGGGCCGCTTGCGCGCGATCACCGCGCCGCGCTCGAAGATCTCGCCGCCCCAGACGCCCCAAGGCTCGCGACGGGCCAGGGCGCCGGCCAGGCAGGCCTCGCGGACCGGGCAGTCCGCGCACTGCGCCTTGGCGCGCTCGAGCTCGGCCGGGGACTCCGCGAACCACAGGTCCGCGTCGCCCGAACGGCAGGGCAGAGCTACGTCGGGGACGGTGATCGGGTCGAGCAGGTCGGCGAATATTGCCTCACCCGAGGTGTAGGCGATGGCCGAAGACATGGTGGTTCCTCCTTGTGCCGTACGGGATTTGGGTTGAGAGCTGGAGCTGGGCAACGCTGTTCCTCTTGGGTTGTGCAGCCAAAAAGCACGAAGGCCGCGGATCCGGGTTTCCCGGTTCCGCGGCCTTCGTGAGCCTCGTGTCCTGACTAGGTCAGGAACTTCGCTCCCGTATCGACAACGGAACACGGAACTGCTTGATGGTCGGCAGATCGGCCTGCGGGTACGCGGCGAGAACGCCCTGCGTCCCGAAGACGACGACACCGGTGGTCCAGCGACGCGAGACGCGCCGCATGCCACGGATCTCGTGAGCGCTCACGGGCGAGGTACCGGCGAACACACCGGTGCCCGGGCGCGGAGCAGCCGCAACTTCCGCGGCGCAGGACAGACGGGTGCCCGGGTTCGTGAGCGTCATGTTGATGGTCATTTCACCGGCACCTCCTTCTGCACTCTGCACACGCGGCCGCTGAGCGGCACTTCAGTAGATCCCCAGTCGAGCCCTTCGGGCTCGGTACTGGCAGGTTATTGCCCCGCACCACACGGGGGCAACTCAATTAACGGGAAAATCCTCGAAGATACGAAGATCGCCCCTGAGCAGCGGGTTCGCCGCGTCGATCATGGTCCGGACGCGGTCAAGACCCCGTCGACGCCCGGACGACGCCGAGGATCTCCGCACCGAAGCGCTCGAGCTTCGTCGCGCCGATGCCGGAGATCGACACCAGCGCCGCCTCGTCGGCCGGGCGCTGCTCGGCGATGGCCGTCAGCGTCGCGTCCGTGAAGACGACGAACGTCGGCACCTTGAGCTCGCGCGCCCGGTCGGCGCGCCACGACTTCAGCCGCTCCAGCAGGTCCTCATCCACTGAGGACGGGCACCGCCCGCAGCGGCCCAGTTTGACGTCGAGGGTCTCCAGCAGCGGTCCGCCGCAGACGCGGCAGCGCGTCTTGGCCGTCGCCGCCGGCTTCTGCTGGGAGCGTGCGGCCCTGGCGGCCGGGTGGTCCTCCGGGACCAGGCCGTAGAGGAACCGGCTGCGCCGCCGGTTGCGCCGCGCGCCCGGCGTGCGGGCCAGCGCCCAGGACAGCCACAGGTGCTCGCGGGCCCGGGTGACGCCGACGTAGAACAGCCGCCGCTCCTCCTCGATCGCCGCTTCGTCGTCGCCGGCGTGCAGGATCGGCATCGTGCCCTCGGCGAGCCCGACGAGGAACACCGCGTCCCACTCGAGGCCCTTCGCCGCGTGCAGTGACGCCAGCGTCACGCCCTCCACGGTCGGCGGGTGCTGGGCCGCCGCGCGCTGGTCCAGTTCGGCGTTGAAGCGCGGCAGGTCCGCGTCCGCGACCGCCGCAGCGAGCTCTTCGGCCAGTTCGACGATCGCCAGGAGCGCGTCCCAGCGCTCCTTCGCCGCGCCGCCGGCGGGCGGCGACTCGGTCAGGCCGACCCGCGCGAGCACCGAACGCACCGTCGTGACCAGGTCGGAACTGCCCTCACCGCTCGCCGCCCGCAGCGCGGACATCGCCTGCCGGACCTCCGTCCGGTTGAAGAACCGCTCGCCGCCGCGGACCAGGTACGGGATGCCGGCCTCGGCCAGCGCCGACTCGTAGGCCTCGGACTGGGCGTTCACCCGGTAGAGGATCGCGATCTCGCTCGCCGAGACGCCGCCGTCGAGCAGCTCACGCACCCGGCGCGCGACGGCCCCGGCCTCGACCGCCTCGTCGTCGAACTCGGCGAAGCGCGGCTCCGGCCCCGGCGGCCGCTGGCCGATCAGCTTCAGCCGCGAGCCCGCCGGCCGCCCGCGCGCCGCGCCGATCACCCGGTTGGCCAGCGAGACGACCTCGGGCGTCGACCGGTAGTCGCGCTCGAGGCGGACGACGGTGGCGTCCGGGTAGCGCCGCGTGAACTCCAGCAGCGGCCGCGGCGACGCGCCGCCGAAGGAGTAGATGGTCTGGTTGGCGTCGCCGACGACGGTCAGGTCGTCGCGGCCCCCGAGCCACGCGTCGAGCAGGCGCTGCTGCAGCGGCGTGACGTCCTGGTACTCGTCGACGACGAAGCAGCGGTAGCGGTCCCGGAACTCCTCGGCGACGGTGCCGTGCTCTTCGAGCACTGCCGTCGTGTGCAGCAGGAGGTCGTCGAAGTCGAGCACCTGCGCGGCGTTCTTCAGCTCTTCGTAGGCGCGGTAGACCTCGGCGACCTGCGCCGCCGGGGCCGGGATGTCCCGCTGGGCGCGCGCGGTGACGGCCGGGTAGTCGTCCGGGCTGATCAGCGACGCCTTCGCCCACTCGATCTCGCTCGCCAGGTCGCGCAGGACCTCGGTCTCGGTGCCGAGCTTGGCCCGGGTCGCGGCCTGGCCGACGTAGCGGAACTTGTTCTCCAGCAGGTCCCACGGCCGGTCGCCGACCACGCGCGGCCAGAAGTACCGCAGCTGGCGGCGGGCGGCGGCGTGGAACGTCAGTGCCTGCGCCGCGTCGACGCCGAGGCCGCGCAGCCGCGTCCGCATCTCCCCCGCGGCGCGCGTCGTGAAGGTGACGGCGAGGACCTGACCGGCGGAAACGTGCCCGGACCGGACGAGGTGGGCGATCCGGTGCGTGATCGTGCGGGTCTTGCCCGTGCCCGCGCCGGCGAGCACGCAGACCGGCCCCCGCGGGGCACTGGCGGCGGCGCGCTGCTCGGGGTCGAGGCCATCGAGCAGACGGTTCAGGCTCCTGGGTGAAAGTACGCCGGTCACGTCCGGCATCCTCGCAGAGGGGGACGGGGAAACGGGGCAGGGGCACGCGGCCGTATCCTGGTCAGATGGCGGGTAAGCAGGACAAGGAAGCGGCCAAGCAGGCCAAGAAGGAGAAGCGCGCGGCGAGCAAGGCACGCCGTGGCCAGCTCTTCGAGGCCTTCAAGATGCAGCGCAAGGAAGACCCCTGGCTCATCCCGTGGATGGTCGGGTCGATCGTCGTCGTCGCCGGCGTGGCGTTCGGCGTCGGGTTCTTCTTCCACGCGCAGTGGGTGCTGCTGCCGCTAGGCCTGATCCTCGGCGGCCTGCTCGCCATGATCATCTTCGGCCGGCGCGTCCAGAAGACGGTCTACTCGAAGGCCGACGGCCAGCCCGGCGCCGCGGCGTGGGCACTGGAGAACCTGCGCGGCCGCTGGAAGGTGACGCCGACCGTCGCGGCGACGACGCAGCTCGACGCGGTGCACCGGGTCCTCGGCGGCCCCGGCGTCGTGCTGGTCGCCGAAGGCGCGCCGCACCGCGTGAAGACCCTGCTCGCCCAGGAGAAGAAGCGCGTCTCCCGCCTGATCGGCGACACGCCGATCTACGACGTGACGATCGGCCACGACGAGGGCCAGCTCCCGCTGAAGAAGCTCCAGGGCTACCTGATGAAGCTGCCCCGCAACCTCAAGCCGGCCCAGGTCGACGCGCTCGAAGCGAAGCTGGCCGCGCTCGGCAACCGCGGCGCGGCACTGCCGAAGGGCCCGATGCCGGCCGGCGCGAAGATGCGCAACGTCCAGCGGACGATCCGCCGCCGCTGACCCGCACGACGACGAAGGCCCCGTCCGCTCGGACGGGGCCTTTTCTCGTGCACGCTCGGCGGGGCGGACCTGTCGCGAATGACTCATTCGGGACGCCGGACGTCCCGAATGAGTCATTCGCGACGCTCGGCCGTCGGCGTTCAGCGCATCCGGATGACAACGGTGCCGGTCAGCCGGTCGAGCCAGCTGCGGCCGTCGGCGTTGCGGACCGCCGCCGGGATGAGCACGAACGTCAGTGCGGCGCGGACCAGCGCGCGCAGTGGGCCGACCAGCGCGGAGCCGTCCAGGCGCGCCACGCGGATGCCGACGGCGGCCATCCCCGGGGTGAAGCCGAAGAACCCGGCCGAGATGACCGAGATGACCGCCCACACGCCGCCGGACCACAGGTTGAACTGCTGCATCACGGCCGGGTCCTGCAGGCTGGGGCGCAGGAAGATCGCCGTGACCAGGGCCGCGACGACCAGGTCGACGATCAGCCCGAGCAGCCGCGCGCCCCCGCTCGCCGCCGAGCCGACGCCCGATTCGGGCAAACCGAACTTCTCGCCCGGCCACCGCGAGCCGTGCTGATCAGTGTCCTGACCGCCGTCGCCGGTGCCGGGTAGCCATTCACCGGTCCATCTCGCCACCCGTCTAGGGTATGCCGGTGGCGTGGAACACATCCGACCTGGTCGGATACCCGATATCGACCACCCGTTAACACTGGCGAAACATACGGGTGACGGTCGGGCAACACCGCACTTTTAGCGTGAGCCGAAGAGAGCACTGCCGTACGAGCTCGAACGAGAAGGAGTCACCGAGGGTGCCCACTACTCCAGACGACATCCAGCGCCTCATCGCCGATGAGGACGTCGAAGTCATCGACGTCCAGTTCTGCGACCTGCCCGGCGTGATGCAGCACTTCACGGTCCCCGCGAAGGCCTTCACGGAAGAGGCCTACGAAGAGGGTCTCGCGTTCGACGGCTCCTCGGTGCGCGGCTTCCAGTCCATCCACGAGTCCGACATGCTGCTGCTGCCGGACGCGGCGACCGCGCGGATCGACCCGTTCCGCAAGGCGAAGACGCTCGCGCTCAACTTCTTCGTGCACGACCCGTTCACCCGTGAGGCGTACAGCCGCGACCCGCGCAACATCGCGCGCAAGGCCGAGCAGTACATCTCCGAGTACGGCGTCGCCGACAACGTGTACTTCGGCCCCGAAGCCGAGTTCTACATCTTCGACTCGGTCCGCTTCGACTCCGCCGAGCACGCCTCGTTCCACGAGATCGACTCGATCGAGGGCTGGTGGAACACCGGCGCCGACGAGGTCGGCGGCAACCAGGGCTACAAGACGAAGTTCAAGGGCGGCTACTTCCCCGTCCCGCCGGTCGACCACTTCGCCGACCTGCGCGACGACATCGTCCGCAACCTGCAGGGCTCCGGTTTCGAGATCGAGCGCGCGCACCACGAGGTGGGCACCGCCGGCCAGACCGAGATCAACTACAAGTTCAACACGCTGCTGCACGCGGCGGACGACCTGCAGCTGTTCAAGTACATCGTGAAGAACACGGTGTTCGCGGCGGGCAAGACGGCGACGTTCATGCCGAAGCCCCTCGCCGGCGACAACGGCTCGGGCATGCACTGCCACCAGTCGCTGTGGAAGGACGGCCAGCCGCTGTTCCACGACGAGTCGGGCTACGCCGGCCTGTCGGACACCGCGCGCCACTACATCGGCGGCCTGCTCAAGCACGCCCCGAGCCTGCTGGCCTTCACGAACCCGACGGTGAACTCCTACCACCGCCTGGTCCCGGGCTTCGAGGCCCCGGTTTCGCTGGTCTACTCGCAGCGCAACCGCTCGGCCTGCGTCCGCATCCCGATCACGGGCAACAACCCGAAGGCCAAGCGCGCCGAGTTCCGCTGCCCGGACTCCTCGGGCAACCCGTACCTGGCGTTCTCCGCGATGATGATGGCCGGCCTCGACGGCATCCGGAACAAGATCGAGCCGCCGGAGCCGATCGACAAGGACCTCTACGAGCTCCCGCCCGAGGAGGCCAAGGACGTCAAGCTCGTCCCGGGCGACCTCGGCACGGTCCTCGACACGCTCGAGGCGGACCACGACTACCTCCTCGAGGGCGGCGTGTTCACCCCCGACGTGATCGACACCTGGATCTCGTACAAGCGCGAGAACGAGATCGACCCGCTGCGGCTGCGCCCGCACCCGTACGAGTTCGCTCTGTACTACGACGTGTGATCTGACCGTCCACGAACACGGGGCGGCGGTCGGGGGGAACACCCTCGGCCGTCGCCCCGATCTTTTTCTGTGCTCGACCCATTGTTGCGGAAACCGGATGTCACACGGGAATTCGATCACGAAAAGGGCCGGTTCCGCCGCGGACGGAACCGGCCCTTTCTTTTCGATCAGCAGGAGCGCAGTTCACTCACGTAGGGACGCGGCGGAATGTTCGCCGCCCCGCGAGTCTCCCGGTAGTAGTAATTGTTGGGCAGCGACACGCACGGACCGTCGCCGGCCCACGCCCAGATCATCCGCACCCGCACGGTGTAACCGCAGTTCGTGTTGGTCGCCGTCGCCCAGGCCGTGCTGCCGTTGCGGCCCTGAGCCAGGACCACACAGTTCGGCGCGGGCGCCAGCAGCAGGTACGCCGGGTTGTCCGCGGCCGCCACGGCCGCGGCCGGTTCGGCGGCCTGCGCGGGCGCGGCGAATCCGAGCACCGCGAAACCTGCCGCGACGGCACCGACGGCCGCAATCTTCCCCATCTTCATGAAATCGTTCCCTCCCTCATTTTTCCGAGGGCGCGCGAAAAACATGTCGCACGACGACCCCGACAAAAAATGATCTCCCCCGGAAGGACCGCCCCGTGCGATCCGCCAAAAACCATACGCCCAATGCGGCGGTCACGGAAGCGCAATGGCGAAATCGGCCTTATTCCGAGGTCGACAGCAACTTCAGGTCCGCGCCCGCCGCCTCGAAGCGGCCCCGCGGATCCGCCACCAGCTTGCGGATCTCCAGGTCCATCAGCCCCAGCGTGCAGGTGATCTCCGCGGCCGGCGTTCCGTCCGGCTTGATGAGGTTCGAATCCATCTTGAACGTCTTGCCGCTGCCGAACTTCGCTTCGCACGTCACGTCGACCTCGTCGCCCGCGCGCAGCTCGCGGCGGAACACCACGTGCGTCTCCAGCAGCACCGCGGCCAGGTTCCCCAGCCCGCGCAGTGCGCCGGACCGCTCCAGCAGTTCCAGCCGCGCGACCTCGCCGTACGAGTGGTAGACGGCGTGGTTGAGGTGGCCCAGGGTGTCCAGCTCGTAGTGCCGGACCTTGATCCGGGTCCGGAACGGCTCGCGATCGGTCACCTGGCCACTGTAGGTCAGGCCTCGTAGAACAGGTGCTCCACCACCGCGTGCGCCCGCCGGGTGATGCGGCGGTACGTGTCGAGGAACTCGCCCGGGTCGTCGCCCGCCGACTGGCCGAGGACGCGGGCCACCGCCGCCAGGTCGCGGCCCGAGCCCGGCACCTGGTCGACCGCCTTGCCGCGCACCAGCATCCCCGCGTTGCGCACGCGGGTCGCCAGCAGCCACGCTTCGGTCAGCGAGTCCGCCTCGGGCCGCTCGGCCAGGCCCGCCTCCGGGAGCACCGCCAGCGCGTCGAGCGTCGACGTCGTCCGGAGCCCGGGCACCTCGTTGGCGTGCTGCAGCTGCAGCAGCTGCACCGTCCACTCGACGTCGGCGAGACCGCCGCGGCCGAGCTTCGTGTGCAGCGTCGCGTCGGCGCCGCGCGGCATGCGTTCCGTCTCGACGCGGGCCTTGATGCGGCGGATCTCGCGCGCCTTCGTCGCGTCCAGGCCGCCCTCGGGGTAGCGGATGGGGTCGATCATCGCGATGAAGCGCTCGCCGAGGTCGTCGTCGCCCGCGATGAACCGGGCCCGCAGCAGCGCCTGCGCCTCCCACACCTCGCCCCACCGCGCGTAGTAGGCGCGGTAGGACTCCAGCGTCCGGACCAGCGGCCCGCTGCGCCCCTCCGGCCGCAGGTCGGCGTCGACCACCAGGGCCGGGTCCGGACTCGGCGCGCCCAGCATCTTCCGGACGGTTTCCGCGACCGACGACGCGAACTTCACCGCGTCGGCGTCCGAAACCCCTTCGGACGGCTCGCACACGAAAAGCACGTCCGCGTCGGAGCCGTAGCCGAGTTCGGCGCCGCCGAGCCGGCCCATCCCGATGACGGCGATGCGCGCCGGCGTCCGGCCGAGTTCGGACTGCCGCTGGCGGAAGGCCGCGGCCAGCGCGCCCTGCAGCACCGCCACCCAGACGCTCGACAGCGCTTCGCAGACCGCGGGCACTTCGAGCAGCCCGAGCAGGTCCGCGCAGGCGACGCGCAGGATTTCGTGCCGCCGCAGCGATCGCGCGGCGGCGACGGCGGCGTTCAATCCGGGCTGACGCCGGACGGCGGCCCGCAGCGACTTCGCCACCTCGGCGGGCGTACGGCCCACCAGCCGGGCCGGGTCACCGAGCAGCTGCAGCACCTCCGGCGCGCGGACCAGCAGGTCGGGCACCAGGCGCGACGTGCCGAGCAGGAAGGCCAGGTTTTCCACGACCGTGCCCTCGTCGCGCAGCACCCGCAGGTACCACGGCGTCTCTTCGAGCGCCTCGGACACCTTCCGGTACGACAGCAGGCCACCGTCGGGATCGGGAGTGTCGGCGAAGAGGTCGAGCAGCACCGGCAGCAGTGCCTGCTGGATCGCCGCGCGCCGCGAGACGCCCGAGGTGAGGGCCTTGATGTGCTGGAGCGCGCCGTCGGGCGCGGTGTAGCCCAGCGCGGCCAGCCGGCTGGCCGCCTGCTTGGTGGTCAGGCGCAGCGCCTCGACCGGCACGTTCGCGACCGACTGCAGCAGCGGCCGGTAGAAGATCTTCTCGTGCAGGCGCCGGATGCCCTTGCCGTGCCACCGGAACTCCGCGAGCAGCGTCTCGCCCTGGCTCTTGCCGCCGCTCGCCTTGATCCCGCTCGCCCGGGCGAGGATGCGCAGCTCGGCGGTGTCCGCCTGGGCCGGGAACAGGTGGGTCCGGCGCAGCCGCCGCAGTTGCAGCCGGTGTTCGAGCATCCGCAGGAACTCGTACGACGCGCCCAGCTCGGCGGCGTCCTGACGACCGACGTAACCGCCTTCGCCGAGCGCCTCGAGCGCGTCCATCGTGGACGGTGAGCGCAGGTCCGCGTCGACCCGGCCGTGCACGAGCTGCAGCAGCTGCACCGCGAACTCGACGTCACGCAGCCCGCCGCGGCCCAGCTTCAGCTCGCGCTCGGCGTGCTCGGACGGCACGTGGCCCTCGACCCGGCGGCGCATCTGCTGCACCTCGCCGACGAAGTTCTCCCGGTCGGCCGCCGACCACACCAGCGGCGCCACCATCTCGGCGTACTGGCGGCCGAGCTCGGCGTCGCCCGCCACCGGCCGCGCCTTGAGCAGCGCCTGGAACTCCCAGGTCTTGGCCCACTTCTGGTAGTAGCCGTGGTGGCTGTCGACCGTGCGGACGAGCGCGCCGGCCTTGCCTTCGGGGCGCAGCGCCGCGTCGACCTCGAAGCACGCCTTATCGACGACGCGCATCATCGTGCTGGCCAGCCGCGTCGCGAGGCCGATGTCTCCTTCGCCGACGAAGATGACGTCGACGTCGCTGACGTAGTTGAGCTCCCGGCCCCCGCACTTGCCCATCGCGACGATCGCCAAGGTGCCGTCGGCCGATGCGCCGGCTTCGGCCTCGGCGACGACCAGCCCGGCGGCCAGCGCGGCTTCCGCCAGTTCGGTCAGCTGCGCCGCGACCTCGGCGTAGCTCGGGTGATCGAGCCCGGCCTCGACGACGTGCCCGAGGTCGGCGGCGGCGATGCCGAGCAGCTGGCCGCGGTAGGCGATTTTGAGGGCGTGCTCGGCTTTGCGCCCGGTGAGCACCGAACCGTCGCCGGCCAGGAGAGCCGTGCGCAGGGCTTCGCGGTAACAGGCGGCGTCGGTGCACTTGTCCCCGATGAGCGAGCGCCACTGCTCCGGGTTCGCGGCGAGGAAGTCGGCGAGCGCGCTCGACGTCCCCAGCACGCTGAGGAAGCGGCCGCGGAACGTCCGGTGGATGCGCAGCTGCTCTTCGAGGTCGGCCCACTCGGCGGCGTCGGCCTCGCGGATCCGGTCCAGGCCGCGCAGCGCGAGGTCCGGGTCGGCGGTACGGGACAGCGCCGCGAGCACGTCGGCGACCGTCTCGACCGGACCGGCGTCGGCCCACCAGCCGGCCGCGCGCAACTGACCCTCGGCACGGGAATCCGTGAAGCCGTACCTCGCCGCCGAAGCGGTCGTTCGCGCGCGGTCTGCCATCACCGACCACCGTAGCCGGGGAAGGCCGCTCAGGCGGCGAGCCGGCCCGGCTCGGTCCCGGCGGGCGTCGGCTCGGGCACCTGGAAGCTGTGCGCGGTGACGGGATGGCGTCGCGAGAGCAGGTAGATGCCGAGCCCGACTCCGGCTCCGACGACGCCCACGGCGATGGTGCCGGCGTTGCCGAGCGAGGCGATCTTGCCGGAGATCGCACCGACGATCGCGGCCGCGGGCAGCGTGAACAGCCAGGCGACGACCATCCGGCCCGCCATCCGCCAGCGGACCGGCGCGTCCCGGCGGCCGACGCCGGAGCCGACGATCCCGCCGGAGCAGACGTGCGTCGTCGACAGCGGGAAGCCCAGCCGCGACGAGATCAGGATGACCAGCGCCGAGCTCGTCTGGGCGGCGAAGCCCTGCGGGCCCTCGATGTCGGTGAGGCCCTTGCCGAGGGTGTGGGTGATGCGCCAGCCGCCGAGGTACGTGCCGAGTGCGAGCGCGCACGCGGCGCTGACGATCACCCAGACGGGCGGCGACGCCCCCGCCGGGAGGCTGCCGGCGGTGACGAGGGTGAGCGTGATGATGCCCATCGTCTTCTGCGCGTCGTTGGTGCCGTGCGCGAGTGAAACCAGGGACGCCGAGACGATCTGGCCGACCTTGAACCCGCGCGTGGCCGGGCGGCCGCGCACCAGGAAGCGGTAGACGAAGTAGGTGGCGGTCATCGCGACGAGCCCGGCGATGACCGGGCTGGCCGCGGCCGGGACCAGGACCTTCTCGACGATCTTTCCGAAATGGACGGAGTCGGTACCCGCCGACACCCAGGTGGCGCCGATCAGCCCGCCGAACAAGGCGTGCGACGAACTCGACGGCAAGCCGACGAACCACGTCACGAGATTCCAGATGATGGCGCCGATCAGCCCGCCGAAGACGACCGCCGGGCCGATCTTGGTGTCGTCCACCAAGCCGCTGGAGATCGTCTTGGCGACCTCGACCGACAGGAACGCACCGACCAGGTTCAGCACCGCCGAGATCGCGACGGCCACGCGGGGCTTGAGTGCCCCGGTGGCGATCGACGTGGCCATCGAGTTCGCGGTGTCGTGGAACCCGTTCGTGAAATCGAAAATGAGGGCCGTAGCGACGACGACCACGACCAGCAACGAGGGTTGCACCCCGACCTCCGCACCCTTGTGGGGACTCCTCCCGCAAGGTACCTGACGGGTACGCCCGGCGTTAACAGGATGTTGCTGGTTGTGACCTCTGTCGTTAAGCCAGCGGCAAAGTACGGTGACCGGCCACTGCTGCTTCGAGTTCTCCGGCGGCCAGCTTGACGAACCGTTGCGCGAAGGGCCGCCAAGTTTCCTCGATGTCGGCGTGCACGGTGACCAATGCTTCGTGCTCGAGTGCGCCGGGCCGGGCGAATTCCGCTTCTTCGGGGCATTCCGCGGCCCAGCTCTCGACGACTTCCGCGGTCGTCTCGATGTGGAACTGGACACCGTAGACACAACGCCCGAGCCGGTAGGCCTGGTGGGTGTAGAGCGGTGAGGACGCGAGCAGTTCGGCACCGGGCGGCAGCCGGGTGATCGCGTCGGTGTGGAACTGGAGGACGTCCTGCACGAGCGGCAGGTCGGCGAACAGCGGGTCGGTCCACGCCGCGTCCTTCTTGCTGACGAGGTGCGGACCGACCTCCGGCCCATCGGGAGCGACCTCGACACGGCCGCCGGTGGCGACGGCCAGCAGCTGGGCGCCGAGGCAGATGCCCAAGGTGGGCAGGTTCTTCGCCGCGGCCTTCGCCAGCAGCCGCCGGACGTCGGCGAGCCACGGGTGCTGGGCATCGTCTTCCGCGGCCATGCCCCCGCCGAGACAGACGACGGCCCGGTAGCCGTCGAGGTCGCCGGGCAGGCCGGCTTCCGGCTGCAGGCGGACGTCGAGTTCCGCGCCGGCCTCGGTCAGCCAGTCGCCGAGGGGGCCCAGCGGGTCCGACGTGTCCGGCTGGATGATCAGGATTCGGGTCACGCTGTCCAGGGTAGGTCAGCAGGCACAGCGAATTCCTCGCTCCGTGATTCCTGCGCCCTCGACCGGATAGCCGGCGGCGATCCAGCCGGTGATGCCGCCGGAGAGCCGTTTCACCTTGAAGCCGAGCTCGGCGAGCTTGAGCGCACCCTTCGTGGCGGCGTTGCAGACGGTGCTTTCGCAGTAGCAGACGTACACGAGGTCCCGGTCGAGGTGCGTCACGCTTTCCGCGGTGATGTCGCGGTAGGGCAGATTGATCGCGCCGGGGATGCGGGCCAGGGCGAAGACTTCGGGCGCCCGCGTCTCGACGACGACGTAGCCGTCGGTGCGGCCGGCTTCGAGGTCCTGGACGAGATCGTCGGGATCGACCTCGAAGCCGAGTTCGGCCCCGAAGTACCTGACGGCGGCTTCGGGTGCCGCGGCGGGAAAGGCGAGCGTGCGTGTCATGAGGTAAATCCTGCTGCGGCAGGCGGTTTCCGGACAGGGCAGAATCGGCGTGGAAGCCCGGGACGGCCGGGGATTTCCCTGTACTGGCCCTGCGAACCCGGGAGAGTTGCGGTGGACCACCTCGACGACGTCGACTGGCGCCTGCTGGAGCTCCTGCAGGCGGATGGCCGGCTGAGCTTCTCGGAGCTGGGACGCCGGGTATCGCTGTCCGGCTCGGCGGTGACGGAACGCGTCCGCCGTCTCGAGGAGCGCGGAGTGATCACCGGCTACGCGGCGAGCGTCGACACGACGAAACTGGGGTTGCCGATCGAGGCGCTGGTGCGGGCGCGGGTCCGGAGTCTCGACACGCCTCGGTTCCGGACGGCGGTGTTGCCGCTCGCGCAGGTGGTGGCCGCGGATCACGTGACGGGTGAGGAGTGCTGGGTTCTGCGCGTGCTGTGCCGGGATACGGCGGAGCTGGAGGAGCTCGTCGAGAAGGTGCAGCGGTATGGGGAGACGACGACGTCGCTGGTGTTGTCGTCGCCGTTGCGGAGACGGCCGCCGGCTCGGCCGGGCTCGAGGTCAGGGCCGGGGTGAGGCGTCGTCGAGGGTGATGCGGGCGGCATCGCGGGTGATTGGCCGGGCTTCGCGCGTGATCTGGGAGGCATCTCGCGTGACTGCAGGGGCATCACGCGTGACTGGACGGACGACACGCGTGATTGAAGGGTCGACACGCGTGAATGGAGGGTCGACACGGGCCCCGGGAGCGGAAATGAAGAAAGGGCCCCGGGAGACGTTTCCGTCTCGACCGGGGCCCTTCCCTTCATGTTAAGTTCGGCGGTGTCCTACTCTCCCACAACCCTTCGGTTGCAGTACCATCGGCGCTGTCAGGCTTAGCTTCCGGGTTCGGAATGGGACCGGGCGTTTCCCTGACGCTATAACCACCGAAACATCTT